>DIZT01000337.1:1868-11038 GCA_002427975.1 Micrococcaceae bacterium UBA6021 | reverse complement strand
CACCTGCAGCCTTCGCCGTCGTGCAGTTGGCGTAGTAGACGGCGGCCGGCGCAGCCGGAGCGAGGGCGGGGGCAACCGGAGCGGGAGCCACCGGAGCTGGGGCCGGAGGGGAGCCGCGGGTGCCGGCGCCGGTGCGACCGGCGCCTGCTCGTTGGTGGGCGCGGGCTGGCCCGAGCAGTCGGCCAGGATGTTGGCCATCGCGTCGTGCCCGGCCTGGGCAGCCCACAGGCTGTACCTTGCCTTCACCGAGATCTGCCTGGCGACGTATTCGCACCGGAAGCCCTTGTTCGGCGGCAGCCAGGTGGCTGAGTCGCCGTCGCCCTTCTTGATGTTGGTGGGACCGTCCGTCGCCTGGAGGTTCAGTGGGTCGTTGGCGAAGGCCGTCCGCTGCTCCGTTGTCAGCTCATTGCGAGTGACGCAGCCGTTACGGTCGACGTCGACCCACGCCTGCCCGAACAAGGCTCGGTCATAACCCGTCTTGGGCGCCCGGCCCTTGATGGGAAGGGTCGATCGCCTTGGTGGCGAACGCTGGCTGCGCCTTCGGAGCCGTTGCGCTGACGCCCTGCGCCAGGAGGTATGGGGTCTCCGGATCCAGCGGGGCGCCCGTCTCCTGGGCGGTTTGAGTGGACGCCGGCGTCGCCGTGGCTGTGGCGGTGGCGCTCGCTTTGGCGGGGGCCGCCGGTGAACGCCCCAGTGATCATAAAGAGGGCCGTAATGCCGCCCAAATGGCCGGACCTTCTTTTTGAGCGGTCAAGCGCCGCCGTCGAACATTTCCCTCCTGAAGGCCGGATCCCGCACGGTCAGCGCCAAAGTCCGAACCGTGACGCACATCATGGAAAACCCTTGACAATCTTGTACAACTATTTCCATACTTGAGGGGTTAGGTTTCAACGAAGCAACTGGAGGACCCATGTCGGCCAAACTCACGGACGTCGCAAAGCTCGCTGGTGTGTCGCTGGCAACGGCGTCGAGGGCGTTCAGCGACCCGGGCCGGCTTGCCGCTGAGACACGCCAGAAAGTGGTGGACGCCGCGGTCCAGCTTGGCTACGACGTGCCCGGCCTCTCCGGGAGCCGGACCTTCGGCGTCATTGTTCCTGACATCTCCAACGCCGTCTTCGCAGCGCTGATCAAATCCATCCAGGACCAGGCCTGGCATGGGCGGCACAGGATGGTGCTGGCGGACACTTCCGAATCCTCCACCAGGGAACGTGACCACATCGAGTCGTTCACCACTGGTGTTGACGGCATCATCCTCTGCTCTCCGCGTTTGCCCTCGGACCAGATTCACCAGCTGGCCGGCAACACTCCGCTCGTGGTGATCAACGGCGAAGCAGACCACGCGGCCCGCGTGCTGATGGAAGCCGGTGAAGGCCTCCGCCAGGCCGTGGAACACCTCCATGCGCTGGGTCACCGCAAGCTCGCCTACATTCCCGGCCCGGCGTCGTCGTGGGCGAACGGCCAGCGCCTGACGGCGATCAGCCGTTTCTGCGACGACTGGGGAATCGAACTGGTGACCGTCGGCAACCAGAATGCAACGGTCGACGGCGGCCTCGCCGCCGCAGCGTCGGTTGTCGCCAGCGGTGCCACCGCGGTCATCGCGTACAACGACCTCGTGGCCATCGGCATGCTCGCCGGGGCACGGACACTCGGATACCACTGCCCCGAGGACATCAGTGTCGTAGGTATCGATGACCTCGACGTTGCCGCAGCCGCGGAACCCGGCCTGACGTCGGTGCGCGTTCCGATTGGCCGCAGCGGTTCCCTCGCCCTCGAACTCCTCCTCGAACAGATCGCCGGCAAGCCCTCCGCCACCGAGGCTGTCCACCTCAGTTCACAGCTCATCGTGCGCGGCTCCACCTTCGCCGCACGCACCGCAAACCACGCCCTCCAAGGAAAGTAATCATGAGAATTGTCATTGCAGACCCCAACCTGATGCCCCAGCGGGCCACCCTGGAGTCGGCGCTCCCCGCCGGTGCCCTCACGTCCTGGCACGACAGCTGGAATGAGCATTCGGTCCTCACTGACCTCAAGGACGCCGATGTCTACGTGGGACCCAGGTTCACCGAGGCCATGGGCGCACAGGCCCGCAATCTTCGCCTGGTGCATGTCGCCGGGGCAGGCTACGACGGTATCGAAGCTGACGCCTTGCCAGCGGGCGCGGTATGCGCCAATACCTTCCATCATGAAGGCTCCATCGCCGAGTACATCGCCGCCGCCCTGGTGGCCCTCCGCCGGAACCTGCTTGGCCAGGACGCGGCCCTCCGCAGCGGCATCTGGTCTTCCTCCGTGTATTCCCAGGACATCGCCCAACCGGAAACGCTCCGCGGAGCGGTTGTAACGTTCCTCGGATTCGGCCACATCGGCAGCGCCGCCTGGAAGCTCCTTCAGGCCTTCGGGGCCGAAGGCATCGCTATCACCCGAAGCGGCAGCGTGGACCCCAAGAAAAACGGCCTGCGCTGGGCCGGGACCACCGACCGCCTCAACGAAGCACTCACTGAATCCGACATTCTCCTCGTGAGCATCCCGCTGAGCACCGACACGACATCGCTGGTGGGCGCTGAAGAACTTGACAGCCTCGGCCCGAAGGGACAGGTCGTCAACGTTGCCCGGGGCCCTGTCCTTGACGAGGCCGCGCTGTACGAAGCCCTGAAGGAGCGCCGGATCTCCGGCGCAGCTGTGGACGTCTGGTACCAGTACCCCGGTACGGACGGACGCGGTGTGCCATCCGCGCTGCCGTTTGACCGGCTCGACAACATCATCATGACCCCGCACTCCTCCGGCGTCACCGCCGAAACCTTCCGCGGCCGGGCCCTCGAGATCGCGGAAAACATCGCCCGACTGTCCAAGAACGAACCACTGAAGAATGTAGTGATTTCCCGATGACCCGAAAAATCGTCGACGTCGACGTCCTTGTTACCAGCCCCAGCCGCAACTTCGTCACCCTGAAGATCACCACCGACGACGGCATCGTCGGCTGGGGCGACGCCACCCTCAACGGCCGCGAACTCTCGGTCGCCAGCTACCTCCGGGACCACCTCGCCCCTGCACTGCTCGGACGGGACGCGGACCGGATCGAGGACACCTGGCAGTACTTCTACCGCGGTGCGTACTGGCGCCGCGGGCCAGTGACCATGGCCGCCATCGGCGCCATCGACCTCGCCCTGTGGGACATCAAAGGCAAGGCCCTGGACGTGCCCGTCTACCAGCTCCTCGGCGGCGCAGCCCGCGACAAGATCCTCACCTACACCCACGCCACAGGCTGGGACCTCCCCGAACTTATTGACTCCGTAGACCGGCGACGCGAACAGGGCTTCCGGGCCGTCCGCGCCCAGTCCGGCGTTCCGGGCCTGGACAAGGTCTACGGCGTCACCAAGGGCGCCGCCAGCTATGAACCTGCCGGCCGCGGCGCCGGACCGGTCGAAGAGGACTGGGACACGTCCGCCTACCTGCGCCATGCCCCCAAGATCCTCTCCGCGGTCCGCGAGCACGTGGGCCCCGAGCTGAAACTGCTCCACGACGTCCACCACCGCCTGAACCCCACCGAAGCCGCCCGTCTGGCCCGGTCCTTGGAAGACGTGGACCTGTTCTGGCTCGAAGATGTGACCCCGGCCGAAAACCAGCGGCTGCTTCGCACCCTTCGCCAGCAGACCACCATCCCCCTGGCCATCGGCGAAGTCTTCAACACCGTCTGGGACTGCGAGCTGCTCATCACCGAACGGCTCATCGATTTCATCCGCACCGCCGTCGTCCACGCCGGAGGCATCTCCCACGTCCGCAAAATCCTGGCACTGGCCGAGGTCTACCAGATCAAGGGCGCCCCGCACGGCCCCTCAGACGTCTCACCGATCAACCTCTCCGCCTCCCTGCACCTCGGCCTGGCCACCAGCAACTTCGCCATCCAGGAATACATGGGCTACGACCCCCGGGTGTCCGAAGTCTTCCAGTCCAGTTTCCGATTCGAGGACGGCTACCTCCACCCGGGAGAAGAACCCGGCCTCGGAGTCCACGTGGACGAGGCTGCGGCAGCCCGCTTCCCCTACAAGCAGGCGTACCTGCCCATCGCCCGTGAGCTCGACGGCTCCATGAAGGACTGGTAACCCATGAATCCCTCCAGCCTTCCCCGGCTCTCCGCCACCATGCCCGGAATCCTGCGGCGGCAAGCCGCCCCGGCCCCCGGCATCGTCCATCTCGGCCTGGGCAACTTCCACCGCGCCCACCAGGCCGTCTACACCGACGCAGCCGTCGCAGCCCACGGCGGGGACTGGGGCATCACCGGCATCTCCAGCCGGTCCTCAGCCATCCCGGACGCCATGCACGCCCAGGACATGCTCTACACAGTCGTGGAGATCTCGCCTGAAGGTTCAAAGTTTTCGATTCCCCGGGTCCACGCTGATGCCTTCACGGCGTCCGACAATCCGGACCGTGTGGTCAAGGCCATTGCGGACGCCGCGACACGCATCGTCTCCCTGACGGTGACTGAAAACGGCTACCACTACACGCCAGCTACCGGGTCCCTGAACCTGCAGGCCCCGGCCATCCGGCACGACCTCGTCAATGCCGGACCGCCCAGGACGCCCATCGGACAGATTGTCCGCGGCCTGCAGCACAGGGCCAGGACGCACGCAGACCCCGTCACCATCCTCAGCTGCGACAACCTCGCGGACAACGGCCACCACACGCAGCGGCTGATCCTCGAATTCGCCTCACTGCTCTCCCCCGACGAAGCCACCGAAACCCTGGCGTACATCGACAACTGCACCAGCTTTCCGTCCTCCATGGTGGACCGGATTGTGCCTGCTACGACGGACCACTACCGCAACCTCGTAGCGGCCGAGTGTGGCTACACGGACCGCATCCCCGTGCCGGCCGAGCCGTTCACCATGTGGATCGTGGAAGACACCTTCATCGCCGGGCGCCCGGAGTGGGAAGCCGGCGGGGCGGTGTTCTCCAACGAAGTCGCCGGCTACGAACAGCTCAAAGTCCGACTCCTCAACGGCACCCATTCGCTCATCGCCTACCTGGGAGCCCTCTCCGGCGCTGTCACCATCCCGGACTCAGTCGCACACACCCACATCGAACTGGCCGCCCGCTCGGTGCTGCGGAACGAATACCTTCCCAGCGTCTCGGTGCCGGCCGGGGTGGACGTTGACGCCTACGAGGAACAGCTCTTTTCCCGCTGGCGGAACACGTCCCTGGGCCACCGGACCAGCCAGGTCGGCACCGACGGATCCGTCAAACTCCGCCAGCGCATCCCGCTTCCGGCGCTGCAGCTGCTGGCCGGCGGACATGTCCCCCACCTGCTGGCGCTCACCACTGCCGCGTACCTGACCTGCATCGCACCGCTCAACGGGTTTGACCCAGGCGCCCAGGCCGCGGCCATGGAAGACCCGGCCCGCGGCCTGCTCTCGACATTGGCAGCCCAGTCCCGCTCCGGCAAGGAACTGGCCGAACGCGTCCTAGCCGAACACCACCTCCTCGGCGACGAACTGGCCGGCCACGCGGAGTTCATCAAACGGACAGGCGAACTCATCGACATACTGCACACCCACGGCCCGGTCGCCGCGATCGCCGACGCCGGCGCACCATCCCGACCCCACGCCGTTTCCCTCCAAACCACCCGGAGCACACCATGACCACCCAAACCCTCGCGCCTGACGCCCGCACCGACTTTCCCACCACCACCGAAGCTGCCGTCCTGCACGGGGCGCTGGACATCCGCATCGAACACAAGTCCCTGCGCCCCCTCGGCCCCACCGACGTCCTGGTGGAGATGCGCTCCGGCGGCATCTGCGGGTCCGACATGCACTACTTTGCGGATGGCCGTAACGGCACCAATGTCCTCACCCAGCCCACCGTTCTGGGGCATGAAGGCGCCGGACTGGTCATCGCAGCAGGGCCGGACGCCAGCGTAGCCGCGGGCACCGCCGTCGTCATCGAACCCGCGCTTCCGTGCCGCACTTGTGCCACCTGCATCTCAGGCCGGTACAACCTATGCCCCTCCGGGACCTGCTTCGGCTCACCCCCGACCGATGGGCTCTTCGCCCGCCACGTGGTGGTCCCCGAAGCGGCCGTCCACGCGCTCCCCGCGTCGATTCCGGTCGAAATCGGGGCCGCCATCGAGCCGCTCGCCGTCGCCGTCTGGGCAATCGAACGGGCGCAGGTCCAGGCCGGGCACCGGGTACTCATCACCGGCGCCGGCCCCATCGGGCTCCTCGTTTCCCAGGTCGCCGCCTCCAAAGGCGCCGCAGAAATCGTCGTGACCGATGTGAACGACGACCGCCTCGCCCTCGCGGCGAAATTCGGCGCGACCCGCACCATCAACACCGCCACGGCACCCTTGGACCTGGAAAACATGGACCGCCTGATCGAATGCTCCGGCAACACGCACGCATTGGCCGGCGGCATCCGGACTCTCGTGCCGGCCGCACGTGCCACAGTCGTCGGCCAGGCCCGGCCAGCCGTGGACGGAATTCCACTCGGCTTCCTCCAGCGCTACGAAATCGACCTCGTCACCGCTTTCCGCTACGCCAACGCGTTCCCCGCAGCGATCGAACTCGCCTCCTCCGGAGCCGTGGATCTTCCATCCATCATCACCGCCACCTTCCCCCTCGAACGCGCTGCGGAGGCACTCACGGCCCCCGT
Source organism: Micrococcaceae bacterium UBA6021 (assembly GCA_002427975.1). Lineage (GTDB taxonomy): Bacteria > Actinomycetota > Actinomycetes > Actinomycetales > Micrococcaceae > Arthrobacter. Next base: position 4,396 of record DIZT01000337.1, on the reverse strand, counting down.
CACCGACCCCACCAACCTCAAAGTGCTCATCACTTTCTGACCATTCACCGCTTCACCCCCGTCAATGTCCCTACGGGCAGGCCGGGACCCAATCAACAGATCCATTCAAAGGAGTATGGAAATGACCACAGCAGCACCCTTTCCCCCCAAGGAAGTCGACCAGAAAAAGGTCCGGAAGGCCGCCGTCGCGGGCCTCATCGGAACCACCCTCGAACTCTATGACTTCGTCATCTACGGCACCGCCTCGGCGCTGGTCTTCAGCAAGCTGTTCTTCCCCAACATCTCCCCCGCTGCCGCGCTGATCGCCAGCTTCACCACCTTCGCAGTCGGCTTCCTCTTCCGTCCCCTCGGCGGAATCTTCTTCTCACACTTCGGCGACCGCCTCGGCCGCAAATGGGTCCTGGTGGTCACCCTCCTCCTGATGGGCGGCGCCACCCTTGCCATTGGCCTGCTGCCCACATTCGAGCAGGTGGGCGTCCTCGCACCGATCCTGCTCTGCGTCTGCCGGGCTGCACAGGGCTTCGGTGCAGGCGCCGAACAGTCAGGAGGCGCCACGCTCCTGACCGAAACCGCAACACCGGGCACCCGCGGAAAGCTCGCCTCCCTCATCATGGTGGGAGCAGCAGCGGGCACCGCACTGGGCGCGCTCGTATGGATCGCCGCGCAGTCCCTTGCCCCGAACGACATGCTGACGTGGGGTTGGCGGCTCGTCTTCCTCTCCAGCATCTTTGTCACCGTCGCGGCCCTGATCATCCGGCGCAAGCTCGACGAGTCCCCGGTCTTTGAAGAAATCAAGCAGGCCCGCACCGAACCTCCCGCCCCGCTTAGGGAAGTCGCCAAAAACGGCAAAGCCAACGTCCTTCGCGTGATTCTCATGAACCTCGGAGTGAGCACCCAGTCCTACACCATCCAAGTGTTCATGGCCTCCTACCTGATCACAGTGGTGGGAACCGACCCCAAGTTCATTCCCCCCGTGCTCCTCATCGGATCACTCTGCGGCGGCGTAGCAGCCGTGTCCTTCGGAATCCTGTCCGACAAAATCGGACGCAGGCGCGTCGTTTCCCTCATCACCGGAGCACTGATCCTCTTCCCGGCACCTGCCTTCCTGCTGCTGACCACCGGCTCTCCCCTGGCGATCGTCCTGGTCATCATCGTCGGCTTCGTCCTTGCCTGCCAGGGCGTCGTGGGCGTGCACATGAGCTACTTCCCGGAAATTTTCGGCAGCCGCTACCGCTACGCCGGCGTCACCCTAGGCCGCGAATTCTCCTCAATCATTGGCGGCGGCATCGCCCCGATGATCTGCGCCGGACTGCTGGGACTCTTCAGCAACTCATGGGTCCCTGTAGCCATCTACATGTCCTTGACCATGCTCGTCAGCTTCATCGCAACCCGGCTTTCGCCGGAGACCCTCAACCGCGATCTCACCGACCCGGAGGACGCCAGGCACAGCTATAACGCCGTCGCCGAGGCAACCACCGCAGCGACCGGCGTAACCGTCGCAGAACACGTCAAGTAAACCCCTTGAAGGCCCGACGGCGGCACCGGCCGCCGTCGGGCACGTCACCACTTCTCGCCTGAGCACCCAGAAGGAACTTTCATGCAGCGCCTCGACGACCAAGGCATTCTTTTCCGCCCGGCCCCGTCCGCCGTCCTCACTGACACACGGGTCGTGGCCGTCCTCCGCGCCGCCCACGCCAAGGACTACGCTCCGGTCATCGAGGCGCTGCAGCGCGGCGGAGTGGTGAGCATCGAACTGACCCTGAGCACCCCAGGGGTCTGGGACGAACTGCCCCGCCTGCAGGAGAGGTTCGGCGACGCCCTGGAAATCGGCGTCGGAACCGTTACGGCAGCGGCCGAAGCAGAAACCGCCCTGGATCTGGGCGCGGCCTACATCGTCACCCCCGTTACCGATCCGGACGTCATTACCGCCTGCGTCCGCCGCGGCGTGGCTGTCTACCCGGGCGGCCTGACCCCCACCGAACTCCACGCCGGGTGGAAACTGGGCGCCACCGCCGTCAAGGTCTTTCCCGCCTCCACCGTTGGTCCCGGCTACGTTTCCCAGCTTCGCGGCCCCTTCCCTGACATCCGGGTCATCCCGTCAGGCGGCGTGGACATCGACGACGTCCCGGACTGGATCAGGGCAGGAGCCCTTGCGGTAAGCCTGGGCGGTCCGCTGCTGGGCGACGCCTTCAAAGGCGGAGACCTGCAGGGACTTACGGCGAGAGCCCGGCGGGTCCGTGACCTCATCGACCAGACCGCAAACCAGCTCGGAGGAACCCGGTGAACGCTGCCCCCTACGTCCTCACGTTCGGTGAAACCATGGCACTCATGCGTTCTGACCAGGTCGGTCCCCTCGCCCATGCCTCCACCCTGAGCCTGGGCATCGGCGGCTCAGAATCCAACGTGGCCATCGGCCTCCAACGGCTCGGCGTGCAGGCCGTCTGGTGCGGACGCGTGGGAGCGGACTCGCTGGGAAACTTAGTCGAGCGGGAGATCCGCGCCGAAGGCGTCGACGTCCGCATCGCCGT
>DIZT01000337.1:0-1771 GCA_002427975.1 Micrococcaceae bacterium UBA6021 | reverse complement strand
GCCGGCAGCGCGGGGTCCTGGATCACGCCGGAGGACCTCGACGAACAACTGATTTCGGGGGCTGAGCTGCTGCACGTCAGCGGCATAACCCCGGCACTCTCCCCGCAGGCGGAGGCAACCCTCAGGTACGCCGTGGACGCGGCGAGAGCCCATCGAGTGAGAGTTTCCTTTGACCTGAACTTCCGCGGTAACCTCTGGTCCGCCGAACGAGCGCGAAGCGTCTACCGGGACATCATCCCGCTCGCCGACATCGTGTTCGCCGGCGACGACGAAGCCGCAATAGCAGTCGGCGCCGGCGAGCCGGAGGAGCTCGCCCGGCGAATAGCTGCGCTGGGACCAAGCCAGGCTGTCATCAAGCTCGGCGCCGACGGCGCCGTTGCCCTGATTGATGGCACGTTCTTCCGCCACGCGGCAGTCCCCGTGGACGCCATAGACACCGTGGGTGCCGGGGACGCATTCGTCGCCGGCTACCTGGCCGAACTCGTCAGCGGCAGCGGACCGCAGGACCGGCTCAAGACCGCTGCAGCAACTGGGGCGTTCGCCTGCCTCGTCCCGGGAGACTGGGAAGGCTTTCCTCGCCGTCACGAACTCCCGATGCTCCAGACGCGCGAGCCTGTAAGCCGCTAAACCATGGAGACGAAGATGACTATGAATACCGCGGACCACACCCCCTTTTTTGTTGGCGCCTATGCTGCCGCGCCAAGCCTTTCCGGATGGGATCCCGGTGCAGAGGGGAGGTTCCTGGCTTCCGTCCTTGCCCTGGACGGTGTGGCCGGCCTGGAAGTTCCCTTCACCGGCAAGCTGCATAAGGACGACGAAGCCTGGTTCCTGCGACAGCTCCCCGAACAGGCCCGTTTTGTGGTGACCACCATCCCGGGAACCATGGCCAGGCTCCAGGCCGACAAAAGCTTTGGCCTTGCCTCGACTTCCGCCCCGGGACGGCGGTCGGCCCTGGATTTTGTCAAAGCAGCGCTGGACGCGGTGAAGCGACTGAACCAGCAGCTGGGGAGGCCCGCCGTCGTTGCCCTGGAACTTCATGCCGCCCCGGTCGCAGTCAAAGATGCCGCGACAGCTGCCGCCTTGGAAGCCTCGCTGATCGAACTATCGGACTGGGACACGGCCGGCGCCCGCCTCGCGCTGGAGCACTGCGACGCCCTGATGCCGAACCAGACGCCGGCCAAGGGGTTCCTTGCCCTGGAAGCGGAGGCCGAAGCAGTCCAACGGGCCAACGACGCCACCGGGAACCCGATGGGCATGGTCATCAACTGGGGCAGGTCTGTCATCGAGCAGCGACGGCCAGAGGCCGCGCGCGAGCACATTGCCTACCTCCGTGATCGTGGCCTCTTGGGCGGCCTTGTATTTTCCGGCTGCGCCGGCGTTGACACCAGGTTCGGCGAAGCCTGGGCCGACGTCCACGTCCCCCCGGTTCCAGCCAATGCTGCCCGCTCTGGCGGTTCCAACGGCACCGGCAACGGCACCGGCGTTGAACTCCTTGAGCCCGCCTCGCTGCTGACCGCTGACCGGATCAAAGAGTGCCTCCAGGCCGCCGGCACCCTGCCGGAAACAGGCTTCCACGCCATAAAGGTCGCAGCACCCCGGGGCGCCCCTGTGGATCAGCGGGTGGCTGTGATCTCGCAGACACTGGCCGCTATGCAGCAGCAGAGGCCTTCCAGCGGCGGCAACGCCAACGAGCAGAAACGGGTAGGAAGTCAGCAGCGGCCCGTCCAGACTTAGCAGCGATAACAAGGCCGATGCCCGCCCACGCCTGGAA
>DIZT01000145.1:3109-12766 GCA_002427975.1 Micrococcaceae bacterium UBA6021 | reverse complement strand
AGTCGGTGTCGGTGGTGCCGATGATCCAGTGCCGGCCCCACGGGATGACGAACAGCACGGATTTTTCGGTGCGCAGGATCAGCCCCACGGTGGACTGGAAGCGGTCGCGGGGCACCACCAGGTGGATGCCCTTGGACGCCCGGACCTTCAGCTGGCCGCGGTCAGTGACCATGGCCTGGGTTTCATCAGTCCACACCCCGGTGGCGTTGATGACCTGTTTGGCCCTGATGTTGAACTGCGAACCGTCTTCGTGGTTGACAACTTTGGCGCCGACCACGCGTTCGCCTTCGCGGAGGAAATCCACCACCGCCATCTGGTTCACCGCATGGGCGCCGTAGTGGGCCGCCGTCCGGATCAGGTTGGCCACGTACTTGGCGTCGTCCACCTGGCCGTCGTAATAGCGGATGGAGCCCACAAAGGCATCCTTTTTCAGGCTCGGGGCGGCCCTGAGGGTGCCACGCCGGGTGAGGTGTTTGTGGAACGGCACGCCCCGGCTGTGCCCGCCGGTAATGGACATGGCGTCATAGAGGGCGATCCCGGCGCCCACATAAGGCCGCTCCAGGAACGGTTTGGTCAGCGGGTACAGGAACGGCACGGGCCGTGCCAGGTGCGGGGCCAGGACCGAAAGAATCAGGCCACGCTCGTGCAACGCTTCCTTGACCAGCCCGAAATCCAGCATCTCCAGGTAGCGCAGGCCACCGTGGATCAGCTTGGATGAACGTGACGACGTGCCGGCCGCCCAGTCGCTGGCCTCCACGATCCCCACGCTGAGGCCGCGCGTCACGGCATCCAGGGCCGCGCCCGTGCCCACGATGCCGCCGCCGACGATCAGGATGTCCAGTTCGTTGCCCGGCTCTGAGGTGGCTCTGAGCCGGGCGATCGATGCTTCCCTGGCCGCGGGACCCAGGACCCCGCCTTCGTTTGGAACAGTGTTCACGGAACGCCTCCCTTGCCGCTGCTGCCGGTAGTAAATCCACACTACTTCCTTGCCGCACAGTTGGGCAGGGCGGGTTCAGCGGGGGAGGCCCTCCAGCGGACGCCACAGCGGCGTACGCGGAGTGTCAGTTACCGGCGTACGGAGAAACCACGACGTCGACGCGCTGGAATTCCTTCAGGTCCGAATAGCCGGTGGTCGCCATCGAACGGCGGAGTGCGCCGATGAGGTTGGACGTGCCGTTGGTGTGGTGGCCGGGCCCGAAAAGCACCTCTTCGAGGGGTCCCACGGTGCCGACGTTGGCGCGGTCTCCGCGGGGAAGTTCCAGGTGATGGGCCTCCTGGCCCCAGTGCCAGCCCTTGCCGGGGGCCTCTTCGGCCCGGGCGAGGGCGCTGCCCAGCATCACGGCGTCGGCGCCCATGGCAATGGCCTTGACGATGTCACCCGAGGTGCCCATGCCGCCGTCGGCAATTACATGGACGTACCGACCGCCGGATTCATCCATGTAGTCCCGGCGGGCGGCGGCGACGTCAGAGATGGCGGAGGCCATGGGCGAGTGGATCCCCAGGGCGCGCCGCGTGGTGGTGGTGGCTCCACCGCCGAAGCCGACCAGAACGCCGGCGGCGCCGGTGCGCATCAGGTGCAAGGCGGGCGTGTAGCCGGCCGCGCCGCCCACAATAACAGGGACGTCCAGTTCGTAAATGAACTGCTTGAGGTTCAGCGGCTCGTGGTCTTTCGAGACGTGCTCGGCTGACACTGTGGTTCCGCGGATGACAAAAATGTCGACGCCGGCGGCCACCACGGTCTTGTAGTGCTCCTGCGTGCGCTGCGGCGTCAGGGAGCCAGCCACCGTCACACCGGCGGCGCGGATCTCGGCGAGGCGGGACGTGATCAGTTCCGGCTGGATGGGAGCGCGGTACAGCTCCTGCATACGGCCGGTCACCGCGGGGCTGTTGATCTCGTCCTGGAGGGCGCCGATCTCGTCGAGGATGGCCTGCGGGTCCTCGTAGCGGGTCCAGAGGCCCTCAAGGTCCAGCACGCCGAGCCCGCCCAGGCGGCCCAAGGCGATGGCCGTCTCCGGGGACATGGCCGAATCCATCGGAGCGGCAATGACGGGCATGTCGAACTTGTAGGCATCGATCTGCCAGGAAACGGAAACGTCCTTGGGGTCGCGGGTACGACGGTTGGGGACAATCGCAATGTCATCCAGGGAGTAGGCACGACGCCCACGCTTGCCACGGCCGATCTCGATCTCGTAAGTCACTGCTCTAGGTTATCCTCCAACGGTGTCAACTGCGATTCGAACATCCTGAAGTAGCGTCCGCGCACTGCCACCAGCTCCTTGTGGGTGCCCTGCTCCACAATCTGCCCGTTTTCGAGCATGTAGACAATGTCCGCTTTCTCAATCGTGGCGAGCCGGTGGCTGATGGCGATGATGGTGCTGCTGCGGTCCGCGAACAGCCGGGAGAAGATCCGGTGCTCGGCCAGTGCGTCGATGGCCGACGTCGGCTCGTCCATCACCATGAAGGTGGCGTTGCGGTAGAAGTTCCGGGCCATCGCGAGGCGCTGCCACTGGCCGCCCGAGAGCCCGCTCCCCTTCCGTCCGCGCGGATCCTCCATCCAGTTGCTGACGTAGTTGTCCAGGCCGTTGGGCAGTTTATTGATGAACTCGAATGCTTCGGCGTCACCGGCCGCCCGGCGGATCCGTTCATCGTCCCGGGACGAGTGGACGTCCCCAAAGCGGATGTTCTCGGCAGCTGTGGCGAATTCGTATTTGAGGAACTCCTGGCTCAGCACCGCCAGGTGGCGGTGCCAGGAGGTGACGTCGACGGCGGCGAGGTCGACGCCGTCGAGCATTACCTGCCCGGAATCCGGCCGGTAGAGTCCGGCGAGGATCCGGATCAGAGTGGACTTTCCCGCCCCGTTCTCCCCCACGATGGCGATGTGCTGGCCTTCGCGGATCGTCATGCTGATGCCGCGGATCACCTCGGTGTCGCTGCCTGTATAGGTGAAGCGGATGTCCCGCAGCTCCACGGTTTTGGGTGCCTGAAGCAGCGGTGGCGAATGGTCCGAATGCACCGGCAGGGCCATAAACAGCTCATAGTCCGTGAGGTTGGCGAGGTCCTCGTCAATCGAACTGAGGGAGGACACCAGGCTGTTTGCGGTGGACAGGGCGCGGCTGACGATCTGCTGGACATAGAGGAACTGGCCAACCGGCAAGGCGCGGGCGATGATCTGGCCCACCACCCAGATCAAGGAGACTATCTCGGCGCCGTACTGCAGGGCGTCCGCGGCGAGCTGCTTGGGGATGTAGCGCTTCTGGAAGTCCAGGCGGCGCCGCTCGTCGGCATCGCGCAGCCGGGAGCGGAGGTCCATCAGGTAGCCCACGATGCCGTACAGCCGCATTTCGGCGATGTGCTGCGGCCGGAGCAGGTTGGTTTCGATCATCCGGCGCTGGCGGCGGGAGTCCACCTGGGTGTTCCAGTGCGCGATCTGTTCGCGCGAGAGCTTGAACTGCAGGTAGACGCTGGGCACGATGGCCACCAGGACAATCACCGCGATCCACCAGCTGACCAGCATCAGGGCCCCCACGGCCAGGATCACCGAGACCAGCTGGGTGAAGATGGCCGCGATCCGGTCCAGAACCCGGGCGTAGGAATCGGAGAAACGCTTGGCCCGGTCGTAGAGATCCACGGTTACTTTGTCGTCATAACGCCAGAACTCCAGCGCCAGGAAGCGCTTATACATCTGGTCGCCGACGATGGCGCCCACCTTGAAGCTCATGAGCTGCTGGATGTAGCGGTCCACACTGCTGAAGCCGCCCCAAAAGAGCCCCAGCGCAGCCGTGATAATGACATACACAATGGCCTGCTGGCCCGCAGCGGAATCACCGGCGTAGGCCGCCGCCAGTGCCGTGGTGGTCAACGCTGCGAAGTACGTGGTCACCAACGGCAGCGTCGCCGAAATGAGCGAACCGGCCACCTTCATGATGACGGCGGCCGGCGAGGCCCGGAAGCTCACCCGCAGGACCTGCGCGACGGCCCGGGCGTAAAGCCTCAGCGCGAGTTTCCGGCTGGGCGCCCGGGACGGCCGCAGGGTTCCGGCAGGCTCAACCACCGAGGTTAGCGCGAACCGTAGTTCGGGGCCTCCACCGTCATCTGGATGTCGTGGGGGTGCGATTCCTTGAGCCCGGCCGGGGTGATGCGGACGAACTTGCCGCGGGCCTTGAGCTCCGGGATGGTGGGCGCGCCGGTGTAGAACATGGTCTGGCGGAGGCCGCCCACCAGCTGGTACGCCACTGAGGCGAGCGGGCCGCGGTAGGCGACGCGGCCTTCGATGCCTTCGGGGATGAGCTTGTCGTCACCGGAGACGTCCGCCTGGAAGTAGCGGTCCTTGGAGTAGGACGTGTTCTTGCCGCGGGACTGCATGGCGCCCAGGGATCCCATGCCGCGGTAGCTCTTGAACTGCTTGCCGTTGACGAAGATCAGCTCACCCGGGGACTCATCGCAACCGGCCAGGAGGGAACCCAGCATCACGGTGTCGGCGCCGGCAACCAGCGCCTTGCCGATGTCGCCGGAGTACTGCAGGCCGCCGTCGGCGATCAGTGGAACGCCGGCAGGGATGGCTGCCTTGGCGGACTCGTAAATGGCGGTGATCTGCGGGACGCCCACGCCGGCCACCACGCGGGTGGTGCAGATGGAACCGGGGCCCACGCCTACCTTGATGCCGTCGGCGCCGGCGTCGATCAGGGCCTGGGCGCCTTCGCGGGTGGCGGCCTGGCCGCCGATGATGTCCACGTGTGCCGCTACCGGATCAGACTTCAGGCGGCGGATCATGTCCAGCACACCCTGCGAGTGGCCGTTGGCGGTGTCAACGAACAGTGCGTCAACACCGGCCTCCACGAGGGCCATGGCGCGCTCCCAGCCGTCCCCGAAGAAGCCGATGGCGGCACCTACGCTAAGCCTGCCCTCGTCATCCTTGGTAGCCAGCGGGTACTGCTCGGCTTTGGTGAAGTCCTTGGTGGTGATGAGGCCCTTGAGCCGGCCCTGCTCATCAACGAGCGGAAGCTTTTCGATCTTGTTGGTGGCCAGCTTGTGGGATGCTTCCTCACGGCTGATGCCCACATGCCCGGTGATCAGCGGCATCTTGGTCATTACGTCACTGACCAGCCGCAGCGGGAAGTCGGCTTCGGGCACAAAGCGGGTGTCGCGGTTGGTGACAATGCCGAGGAGGCGCATGCCCTCGTCCACGACGGGGAGGCCGGAAACCCGGTACTGCGAGCAGATCTCGTCCAGCTGCGCCAGCGTCGCCTCAGGGCCAATGGTCAGCGGGTTGGTGATCATCCCGGACTCGCTGCGCTTCACGCGGTCCACCTGGTCGGCCTGGTCCTGGATGGACAGGTTGCGGTGGATGACGCCCAGCCCGCCCTGGCGTGCCATGGCAATCGCCATCCGGGATTCGGTGACCGTGTCCATGGCGGCGGACAGCAGCGGCGTGTGAACGGTGATCCGTTTGGAAATCCGTGACGAGGTGTCCGCCTCGGACGGGATGACGTCGGTGTGGCCCGGCAGGAGCAGGACGTCGTCATAGGTCAGGCCGATGAAGCCGAAGGGATTGTGCTCGGGCTGGGTCATGAGTGCGCCTCTTACCTTGGTTATGGGTTCACGGGTAGGGATTGCAGCTAATGACCAGCCCGTCATTACGGGACTGGTCCGTGCAGGGCCGTTGGGGTGCCTAGTGCACGGGAACCATGCAGAAAGCGTTGAGTAAATATTAGAACCTCCACGCCGATCCCCCTATTCCGGTAGTCCATTGTGAGCAACGGCACGCATCCCCACCCGATCCCTAACCTCGCAAGCTCGGCCAGGGAACCCTGCGGGCGTGGGCCCTACTGCCGACGTGTCAGTTCCAGCCCGTCGCCGCCAGCAGCCGCTCTTCAAACATGGGGATCATGCTTTCCACATAGGTCCGGCTGAGGTGGTTGTCGTCCTTGTATACGTAGATGTTGCCCACCACGGCCGGGCAGATGCCGCCGGCGCAGATGAAGTCGCTCAGGTCCATCAGGTGCAGGCCTTCGACTTTCCCGCGGTAGCTCTCCAGCGGTGACGGCTCCACCAGCGATTCGTTCAGCGGCGGGTTGCAGGCCGGGGCGTCCGGGGTGTGGCGCTGGACGCACTCGGGCATGTTGATGGTGAAGCGCGGGTTGTCCCGGATGCCGATGATCTCGATGCCGGCATCAGCTATGGGCTGGATTCCCTCGAGGTACGCCGGCACCTCGGTTTCGAAGGGGGCTTCCTCGTGGGTCAGGGAGGCCACCGTAAAGACCGCGTCCGGACGGTGTTCCAGGACGTACGCTGCGCTGGCGCGGTTGTAGGTGTTGCATTCGGCGTTCCGGGTCTCGGATTCGGCCCCGAAACGGCATGCCGGCATCAGCAGGGTGACCAGTTCCCAGCCGCGGGATTCCGCGATGGGTGCAAGGGCGGCCAGATACTGCTGGGCGTGGGAGTCCCCCAGCACAACAATCCGCTTGGCGGTTTCGCCTTCAGGAGTCGCCTGCCGGCAGCCTTCCAGAACCGGGTCCTCCGTGGCATTTGCCCCGGTGCAGGCCTGCTGGATTCCCGCCCAATCGTTGTACAGGGCCACCGGCCCGGGAATGATCCGCCCCGCCGGCGCGGGCGCTCCGGCGTTGGCCGGGCTCAGCAGGGCCGCTCCCGGCGTCAGCTCGCGGGGCTGGGCAGCCGTGGCAGCTTCCTCCGCGGAGAGGCTCGTCCGCCAGACCGCCACCGGTCCGGCCAGCAGGGCACAGCAGGAAATTACGACGACGGCGGTGCGCCAGGTGCGCACCTGCGGCCAGCGCCACTCACGCAGCGGTTTCTCCACAAAGCGGGTGGTCAGGACAGCCAACGCCACCGAGGCGGCGATGATCGCCGCGCCCTGGCCAAGGTTGGGTGCCTCGACGTCGGTGGCGGCCAGAGCGAGCACCAGGATGGGCCAGTGCCACAGGTAGAGGGCATAGGAGTTGTCGCCCAGGGAAACCAGCGGCTTCCAGCTCAGGAGGCGGTCCACGCCGAAGCGGCTCCCGGTTTGGCCGGCCACGATGATCGCTGCGCCCGCCAGCGTGGGCCACAAGGCAACGAATCCGGGGAAGGCGCGGTCCACGGTCAGCAACAGGCCGCAGGAGACCATGGCAAACAGGCCGGCCCAGCCGAGAACCACGCGCAGGACTTTCCCTGGCTTCAGGAGCGGCAGGCCAAGTGCCAGCAGCGAACCCAGGGCGAATTCCCACAGCCGGGTCCGGGTATCGAAGTAGGCGTAGGCCTGGTTGACGGCCGTCTGGTCGATCGAGAACGCGAGCGAAACGACCAGGATGCCGGCGAACGCAACTGCCACCACGGCACGGTAGCTGGCGTTGTACCGTTGCTGGAGGAGCCGCCAGAGGACAGCGGACGCGGCGAAGACGAGCGGCCACAGGATAAAGGCCTGCCCTTGGATGGACAGGGACCAGAAGTGCTGCAGCGGGCTCGCCCCGGCGTGGTCCTGGGCGTAGTAGTCCACGGCCGTGTCCGCCAGCAGCCAGTTCTGCCGGTACAGCAGGGCCGCCCAGGCCTGATCCAGGATGACGGGCCAGCGGCTCTGCGGAAGGATCAGCCACGTGCCGGCCAGGACGCCGAGGATCACCACGACGGCGGCCGGCAGCAGCCGCTTGAAGAGGTGCAGCCAGTGCCGGATCAGGTTGAAGGACGTGCCCGACTCGACCTTCCGGACGAAGGACAGGGTCAACAGAAATGCCGAGATCAGGAGGAAGATATCCACGCCGCCGGACACCCGGCCAAGCCACACATGGTAGGTCACCACCATCAGCACAGCGAGCGCGCGCAGGCCCTGGACTTCCGGACGGAATGTCGGTTTCCGCCCCTTGTTTCCGGCGTCCCGCGCCTGGCCCGACTCAGCCCGGGTTCCCGCAATCGACACAAGAACCTCTCAGACCGGGCAGCAAAAACATCCAGCCTACGGACCGGCAACAGCCAAAGCCAATCAACAGACCGCACAAACTAAGCTGGCACAAACCAGGGAAGGGAGCGGGCGTGATTGTCCAGCTGCGGATTTGTGTGCCCGGAGAGCTGTCAGAAGTAGCGCTGAAGACTTGTCAGGACCAGGTGGGAACGGCCGAGGTTGCGTTCTTCCCGGGTGCATCCGTGGCGCCGAAGGGCGATGTCATAGAGGTCCAGATCGCCAGGGAATCGGTGGAGGAACTGCTCGAGAAGCTTGACGTCCTGAAGGCGCAGGAGGTGGGGTCCATCGTCATTGCCATGCCGGAGCTGGTGTTGTCCCGGCGCGCGGACGAGGCGGAGTCTGCTGCCCCTGGAGACGGCGCGGACGCCCTGATCTGGGACGAGGTCACCCGTCAGACGGGCGAGGACTCCCGGCTCACGTGGAGCTACCTTGCTTTCCTGGTTCTGGCCACACAGCTCGCTGCCATCGGCATCGTGACCGATTCCACCATTGCGATCGTGGGGGCCATGGCCGTGGGGCCGGAGTTCGGCCCCTTGGCTGCACTGGCAGTGGCTTTGGCCAGACGGAAGTGGTCGCTGGGCCGGCGTACTGCCGTGGCGCTTGCCTGGGTTTCGTGGTGGCCATGGGCCTGGCGGCGCTGACTGCGTGGCTGTCCGTCCCATTGGGGCTCTTTCCCGCCGATGCCTTGGACACCGGGCCCGCCGTCGAGTTCATCTATCATCCGGGACCGTATTCACTGATCGTGGCGGTCCTGGCTGGCACCGCCGGAATGCTCTCCGTCATCAGCCGCCGTTCGGCGGCGCTCATCGGTGTCTTTATTTCGGTCACGACGGTCCCGGCGGCCGGATTCGTGGCCGTGGCCCTGGTCCTGGGCGAGTTCCAGAAGGCGGCCGGGTCGGCATTCCAACTGCTGCTGAACCTCGTCGGCATCGTTGTGTCAGCTGTGGCTGTCCTCCTCTTCTACCGCGTGGTCTCCAAACGGCTGCCCGAGGCAACAGCACTGCAGCTCAGGGGGCAGCTAAGGCGGATCCATAGCTGACCGGGGCCGGAATCTTTGCCGCCAGGTACCGCGCATCGCGGCACTCACCGGGCAGTGTTGCCGAGGCGGCCGCATACATGAAGTCCTGCCCCAGGAAGAACAGGCCTGGTGAGTCCAGCGCTACGCCGCGGTGCTGCCGGGGCATTTCGCCGTCGTCGAGCAAGGCCGGATTCATCCAGCCAAACTCCTGGCGGAAGCCGGTGCACCAGATCACATTCGCGGTCTCCGGTCGGCTACCGTCCGCGAGGACCGGCAGGCCGTTCTCCACCCCCGTTACCCGGGGAACGAACCGCACACCGGCAGCGGCGAGGTCTTTGGACCTGGTACGGATCAAGGGTGCTCCGTGGGCTTTCAGGGCCGGGATGGCTTTGCGGCCGATAGGCGTGCCCAGGTTCAGCACGTGCAGCCCCGCAAACCGGACCAGCGGCAGGACAAAACGCGCCGCCGTCCTCCCATGCTTCACAGGGAGCTCACCGGCGGGCTTTCCCGCCACCAGGGTGGGATGGGTCCGGCATACCTCTATGCCGATCTCCGCTCCGGAGTTCCCGAGTCCGACAATAAGGACCGGACCGTCCCTGAGCTGTCCTGGATTCCGATACTCACTCGAATGCAGCTGGACAGTTGAAGGGTCGAGCAGGGAAGCGAATTCCGGGACCTTGGGTGCACGTTC
>DIZT01000145.1:1814-3056 GCA_002427975.1 Micrococcaceae bacterium UBA6021 | reverse complement strand
CACGTTCTTCGCTTCCCAACGGTGGCCGTTGGAGGCGGCGATGTAGCGGTCCCCTTCCCGCCAGAGCCGCTCGACCCGGGTGCCCTGGCGCACCGGCAGTTCGAATTCCACCGCGTAGCGTTCCAGGTAGTCCGCCAGTTCATCCTTCGGGGGGAAGGACAGCGGATCCGCCGGGAAAGGTGCGGCGGGTAGTCCGTCGTACTTTGCGGGCGTGAACACCCGAAGCGAATCCCAACGCTGCCGCCAGGAGTCGCCGGTCCTCGGGTTTTCATCCAGGATCAGGAACTTCCGCTTCTGCTCTTTCAGGTAATAGCCCATGGCAAGGCCGGCTTGCCCGCCGCCGATGATCATCGTGTCCAGCGTGCCGGTCACGTCGTCGTGGTTCATCACTGCGCTCCTTTTTCACTTACGTGGATTCCTACGGATGAACCATCCCGCTGGCCGGTCGCTGTGCCGCCTGCCATTTCGCGTCCCGTCTCCCTGTACCGCAGCCACCACACCAGCATCAGAGCGGACGCCACGACGTAGGCCACGTGGAGGGCCCAGATGGGGCCGGCCGGCAGGTTGAAGACGTAGATGGAGTGCACGGCATTGGCCACATTGCTCAGGACCAGGTTCCCCAGGCTGTAGGAGGCGAGATCCCGTGTGCGTGCCGCTTTGACCAGCATCGGCAGCATTCCCATGGCAAACAGCACCGTCGAAAGTGTGCCGGCTAGGACTGGAAGGTTCATGTTTTGAGGCTACGGGCGGGGCCTTCCCGCCCGCGTCGGCCAAATCATGTAACTCTGCCAAAGGGGCCGGTGGGTATTTTTGTGCAGTCCGCCCTCAGCCCGCCAGACCGTGCTCGAATGCATACCTGGTGGCTGCCGCGCGTGAGGAAAGGCCCAGCTTCAGGAAGATGTTGCTGATGTGCCGCGCCACGGTCTTTTCACTGAGATAGAGTTCTGCGGCTATCGCCCGGTTGCCCTCGCCGGAGGCAACGAGCCGAAGCACTTCCGTTTCCCGCGGGGACAGCGGACCCTGGGCGATGTCGGAGCCTTCCCGTATGAGCGATGCCGCCCACGCGGCTGCCGGAGCTGCGCCCAGTTCCAGGAACTCCGCATGCGCGGCCTCGAAGTCCATCAGCGCCGAGGGCTCATCCCCGAGGGCCCGGCAGGCACGCCCGATCAATACCCGGCAGCGAGCGGCCTCGTAGGGCACACCGAGTTCCAGCCACAGTTTCCAGGCCTGCCGCAGGGCTTG
>DIZT01000145.1:0-1783 GCA_002427975.1 Micrococcaceae bacterium UBA6021 | reverse complement strand
CCTGCCGCGCCGCGTCCAGATCGGAGGAGGCCAGCTCGACCTCCACCAGGGCCGGCAGCAGATTCCGGCGGGTGGCCGGGTCCGCCACGCCGGACGCCCTGCGGATCATGGACTGGGCCTGCTGGGCCTCTCCCCGCGCCAACGAGAGAAGTGCAAGGCCCGGCTGCGGTTCGTAACCGCTCCTGGCCGCCTGCCGGTACGAAACGTCGGCGGCCTCCAGCTTGCCGGTGAGCCGCTGCACTTCGCCCTGCTGGTAGTAACCGCCGTAGACTGCCTGGGGGTCACCCCTGGTGGAACGTCCCTGGGCTACAGCCGCCGCCTCGAGCGCTTCGGCCCAGGCCCCGTGCAGGCGGAACAGTTCGGCGCGGTGGGACTGGCACTGGCCGCTGAACGGCACCAAGTCCGGGCGGGCACTGCACCAGCGGTCCAATACCGCCGTCCATTCCAGTGCCCTCGCCAGGTCGAAGACGAGGTGGCAGCCTCCGATGACTGCGCAGTAGATGATCCCGGAAGGGATCGGGGACAGTTCCCCGGCCGTGACGGCCACCAAGACCTCGTCGAACATCCGGAGGCCTTCGTCCGGGCGCCCAAGCATGAGTGACGCCTGGCCTGTACCGAGGAGGGCAAGCGCGGACAGGTCTTTGTCCTGGAATCTTTGGCCGAAGTCCGCCATCTGGGAGAAGACCTGCAGGGCGCCCGCCGGATCAGCGCCATAGAGCTTGCCCAGGCCCGTCGGCAGCAGCATGAAGCCTTGGACTCGGTCTGGCTCGGCGAGTTCATCCGCGAGCCTCTGGCCGCGGGCAAACCAGCCCCCGGCCTGTGCCGTTTCCCCCAGGCTCATCAGCTGCATCCCCATCCAACCAGCACAGCGGGCGGCGCCAGCTACGTCGCCGACAACCAGGAACTCCTCATGCGCACGGGTGAGGGTGTGCAGGCCTTTGGTCATGTTGCCGGTCAGGATCTCAGCGGTTGCGAGCCGTTCGAGGTCGGCTGCCGGCAGGCCGCCCCGCTGGTCGGCGTCACGGAAGTTCTCGAAGGCCTCGGTCCAGCGGTTCTCGCGGAACGCTGACCGGCCCTGGTCAATGCCTGTTCCAGCTGACACCCTGGCCTCCTCGGATACCGCCCGCCCAGCCGGCTTCGTCACCGTCGCTCGCTGGACGCGACTGTACCTATGCGCCACGGTACGCCCGCGGCACACCGGGCACAGGCGGGCCGCAGGTGCCTCGTGGACCTCATCCTGGTGTCATCTCCGGCGCGTCGAATGCGGCCGGCCCCGAAGGATTCCTCCTCATCCGGCTACGAGCGCAGCAGCGCGCGCAGCGTCTGAATGGTGTCGGCCTCCGCCGCCGTCTTGTCGTCGCGGTAGCGCTTGACGCGCGCGAACCGCAGCGCGATTCCGCCCGGATAGCGCGAGGAAAGCTGCACGCCGTCGATCGCGATCTCGACCACTGTGATGGGCTCGACCCAGACGGTGCCCGCCGTGCGCCGCACCTCGAGCTCTTGGAACCTCTCGGTCTGCCAGCGCAGCAGGGCGTCGGTGAGGCCCTTAAATGTCTTGCCCACCATCACGTAGCCGCCGGGTTGGCCGAACTCGCCGGTCGGGTCGAGGGCTCCGAGGTGCAGGTTCGACAACAGCCCAGTGCGCCGTCCGGACCCCCACTCGCAGGCGAGCACAACCAGGTCGTAGGTGAGCACCGGCTTCACCTTGATCCAGTTGGAACCACGCCGACCGGCCGCGTAGGCCGATCCGATCGCCTTCACAACCACGCCCTCATGGCCGGCG
>DIZT01000085.1:7233-8353 GCA_002427975.1 Micrococcaceae bacterium UBA6021 | reverse complement strand
CGCGTCCAGGCCAAGGTCATGCGGGTCAAACGCCGTCAGCGAGCAGAGGAAAAAGCCATGAAACTGCCCGTGATGATCCTTTTCCCGCTCCTGTTCTTCATCTTTCCCGTGCTCTTCATCGCCATTCTGGGTCCCGCCGTTATCAACACGATTGCCACGTTCAGCGGGCAATGACGCTCCACAAGCGAAGTCAAGGATGACTCAAGGTTTCCACAGGTTCTACCGATAAAAGGACTCCCAGTAACTACAGGAAGTAGCCTTGAAGCATGGATAGTCTAGGTCTTGCCTCCAGCAGCGGGGGTGTCCCCGCCGAGCCGTCGGCTGCGGGTTCCGTTGCGGACGTGCACTCCGGACTGCAGCAGGTGGGCAACGAAGCAATGCGCTGGGTTGAACCGGAGATCCTGGCGGAACTGGAAACAGAACTGGACGGCCCCGAACTTGCCCGTGGCTTCGCCCGTGATTACGCCACCCTGTGGGACCAGCGCTTCAGCCGGTTAGCTGCCTCCGTCCAGGCCGAGGACCGTCCGGATGCCCTGGACGCCGTCATCAGCATGCGGATCACGTCCGCCATGGTGGGGGGAATCCGGCTGGCGAGCCTCGCCCAGGCCCTGGAGGACGCCATCCGCCGGGGAGACTTCGTCCAGGGAAATGCCCTCTTGGCAGGCGTGGCCGAGCACGGAGTGCGCACCGTTTCGGAGCTTCAGGCCAACTACATCTTGAAAAACGATTAGCGTTCAGCCCCCGGCCATCCCTGCAGGTCCGTCCTTTGCGGTGCCAGCCGGTAGCCCACTCCCCGAACGGTCTGCAACCAGCGCGGTGACACCGGGTCTTCCCGGAGTTTGCGGCGGAGGTTCCCGATGTGGACTTCCACGGCCCGCTCGTCGGCCTCGCTGATATAGGCATCGGACTCATAGAGATCGCCCCTGACCGCGCGCACCAGATCGGACCGCGTGCACACTGCACCCTCGCCGCGGAGCAGTGTATGCAGGAGGTCGAACTCGCTGCGCGTGAGGCCGAGGTTACGCTCACCGATTGCCACGGACCGGGTCCGGGAGTTCAAAACGAGCCCGTTGTGCTGCAGGACGCCCGCCTGCATGAACGTGGCCGGTGCCGCCGGCGG
>DIZT01000085.1:4944-7182 GCA_002427975.1 Micrococcaceae bacterium UBA6021 | reverse complement strand
GAAGGGCTTCGCGATGTAGTCATCTGCCCCCGCATTCAGTGCCGACAGCAAATCGGGTTCATCTGTCCGGCCGGTCAGCATCACCACGTAGGCGTCGCTGAAATTCCTGATCCGCCGCAGGACCTCAAAACCGTCGATATCCGGGAGGCCGATGTCCAGCGTGACCACTTGGGCGTTGTTGTGCCGCACAACTTCAACGCCCTCCCGCCCATCAACGGCGGTATGGACCTCAAACCCGGCCTGACGGAGGATCCCCTCAAGGAGGTTGCGCACATCGGCGTCGTCCTCAATGACTACTGCTACCCCAAGATCTTCCATGTCTATCCCTGATGCCAGGTGGAAGAGGCCCCCATCGGCCCAGCGCCGATCCCCTCATCCACTCCAACTCTCTATACGCTACAAGTATGAACGGCGGATAACACGTGTTCCCGCCTTTAGTTTTGGAAAGTCAATTACCATGACAACGCATACGCATTAGGATTCAGAAGGTTGACTGTGCTGCCCATCAGGAATTCGGGCACACAAATTGATTGGGGACGGAATTGGGGCCGTCAGAAAGTTGGAGATCCCCTATGCCCCTACGTCCCTCGCCCCGGGCGGTGGCCCTCTATTTCAGGAAGCTTGGCCCTCGGACCCAGGTCGCTTTGTGCCAGCTGCCGCTGTCGCTGATTGTCACCATCCTCGGCGTGATGACACCCTTCGTGTGGCCATCCCTGCTGGTCAGTCCCCTCTACCTGGCAGCGATCGCCCTTCATCTCATTCTTTTTGCGGCCTGTTTCCTCACTCCTTGGGAGCGCCTGCCCCCTAGCTATTACGTGGCGGTTCCGGTTCTTGACCTGCTTGCGATCGCACTGCTGCGAAACGGTGCCGCGCCCCTTCTGCCAGCCCTGGCAATTCTGGTTGTATTTCCGGTCATCTGGCTGGCCGCTTCCGGGATCCTGGTACGCACAAGTCTTGTGCTGAGCGCCCTGGGACCGTTCCTGATCATGCTCCCCACAACGGCCGGAAAATTCCCCAACCTCACGGCGTCGGACATTACTGCACTCGTTCTTTTCCCGCTTGTCATGCTGGCTGTTTCACTCGCAATCCGGTTCGCCAGTGTCAATATGCACATCCAGCAGCGGCAGCTGCAGGCCATGGGCGCAGAACTGCGGGAACTGCTCGCCGCGAGCCGGGAACGCGAGAAACTGCTGCTGACCATTCTGGACGCTACCGACGTCGGGATCGTTGCCGTCGATTCGAACGGTGACCAGCTGCTGATCAACAACCGGCAACGGCGCCTGCAGCAGATCGCCGCCCCTGCCGACGGGTCCGCCGGCGAAAGCCAGCATCTGGTTTTCGCGCAGGACAAAGTCACTCCCCTGCCGCCGGACAAGCATCCCCTCCGGCGCGCCGTCGAAGGCGAATCCTTCGCGGACTATCTGGTCTGGATCGGCGAGGGCCCGCAGCAGCGTGCAGTGTCCACCGCCGCGCGGCCGTTAATGAACGACGGCGGCCGCCTCACCGGAGCGGTGGTCGTCTTCAGCGACGTCACGGGGCTGGTGGAGGCCACGGCCGCGAACGAGGAGCTCGTCTCGAACGTCTCCCACGAGTTCAGGTCCCCGCTCAATTCCATCCTCGGCAACATCGACCTCGTACTGGAGGACAGCGAGGGGCTATCCGACCTCACGGTCCAGCGCCTGGAGGTGGTGCAGCGCAACTCCGATCGGCTGCTCGACCTGGTCTCGGACCTGACGCTTGAGGCTTCTTCCGCGCTGAAGGTCCACCCGAAGCGGACCGACATTTCCGGCCTGGTGGAGTCGAGCATCGGCTCAGCACAGGCACAGGCCGAGCGGTCGTCCGTAGCCCTGGTGGCCGACGTGCCCTCACCGCTCTGGGCCTACGCCGACCCGCTGCGGATCGGCCAGGCTCTGGACAATCTGGTATCCAATGCCATCAAGTACTCGCCCGACGGCGGCACGGTGACCATCAGCGCTGCCGGCAGCGCGGACTGGGTCAAGCTTGTTGTGCAGGACACCGGGATGGGCATGGCCCCCGAGGACGCGGCCAAGGTTTTCCGCCGGTTCTTCCGCGCCGAGTCAGCCCGGGAAGCAGCCATCCCGGGAGCCGGGCTGGGCCTGTCCATCACCAAGACCATCCTGGAACGCCACGGCGGCGCCATCGCCTGCGCCAGCGACTTAGGCGGCGGCAGCACGTTCACCATGACCCTGCCGGTCGAATCCGGTGGTTGAGCCCGTC
>DIZT01000085.1:0-4891 GCA_002427975.1 Micrococcaceae bacterium UBA6021 | reverse complement strand
AGCCCGTCGAAACCCCGTTACCTTCATCGATTGCTCCGTAGCCGCCCTTTTGACGTGCCAAAAGGGCGCTGACGGAGCAATCGATGGGGGCCGGACCTCAGTGTTTGCGGACGGCCCGGGTCAGTTCGGCGCGGGCCAGCATTTCGTCGTCGGACGGGTAGGCCACTTCCTCAAGGACCAGCGGGTGCGGGGCAGCCAGGACGGACTTGGCGTCGCGTTTCTTGGCCAGCAGCCGCTCATGCAGCCAGCCCGGCTCCTCGATGCCCTCCCCCACGAACAGGGCGGAGCCAACCAGGGACCGGACCATGTTGTGGCAGAACGCGTCGGCCTGGACAGTGGCCACAATAACGCCGTCCTCACCGCGGTGGAACTCGAACCGCTGCAGCTCGCGGATAGTGGTGGCGCCTTCACGTGGCTTGCAGTAGGACAGGAAGTTCTGGAGTCCCAGCAGCTGCACCGCTCCGGCGTTCAGCAGGTCCACGTCCAGGGGGCTTTGGTGCCAGAGCGTGAAGTACCGTTCGAGCGGGTCCCACAGGGCAGCTCCGTCCGCGATGCGGTAGCTGTAGCGCCGCCACAGCGCCGAGAACCGGGCGTCGAACCCCACAGGCGCCAAGGACACCAGGTGAACCTCGATGGCACCGGTCAGGTCGCCCAGCCCACGGCTGAGGGCGCCACGGATCCGCCGCAAGAGCGCGACGGCGGGATCCAGTTCGTGCCCGCGCGGCAACTTCAGCCACTCGGCTTCGGTGAGATCCAGGTGGACCACCTGGCCGCGGGCGTGCACGCCGGCGTCGGTCCGGCCCGCCACGGTGACCCGAATGGGCCTGCGGATCAGCAACGCCAGTGCCTCTTCCAGAATGCCCTGGACGGTACGCAATCCCGGCTGCACTGCCCACCCGTTGAAGGCGCCGCCGTCGTACGATAAATCAAGCCGGACACGCAAAAACCCGCCGCCCCCCAAAACGGGGGCAGCGGGTTTTTGGTGGTTCATAGACGTAAGTCTACTGGAGCATCAGAGCCTGATTACTCAGCTTCGACAGCCTGTGCGGCTTCGCCACCGGCAGGCACGAAGCCTGCGGCAGCGGCGGACTCAGCAGAGTCGAACCAAACTTCAGCGATCGTCGAGTCGTACCAGCGCGAGCCGGGAACGTGGAACTTCATGGAGTCCTCGTTGCCCTTGACCTCGAAGCCCTCAGGGGCAACGTTGTCAGCCGTAGCAGGCTTGGAGCCGGCGTACTTGGCTTCGGCAGCTTCGGTTTCGACAGGCTCAACCACCGGAGCTTCTTCGGCAGCCGGAGCAGCCTTGGTTGCGGCCTGGGTGGCCTCGGCTACAACAGCCTGCTTGGCGGAAAGCGGCTCAAGAACCAGTTCGATGACAGCCATGGGAGCGTTGTCGCCCTTGCGGTTGCCGATCTTGGTGATGCGGGTGTAGCCGCCGTCGCGGTTCTCCACTGCCTGTGCAATGTCGGTGAACAGCTCGTGGACGATGCCCTTGTTGCTGATCAGGCCGAGTACACGGCGGCGGGAAGCCAGGTCGCCACGCTTGGCGAAAGTCACCAGACGCTCGGCGTACGGCTTCAGTCGCTTGGCCTTGGTCACCGTGGTGGTGATCCGCTTGTGCTCGAACAGTGCGGCGGACAGGTTCGCGAGCATAAGACGCTCGTGAGCCGCTCCGCCTCCGAGGCGCGGACCCTTAGCGGGGGTAGGCATAATAGTTTCTCCTCATATGGAAGCCAGTGGGCTGCGCACACCGTGGTGCATCCAGCCAGCCGGCCAAGATCTGTTTATTAGAGTTCGTCGTCGCCGAAGGCGGCGTCGTCCTCTTCAATTGCTGCGGCGCGTGCTGCGAGGTCAAAACCGGGAGGCGAGTCCTTGAGGGACAGGCCCAGTTCAACCAGCTTTGCCTTGACCTCGTCAATGGACTTCGCACCGAAGTTACGGATGTCCATGAGGTCAGCCTCGGAGCGTGCAACGAGTTCACCCACGCTGTGGATGCCCTCACGCTTGAGGCAGTTGTAGGAACGGACGGTGAGGTCCAGATCCTCGATCGGCAGGGCCATGTCTGCTGCCAGGGCAGCATCCGTCGGCGACGGGCCAATCTCGATACCTTCAGCTGCGGTGTTCAGCTCGCGGGCCAGACCGAAGAGTTCCACCAGGGTGGTACCTGCGGAAGCAACCGCATCGCGCGGGGCGATGGCCTGCTTGGTCTCGACGTCGACAATGAGCTTGTCGAAGTCGGTGCGCTGCTCAACACGGGTTGCTTCCACGCGGAAAGTAACCTTCAGGACCGGCGAGTAGATCGAGTCGACCGGGATACGGCCGATCTCGGAATCGCCGGACTTGTTCTGAGCTGCCGAAACGTAGCCGCGGCCGCGCTCGATGGTCAGTTCGAGTTCGAACTTGCCCTTCGAGTTCAGCGTGGCAATGTGCAGATCCGGGTTGTGGAATTCGACGCCGGCCGGCGGAGCGATGTCCGCGGCGGTGACGACTCCGGGGCCCTGCTTGCGCAGGTAAGCCACAACCGGCTCGTCGTGCTCGGAGGAAACCGACAGGGTCTTGATGTTCAGGATGATCTCAGTGACATCTTCCTTGACACCCGGAACCGTGGTGAACTCGTGCAGCACGCCATCGATCCGGATGCTGGTTACAGCGGCACCGGGGATGGAGGAGAGCAGGGTACGGCGGAGGGAGTTTCCGAGGGTGTAGCCGAAGCCCGGTTCCAGCGGTTCAATGATGAAACGCGAGCGGTTTTCGGAGACTACCTCTTCGGAGAGGGTGGGGCGCTGTGCAATGAGCACTTAGGTTTCCTTTCGGCGAGCATCCGCTATATGACGCAACACAGGTGGTGGAAATTCGGTCTGAGGACTTAACGCGGCGGGGCTTGCCCGGACCATCAACGGTCCGGGCAAGCTCAAGCTGCTGGAAAAGCCTTAGACGCGGCGGCGCTTCGGCGGACGGCAGCCGTTGTGCGCTGCGGGGGTGACGTCCTGGATGGAGCCAACCTCGAGGCCAGCGGCCTGCAGCGAGCGGATTGCGGTCTCGCGTCCGGATCCCGGTCCCTTGACGAAAACGTCAACCTTGCGCATGCCGTGCTCCTGCGCACGCTTGGCAGCAGCTTCGGCAGCCATCTGGGCTGCGAACGGGGTGGACTTGCGTGAGCCCTTGAAGCCAACCTCACCTGAGGAAGCCCAAGAGATAACAGCACCGTTCGGGTCCGTGATGGACACGATGGTGTTGTTAAAAGTGCTCTTGATGTGCGCCTGGCCCAGCGCGATATTCTTTTTGTCCTTCTTACGCGGCTTGCGAACCGCGCCACGAGTCTTCGGGGGCATTTTTTCTCCTACAGAAAGTTATTGGGGGAAAGATCCGCTATTCCCTCATTTGCCGGGTTCCCTGAAATCGCGCCAGCGATTTTAGGGGGCAAATGGGTCTTAACGAGCCTTCTTCTTGCCTGCAACGGTGCGCTTCGGACCCTTGCGGGTACGCGCGTTCGTCTTCGTACGCTGTCCGCGCACTGGCAGGCCCTTGCGATGGCGAATACCTTCGTAGCTGCCGATTTCAACCTTGCGGCGGATATCAGCTGCTACTTCGCGGCGAAGGTCACCCTCAACCTTGTAGTTGCCTTCAATGTAGTCACGAAGCTCAACCAGCTGGTTATCAGTCAGGTCCTTGACGCGGACGTCAGCGCTGATGCCAGTGGCAGCCAGGGTTTCGTGTGCACGGGTCTTGCCCACGCCGTAGATGTAAGTAAGCGCAATTTCCAACCGCTTTTCGCGGGGAATGTCTACGCCAGCGAGACGAGCCATAGTGGCAGTACTCCTTGAATAAACCGGAGGTCGTAGGCAGTACACCCGCACGTTCTGTGCGGCCCCAGCCTCCGACCGGGGGTTAGCTGTCCGGGCTCATACGTCCCAATTCAGCTTGTGCTGCCTTTTATTTACTTGCGTGGGTTAGCAACCCAGGATTTCCCTCAGGAGGGAAAATTAGCCCTGGCGCTGCTTGTGGCGCGGGTTCTCGCAGATCACCATGACCCGGCCATTACGGCGGATCACTTTGCACTTTTCGCAGATCTGCTTGACGCTCGGCTTGACCTTCATGGCATTCCTTTGCGTGTGGCAGTTGGTCAACTGGAGCAGCCGTCAGCTCATGCTGAGGCCGCCCAGAATTTACTTGTAGCGGTAGACGATACGACCCCGAGTGAGGTCATAAGGGCTCAGTTCCACCACTACCCGGTCCTCAGGGAGAATCCTGATGTAGTGCTGGCGCATCTTGCCTGAGATGTGCGCGAGTACGATGTGCTTGTTGGTCAGCTCAACGCGAAACATCGCGTTAGGCAGCGCCTCAGTCACAACGCCTTCGATCTCAATGACCCCGTCCTTCTTGGCCATACCCTCCGCTAACTGTTGTTGCCGCAGCCCTGCCGGATTGCACCGGACATGACCACGAACGTTTTTGTTGGATCGGTTATCGCCTCCGGCCCCAAACAGGGCACAGCTGGGCAGACAACCAACAAACCACTTTACTGTATGTGTGTAGAAAGTCCAACTACAATACGAACCCACAAACACTACCCGCTGATTGAGCTCGCCGAAATCCCATCCAGGATGGCCAAGCGTACGACGTCGGCTGCCGCACTCTGCAGGGTAATGAGACTCACCTGCCGCGCAGTTTCGGTACTCCGGTCCAGGGGCAGGTCACCAGTGGCGAGGCAAAAGACAGTATCCCCGTCGGCAAGAGTGTGCGAAGGGTTCAGAGCCCGGGCCAGTCCAGCATGGGCGGCAGAGGCAGTCCGATAGCACTCAGCTGGGTCCAAGACTGCGTTCGTAGCAACGACTACCAGCGTCGTGTTCAACGCAGGCGGCGGCGCGTCCCGGTGATTGAGCCTGTCGAA
>DIZT01000239.1 GCA_002427975.1 Micrococcaceae bacterium UBA6021 | reverse complement strand
TCGAGCCCGAACACACCTGGCGTACGTACCGCTCGAACCGCAGCGAGACCACCGAAAACTGATCACCGAGGAGCACCATGCAATATCGAACCCTGGGCCACAGTGGCGCAGTCGTTTCCGCCTATGCGCTGGGAACCATGACATTCGGTGCCGAGGCCACGGAAGAGGCTTCGCACGCAGTGCTGGACAGCTACTTCGACGCCGGCGGGAACTTCATCGACACCGCGGACGTATACAGCGCGGGCGCATCGGAGGAGATCGTGGGCCGCTGGCTGGCGCGGCGCCCGGAAGTAAGGGACAAGGCGGTGCTCGCCACCAAGGGCCGCTTTCCGATGGGAACGGCACCGAACGACGTCGGAACGTCCCGCCGCCGCCTGACCCGCGCCCTGGATGATTCCCTCCGCCGTCTGGGCGTGGACCAGATCGACCTTTACCAACTGCACGCGTGGGACCCGATCACTCCGTTGGAGGAGACGCTCCGCTTCCTGGACGACTCCGTCAGAAGCGGCAAGATCGCCTATTACGGCTTCTCCAACTTCCTCGGGTGGCAGCTGACCAAGGCCGTCCACGTTGCCCGCGCCCACGGCTGGAGCCCGCCGGTGACCCTGCAGCCCCAGTACAGCCTGCTGGTCCGGGAAATTGAATCGGAGATTGTCCCGGCTGCGCTCGACGCCGGGATTGGTTTGCTGCCGTGGTCCCCGCTGGGTGGCGGCTGGTTATCGGGCAAGTACAAACAGGACCAACCTCCTACAGGTGCCACGCGGCTCGGCGAGAACCCCGAACGCGGCATGGAGGCCTGGAAGGCACGCAATGACAATCCCCGCACCTGGGCCGTCATCGCGGCCGTGGAAGACATTGCCGCGGCCCACGATGTGAGCCCCTCCCAGGTGGCCCTGGCATGGCTGGCCGACCGGCCGGCGGTCACGTCCGTGATCCTGGGTGCCCGGACCAAAGAGCAGCTCGCCGACAACCTTGCTGCGTCAGACCTGCAACTCAGCCCGGACGAAACCAAACAGCTGACTCAGGCCAGCCAGCCTCAAGTCGGGGTCTATCCGTATGGGCCAATGGCGCAGGAGCAGCGCAGCCGCAAGATCGAGGGGGGACGGTAGCGCCGGGCAACGGTCGTCGCACTCGTGGGAAATGGTCGCCATGGGTACCTCCGTTGCCATCCTGCTAAGGCGCTACGGGCGGGGGGAAGGGCACTCCTTCGCACCGAGTGGTAAGCGGTGGCGCAAATCTCCTGTACTGTTGATCCTGTTGTTGTGTTTATGCGGTTGGTAGTTCAGGCAGTACGCGCGGTCGAAAGTCCGCGTCTTTCTGAAGTAGCGGTTTTGAACACCCCACACCGGAGGACCCGAAAGTCGGGACTTTTCCTCCACCTTCACGAAGGACAAAAATAATGGCTACTGGTACCGTCAAATGGTTTAACGCTGAAAAGGGCTTCGGCTTCATTTCCCCCGATGACTCCTCACAGGACGTTTTCGCTCACTACTCCGCGATCGCCTCTTCCGGCTTCCGCTCACTCGAAGAGAACCAGAAGGTTTCCTTCGAAACCGAGCAGGGCCCCAAGGGTCCCCAGGCCGTCAACATCCAGGCACTCTAATTCATTAGAGATTCTGGGGCCTTAGGGTTTCATTTTCAAAGCAGGGCCGGTCACTTGACCGGCCCTGCTTTTGTTAACCCGAGTGTGCTTCAAAGCGGGGTTAAGCACACACGGACACTGTCCCGACTGGCGACTTGCGAGAAAAGCCCGCAAGATAGTCAGGGGGTAAGCAGGGCGTGATCGCATCGTTCCCGCCGCACAGAGAGGCCCCGCACTTCCGTGCCAATACCAAAACGCCAACGCAGTCCGCTGATCCGCAAGTACCTTAACGTCAGCCGCTCCGCCCAGCCAGAGGCCAGACGCCTCGGCGAGCTCAAACCGGTGGAGCCCGCCGCCCGCAGGGAGGGTCTGCCCGTACTGGGCGATGACCAGGTCTATGTGTTGAAATACGGGACGGACTATCACACGACGTGGTGTCAGGTGGTGGCCGACACCTGGGACCAAGCTCCCAGACGACTGCTCGTGACCACATTGGCCGCCGTGGGGGCGCGGACCCGATGCGCGGAATGCGACCAACATGCGAAGGCGGCCCGGACGGCGGCTTCGCAGGAATACCACCAGCAAACCCGGCCCACTCCTGAACCCCCGCCTGACGTCGTGGTCCCGCTGAAGGTCATTGGGATGGCTCATGGAATCCTCTTCCTGGCGGCAGGCCAGGAATATCGGGAACGCCTTAAGGAAACTGCCGTGGAGCCGGCTACCCCGCTGTACGTGGACGGGCGGCGTGACGGCCTGGTGGTGCGGCTGGACTCCGCCCACGACGAACCACTCTTGCTTGTCCAGTTGGACCCCCGCGCCACGTTCCGGAACGGTCCCTACCAGGTGCGCCTGCGTCATCCGCTGCGGCGATCGGCCACCAAACCCTATGCCGTTGAGTCCGTTGAGTACGTTAAAACCGCACCGTGACGGCTCCCCGGCCGCACTCTGGCAAAATGGCACCCATGCAACTGTCCGGAACCGTCCCCGCCTTCGACCTCCGGATCAGCATTACGGACACCGAACCGTTGATCTGGCGAAGGCTGCAGGTCCCCGCGACGCTGACCGTTCCCGAGTTCCACCTCGCAGTGCAGGCCACCTTCGGCTGGGAAAACTCCCACCTCTACGCCGTCCGGGGCGTGGACCGCGCCGGAAAGCCGCGGTGGATCATCGGTCCCGACGACGCAACGGAAGATCTGGACGCAGAGCCGGCAACCGGCGTCGTACTTTCCGAACTGCTGGATGCCCAAAAGCCGGGAACCGCACTGGAATACGAGTACGACTTCGGCGACGGCTGGACGCATAACGTGGAGGTGCTTGGTCCGGCGGAGCTTACGGCCGGGGAACTGCTGTGCGTTGACGGCGCCAACCGCGGTCCCGTGGAGGACTCCGGCGGGCCGCACGGCTACCGGCGGCTGCTGCAGATCGTCGCGGACCCGGAGCATCCGGAACACGCGCAGACGAGGTATTGGATCTACGGCGTGACGGGCGAGTACGGCAAGTACTTCGACCCTGCCGGCTTCGACCGACAGGCCGCCAACCGCAAACTACAGCTGCTCAGCCTCCAGTGGTGGCCGCAGCCTCTCACCGACGAAGAGCGCGACGCCGTGCTGAGGCCGGTCCGCTGGATGCTGGAAAACGCCGCGCCAGACGGCCTGGAACTCACCAAGGACGGTTACCTGAAGCCCGCCATGGTTAAGCGCGCCATGGACGAGCTCGGCTGGAGCGATCCCATCATGGGCAAGGGCAACCGCGAGACCCACGCGCGGCCGGTCCTCGAGCTCCGGCTGCACCTCATCGACTGGAAGCTCCTGCGGAAGTTCAAGGGCAGGCTGGTACTTACGCCGCGCGGCAAACGCTGCCTGGAACGGCCCGCAGAGCTGTGGGACAACATGGTGGACGCTGTCGGCCGGCAGGAGCACGACGCCGTCCGCCTGGTCACGCGCCTCTACACCGACTGGCACCTCGGCGGCATCGCGCCGGCGTCGGGTCGCAGGGTGGAGGCGATCCGTGGTGCCATGCTGGCCGCCGGGTTTGTCACCCGGTCCGGCCATCCCATCCCCGACGAATGGGTCACCGACATCAACCGCGTAGTGCACCGGAACTTCAAGTGCCTGCACCTCATGGCGCCGAAAGTGGGGCACATTGGCAGGGCATTGCTTACCGACGGCGGCGTGAAGTTCCTGCTTGCGGTCCGGGCAGTGGGTCGGTCGGGTTAGGGCTGGGTTTCGACGGGCTCAACCCCCGGTTACGGGCCCAACCCCTGTCACTGGTCCGGGTTCGGATTGCGTACGTCCTTTTCGCCGATATCGGCAGCACCCAGGGCGGCCGCGGCTAGGCTGGGCGTGGGTTGGTTCTCGCGGACGCGGAGCTCAGGGTGGTGGAGGTCCAGGGCGGGACGTTCCGAACGGATCCGGGGCAGNNTCCACCTCGACGCGCACGGAGCTGCGCGACGTGATGTAGACGTTCCAGAAGAACGGAATCATCGAGGCGCCGAGAAGGAACGAGGAAATGGTGGAGAACTGGTTCATCCAGGTGAAGTTGTCCTCAGGGAGGTAATCCGCGTAGCGGCGGGGCATGCCCATGACGCCGAGCCAGTGCTGGATGAGGAATGTGCCGTGGAAGCCCAGGAACAGCATCCAGAAGTGGATCTTCCCGAGGCGCTCGTTGAGCATCTTGCCCGTCCACTTCGGCCACCAGAAGTAGAAGCCGGCGAACATCGCGAACACCACGGTGCCGAAGACCACGTAGTGGAAGTG
>DIZT01000302.1:7810-14949 GCA_002427975.1 Micrococcaceae bacterium UBA6021 | reverse complement strand
AACCTTTCACCCCACGCGGCGGCCCCGATGGGGGCGACGGCGGGCACGGTGGTTCGATAACCCTGAAGGCGACCACGCAGCTCACCGACCTGTCCCTCTACAAGCGGAGGTCGCGGTGGCAGGCCGAACCCGGCGCGGACGGAGCGGGCGGACGCAAGACAGGTCGCACCGGCGCGGACCTGGTGCTCGAAGTTCCGGTCGGCACGCTGGTGCTCGACGCTGAGGGCGGGCTGATCGCCGACCTCGCCCTGCCCGTCCGGCTCTGGCTGGTGGCGCGCGGCGGCGCCGGCGGTCGCGGCAACGTGCACTTCAAGAGCTCGAGGCGGCGTGCGCCGGACTATTCCGAGCCTGGGTTGAAAGGCGAGGAGCTCAACGCCACCCTCGACCTGAAGCTGATCGCCGACGTGGGCCTGGTGGGAGCGCCGAACGCCGGCAAGTCGTCGCTGCTGGCCGCGCTCACGCGCGCGCACCCGAAGATCGCCGACTACCCCTTCACCACCCTCATCCCGAACCTGGGTGTTGTCCAGTCCGGCGATGTCCGCTTCACCATTGCAGACGTTCCGGGCCTCATCGAGGGCGCCAGCGAAGGCAAGGGCCTTGGCCACCACTTCCTGCGCCACGTGGAGCGTTGCGCCGCCCTGGTACACGTGCTGGACTGCGGCACGCTTGAATCGGACCGCGACCCGCTGGCAGACCTGGCCATCATCGAGGCCGAACTGGAAAAGTACGTCGTGGATATGAGCTACGCGGGTACCGACGGCGAAGTGGTCCCGCTGAACCACCGTCCGCGGCTCGTGGCCCTGAACAAGGTGGACCTCCCGGACGGCAAGGACATGGCTGAATTCGTCCGCCCCGAACTGGAATCCCGCGGCTACCGGGTCTTCGAGATCTCGGCCACCAGCCACGAGGGTCTCCGCCAGCTGGGCTTCGCCATGGCGGAAATCGTCCAGGCCGCCCGCGACACGCTGGCTGCCGCCCCGCCGAAGGTCCAGCCGCCGGTACTCCGGCCCCGCGCCGTCAACGAGTCCGGTTTCAGGATCCGCCGCGAGGAAAAGAACCTCGAGCCGCTTTTCCGCGTCCTGGGCGACAAGCCCGTGCGCTGGGTCAAGCAGACCGACTTCACCAACGAGGAAGCCATCGGTTACCTCGCGGACCGCCTGGCCAAGCTCGGCGTGGAAAACGAACTGTTCAAGCAGGGCGCCACGCCGGGCGACACAGTCGTGATCGGCGAGGATGACGGCGTCGTCTTCGACTGGGAGCCCACCATGATGGCCGGTGCCGAAATGCTCGCATCACCGCGCGGCACGGATATCCGTTTCGCGGACGTCGGCGACCGCCCCACCCGTGGCCAGAAGCGTGACGAGCAGCAGGAACGCAAGGATGCCAAGGCCGCCGCCCGCGCCGAGCTCGAAGCCGAGCGCAAGGCCGGGATCTGGACCGAATCGGTCAGCAGCCGCCGCGTTGCCCAGCCGCTCAAGGAGAGTGGACTGGAAGCAGACGATGACGAGTGACGCCGTCACCGCGGTTCCGCGCAAGCGGCCCGCGGACCGCAGCGTGCTCGCCAATGCCGGCAGGATCGTGGTTAAGGTCGGTTCGTCGTCGCTGACCAGTATCAAGGGCGGCATCTCGGAAGAGGCCCTCACGGCTCTTGCTGATGCCCTGGCAGCCAAACGGAACGCCGGCACGGAGATCATCCTGGTGTCCTCCGGCGCGATCGCGGCCGGGCTGGCGCCGCTGGGCCTGGCCAAAAGACCGCGCGACCTTGCCACCCAGCAAGCGGCGGCGAGCGTAGGCCAGGGCCTGCTCATGGCCCGGTACACCCAGGCGTTCGGCGCCCACGGCGTGACCGTCAGCCAGGTGCTTCTCACCGCGGATGACCTGATGCGCCGGAGCCAGCACACGAATGCTTTCCGTGCCCTGGACCGGCTTCTCAACCTCGGCGTTGTACCGGTAGTCAATGAAAACGACACCGTGGCCACCCACGAGATCCGCTTCGGTGATAACGACCGCCTTGCTGCGCTGGTGGCCCACCTGGTCCGCGCCGACGCGCTGGTGCTGCTTTCCGACGTTGACTCCCTGTATGACGGTCCGCCGTCGCAAGGTGCCAAGCGGATTCCGCTCGTGGAAGGTCCGCGCGACCTCGCCGGCGTCACCATCGGCAAGGCCGGAAAAGCCGGGGTGGGTACCGGCGGCATGACCACGAAAGTGGAAGCCGCCACCATCGCTGCCGGCTCCGGGATCCACGCCCTGGTCACCTCCACCGCCAACGCCGCGGCCGCACTGGCCGGCGAGGACGTTGGCACCTGGTTCAAGGTCAATGGGGCCCGCAAACCGGTCCGGCTGCTGTGGCTTGAGCACCTTGCCTCCGTGCGTGGCAGGCTGATTCTCGACGACGGCGCCGTCAAGGCTGTGCGCCACCGCCGCACCTCGCTGCTTCCGGCCGGCATCTCGGCGGTTGATGGTGACTTTGAGGCGGGCGACGCCGTCGAAATGGTCAGTGCGGACGGCACGGTCATTGCCCGTGGCCTCGTCAACTACTCCGCGGCGGAACTGCCGCAGATGCTGGGACGGTCCACCAAGGAGCTGGGCAAGGCGCTGGGCCGCGGATATGACCGTGAAGTTGTTCACGTTGACGACCTGGTGCTGGTCTGAGCCCGCAGCTCGCCTAAACTTGGATCATGACTGAGGCACTGATCCATAACACTGCTGGGATTTCCGGGGACAACACTGCCGTTTCCACCGCTCCGAAAGCGCCTGCGACGGCTTCTCCGGAAACAGCAGTGCCGCTGTCATCTGAGGACGTCGAGGCCGCTGTCCACGCCATTGCCGACCGCTCACGGGATGCGGCCCGCCGGATGGCCAGGGCAAACCGGGCCTGGAAGGACCGTGGCCTGCGGGCCATCGGCGCTGCCCTGCTGGAGCGGAAGGACCAGATCCTGGCCGCCAACGCCAAGGATGTTGCCGCCGGCAAGGCCAACGGCACGTCCGCAGCCATGCTGGACCGGCTGACGCTGACTGACCACCGTATTACCGGGCTCGTTGATGCCCTGGAGAACCTCGCCAACCTGCCGGATCCGGTGGGCAACGTAGTCCGCGGCCAGACCCTCCCCAATGGCCTCCGCATGCGCCAGATCAACGTGCCCATGGGTGTCGTCGCAGCAATTTACGAGGCGCGGCCCAACGTGACTGTGGATATCGCAGGCCTGGGGCTAAAGAGCGGCAACGCCGTTATCCTCCGCGGCGGCACCGCCGCCGCAGCCACCAATGAAACCCTCGTCCAGATTCTCCGCGACGCCCTGGACAGTGTTGGCCTGCCCGCCGATGCCGTGCAGACAGTGGACCAGTATGGCCGTGAAGGCGCGAACGCCCTGATGCGGGCACGCGGCCGGGTTGATGTCCTGATTCCGCGCGGGGGCCGGGATTTGATCCAGTCCGTGGTGTTGAACGCCGCGGTGCCTGTTATCGAAACCGGCGAAGGCAACGTGCATATCTTCATCGACGAATCTGCCAGTGAAGAGATGGCGGTGGAGATCCTGCTGAACGCCAAGACCCAGCGGCCCAGCGTCTGCAACACCGTGGAGACCCTGCTTGTCCATTCGCGGTCCACCGTGCTGACTGCCGTCGCCGCTGCACTTCGCGGTGCAGGTGTCACCCTCCACGCCGACGAACGTATCCGCTCCGCACTGCCGCCCTCCATCGAATCCCGGCCGGCAACGGATGAGGACTGGGGAACCGAATATATGGACCTGGACCTCGCAGTGGCGATGGTGGACAGCCTGGATGACGCCGTTAAGCACATCCGCACCTGGTCCACCGGCCACACCGAAGCCATCCTCACCAACAACCTCGCCAACGCGGAGCGTTTCATCGCCGAGGTTGACTCGGCAGCGGTGATCGTCAACGCGTCCACCCGGTTTACCGACGGCGGCGAGCTGGGCCTGGGTGCCGAGGTGGGCATCTCCACGCAGAAGCTGCATGCGCGCGGCCCGATGGGGCTGACCGAACTGACCACCACCAAGTGGATCGTCCAGGGTGAGGGCCAGGTCCGCGGGTAGCAACGCTGTAACATAGAACAGAAGTCCGGAACGGCGGGAAGATCCGCTGTCACATCCTTTGAGCTTTAGGGGAGAAAATGCTGCTCCAGCAGATCGTCACGTCCATTGCCGCCGCAGGCGAAGCACAACATGAGGAGGCCGCTCCGCTGTGGGCTGCGCCTTGGGTGTTCGGCGTCTCGATTTTTGGCATCCTGCTGGTGCTGATGTTCGTGACGTGGTCCTACTCCAACCTGGGCAACAGGCACACAGTCACGGATGAGCACGCCGATCCGCACCGCCAGCACCCCAACAAGCACGACCACGGCCAAGGCCACTGACATTTCCCGTATTCTGCACCGTGAAGGTGCGCAAGGACGGCTGCGGCTGGGCGTGATGGGCGGGACGTTTGACCCCATCCATCACGGCCACCTCGTTGCAGCCAGTGAAGTGGCCGCCAAGTTCGACCTGGATGAAGTGGTGTTTGTCCCCACCGGACAACCGTGGCAAAAAACGCACAAGCAGGTCAGCGAGGCTGAGCACCGGTACCTCATGACGGTGATCGCCACGGCGTCGAACCCCCGCTTCACTGTCAGCAGGGTGGATGTTGACCGGCCCGGTCCCACCTACACCATTGATACCTTGCGGGATCTGCGGACGCAGCGTCCCGATGCGGACCTGTTCTTCATCACCGGTGCGGACGCGCTGTCGCAGATCCTGTCGTGGAAGGACATCGATGAGCTGTGGTCCTTGGCGCATTTTGTCGGCGTGACCCGGCCGGGGCATGTGCTTGACGGCATGGGCCGCAAAGATGTCAGCCTCCTGGAGGTGCCTGCCATGGCAATATCTTCAACGGACTGCCGTGCGCGGGTCGCAGGGAACAACCCCGTCTGGTACCTCGTACCGGACGGTGTAGTGCAATATATCGCCAAATACGGACTGTATGCCGAGGGGCCAGATCCCCGGGATGTCCGAACTACCGAAACAGACGAACCAGCCAGTACTGAATGAGTTCTCAATGAGTCAGGAACAGCCCCCCATCCGCAGCCGCCGCGAACTTCGGCAGGCCAGAGATGAGAAAACGGCTACCGGGTCAACCGGCCCGGGCCAGGTTTCGCCTGCCTCAAAACAACAGCTTCCGGCAGACGCTCCGGTGGATTCGGTCCCCGAGCAGTCCCAGGCCCAGCGGTCCTCGCAGATCCGTGCCCGCGACCGTGCGGCCTTGCGCGCCATCAAGGAGCTTGAGGAGAAAGAGGGCCAACTGTCCGCCGGGGGTCCTCCCACCCGCAGGCAGCTGCGGCTGCAGCAACTGAAGGAACAGGCCGTCACCTCGGCCAACCCCATCATTCCCGCCCCCATGGGGCAGCCCGTGTCAAGCCAACCTGCGACAAGCCAGGCCAAGCCAGGTCAGGCCGAGCCAGGCCCAGCAAAGCCAGGCCAAACCAAGCCAGGTGAGTCCAGCCCTGTAGCTGCCGAAAAAACCCAGCCCGCTGTCCGGGCCAATGGCAAGGCGGTTCCGGATGGCATTAGCGTGGAGCAGGCACTTGTAGCCCGCGCGCTGATTGCCGAGCAGGCCAAGAACCAGCTGGCCAAGATGGAGCATATCGCGTCCCTGGACCCCGAGGTGGTGGACCCGGACATTCTTGCGGAGCAGATCGCCTTGGCCGAGCGTGCGGCGGTCCTGAACCGCCGGGCCATGGCCAAACAGAAGCTGGCCGAGCAGGCCGCACCCGCGCAGCCAGTGTCAGAACCCATGCAGGCTGCCGGTACCCAGGCCGTGCCCACCCAGTCCGGTGCCCAGGCGGGCCCGGCCACGGCCGACAACCTGGCCATGGTGACGCCGCTGGAATTCGTGGAGGTGCCCGGCGTCGACCGTCCTGTCATGAAGCCCCCGGCAACCTCCTACGTGCCGGTCGTATCCCAGCCTGGACGGAAGGTCCGGCCTGGCGGCAAGGACCGCCGCCCGTCCAATCCAGCCAAGGCGCCTGCCGCTGGTTCCGCACCACCCCCTTCAGGCCGCTCCCGGGTGATCGCCCGGGCGGAAGCGGCAGCCAAAGCCGCCGCCGCGCCGAAGCGTATAGTTCCCGTCACGCCTGCCGTGCCCGACCTGACGGTGGCGGAGCCGGATGATCTGTTCGAGGACCTCCCCCGCATCCCGGCCCGGTCCGCCCATGGTTTGGAGCCGCTGGATGCGGCGACGGCCGGCCTGGCCCGCGCGAAGCGGCTCAGGCTGATGCAGGTCCTGGTCCTGGCCTTTGGGATCGTGGCCCTTATGTCCGGCGTCATCCTCATCATCAGCGGCATCTCCCGCTGATCAGGCAACGCCCATTTTACGAAGCTTTAGAAAACTACAAGGAGTCCCGTGACTGCATCAGATTCATCCATAGCCATTGCCCGCCAGGCCGCCAAGGCCGCGGCGGACAAGATCGCCCACGACATTGTGGCCCTCGATGTCAGCGAACGCCTGGCACTGGCGGACGTTTTCCTCATCGCGTCCGCACCGAGCGAGCGCCAGGTCAACGCCATCGTTGACGGCATTGAAGAAGAACTTTCCAAGCAGGACCTCCGTCCGGTACGCCGCGAGGGCCGCTCCGGCGGACGCTGGGTGCTGCTCGACTACTCGGACATCGTCATCCACGTCCAGCATGAAGAGGACCGCGTTTTCTACGCCCTGGAGCGTCTGTGGAAGGATTGCCCGGTTGTGGACCTGCAGCTGGGGGACGACACATCGGCCAAGGCGGCAGCGGGTTCCGAGTCCGAATAGCAGGCCTTGCCGGCCCGAATATGCCCGATTTGGAATTTTCGGAAACGCTGGTCTAAGATATTTGAGTTGCTCCGGGGAGACCACGGAGTAACGAAGGTCCGGGGCTGTGGCGCAGCTGGTAGCGCACCTGCATGGCATGCAGGGGGTCAGGGGTTCGAGTCCCCTCAGCTCCACCGGATAATCCGCCGGAATCGAAAGATTCCGGCGGATTTTTTTATTGCGGGAAAAAGTACCCGCCGATTGGCGCCGCGCGCAGATTTCTATTAAGCTGATCAGGTTGCTTCGGGCGGTCTGAACCGCTGAGGGACAGAAGTTTGGGGCTGTGGCGCAGCTGGTAGCGCACC
>DIZT01000302.1:0-7789 GCA_002427975.1 Micrococcaceae bacterium UBA6021 | reverse complement strand
GAGCCACCCGGCCGGGTGGCTCTTTTTTATTCGCTCAGGTGCCCCGCGCTAGATCCAGTCCGTCCGTCGCAGCGGCGGTTCGGCCGCTCCGGCGCGCTGGACCAGTACCTGGTTGACGCCCGTGATCCCGGCTTCAAAGCCCAGGGCACTCGAAGCCATGTACAGCCGCCAGATGCGCGCCCGGCCCAGGCTGGTCAGCCGGACAGCTTCGTCCCAGTTCTCTTCGAGCCGGCGCACCCAAGCCCGAAGGGTCAGGGCATAATGCCGGCGCAGGGCCTCCACGTCCAGCACCTCGAACCCGCCGGTCTCCAACGCGCCCACCATCTCGCCCAGGCTGATCATTTCGCCGTCCGGAAAGACGTAGCGCGGAATGAACGAGTCCGGGTCCGGCTTGATGGGGCCGGCGTTCCACGAGATGGCGTGGTTCAGCAACCGGCCGCCGGGACGGAGCAATCCGTGCAGCACTTCCACATAGCGGGGTGTCTGTTCCCGGCCCACGTGTTCGGACATGCCGATGGAGCTGATGGCGTCGAACGGTCCGTCGGCGACATCCCGGTAATCCTGCACACGGATGTCGATCTTTTCGGTCAGGCCGGCTTCGGCCGCACGTTTGCGCGCCAGGACGGCCTGTTCGGAGGAAAGCGTCACCCCCACCACCGTGACGCCGTAATGCTGCGCCGCATGCAAGGCGAAGCTGCCCCAGCCGCACCCCACGTCCAGCACCCTCATCCCGGGCCGCAGTCCAAGCTTCCGGCAGACAAGGTCCAGCTTTGCCCTCTGCGCCCCATCCAGTCCTGCGGGGACGCCGCGGCCACCCAGGTCGCCGCCGTCAGGTCCGTCCCCCCACACAGCGCAGGAGTAGACCATAGACGGGCCCAGCACGAGCGCGTAAAAGTCGTTGCCGACGTCGTAATGGTGTGAAATGGCCGCAGCGTCGCGCTGCCGGGTGTGGAGCCGGCCCTTCCGGGTGACCCTTGCTTCTTCAGCCGGCGGTGCAGGGTTGGGACCCACCGCGCCCAGCCGGACGGCTGTGCTGACCAGCGTGGCGAGTTCGCGCGGAGTCAGGGGCCGGAAGGGGCCTGGCTCGGAAAACTTACCCACCGAACTCAGCGCCGTGAACGCGGCGAAGATATCGCCGGGGGCGTCGATCTCCCCGGCCACGTAGGCACGGCTTAGCCCGAGCTGTCCGGGCGACCACAGGATCCGCCGCAGGGCGCGGCGCGACCTGAATTCGAGGATCGGGGCGTCGGCCGGCCCCGCCTCGGAACCGTCCCACGCCCGCAGCCGCAGCGGTATCTCCGCCACCCCCAGGACGATAGCCAGAGCGTTGGCCAGCAGCGACGCTGCGCCTTTTTCCGTTGTCATAGTTCTCGCCTTTCTTCCGTCTAGGCCCAACAGTACGACGGCGGCGCGCGCCTGTCAGCGCAGCCGCCGCGATTATCATGGGGGAGTGAACGAAACTCTGCCCCCGTGCCCCGAATGTTCCAGCTCCTACACCTACGAAATGGTTGCGCTTCTGGTGTGCCCGGAATGCGGCCACGAGTGGACCGCCGAGACGGCGGTGGCGACGGCAGAGGCCGGACCCCGGGTCATTAAGGACGCCGTGGGCAATATCCTCGCCGACGGCGATACCGTCACGGTGGTCAAGGACCTGAAAATCAAGGGCAGTTCCAGTGTCATCAAAGTCGGAACCAAGGTCCGCGGGATCAGGCTCATGGACGGCGTGGGCGATCACGACATTGACTGCAAGGTGGACGGTGTGGGGCCGATGCAGCTCAAATCCTCGGTTGTGAAGAAGGTCTAGCGGGACCGGCCCACAGAAATGGACTACGAAAGCACCGACGTTGTGGTCGTCGGCGCAGGCCAGGCCGGCCTCTCCGCGGCCTACCACCTGCAGCGCCGCGGGCTGGAATACACAGTCCTCGACGCCGAGGAAGGCCCCGGCGGCGCCTGGCGCCACCGTTGGAAAAGCCTGGTCATGGCCACGGTCAACGGCATCAGCGACCTTCCCGGCATCGCGAAGCCCGATGTGGACCCCGCGGAACCCAGCTCGGAATTCCTGAGCCGGTACTTCGCCGGCTACGAGCGGGAACTAGGGATTGAGGTCCTGCGCCCGGTCAAGGTCACCTCCGTGGCCAGGGAAGACGCTGATGCGGCAGGACGGCTGCGGATCAGCACCGACCGCGGTGACTGGTCGGCGAAGGCGGTCATCAACGCAACCGGTACGTGGACGCGGCCGTTCTGGCCCATCTATCCGGGCCGCGCCACGTTCCGCGGCCGGCAGCTGCATGTGGCCGATTACGTCTCCGCAGAGGAGTTCCGCGGCCTGCACGTCATAGTGGTGGGCGGCGGCATTTCCGCCGTCGGGCTGCTGGATGAGATCTCGCAGGTCACCAGCACCAGCTGGTTCACCCGCCGGGAACCGGAATGGCGCGACGCCGCGTTCGACTCCCGGGCCGGGCACGACGCCGTGGCCCTCGTGGAGGAACGGGTCCGGCAGGGCCTGCCGCCGCAAAGCGTGGTAGCGGTGACCGGCCTCATCTGGACGCCTGCCCTGCGGGCGGCAGCGCAACGCGGCGCGCTGGACCGGCGCCCCATGTTCACTGCCATGGAGCCCGACGGCGTCCGGCTCACCGATGGGAGCCTGCTCCGGGCCGACGTCATCCTGTGGGCCACGGGGTTCCGAGCCGAGCTCGATCACCTGGCTCCGCTGCACCTCCGCGGACCCGGCGGCGGCATCGCCATGGAGGAGACCCAGGTGGCAGCAGAACCGCGCGTCCACCTGGTGGGTTACGGACCGTCGTCGTCCACCATCGGCGCAAACCGGGCGGGCCGGGCGGCCGTCACGGCCATCCTCAAACTGCCCGCGCTTGCACCAACCGCATCAACAACCAGCACATGACCAGATGGCAGGAACCCGTGGCCCAGAACAGTCTTGAGGACATCTTCGGCACGCTCCGGCGGCACCCGGACGTCGAAGCCCCCAACCTTCAGGCGTGGGACGCCACGGACCGGCTGCTGCTGGAAGCTGCCGCAGCGCGCCTGACGCCGGACACCCGGCTGGCAGTGATTGGCGACCGCTACGGCGCCCTCACCCTCGGGGCGCTGGGCACGCTGGGGGTCCGGCGTGTCCGTGTGCACGAGGATCTCATCACGGGGGAGCGCGCCCTGCGGAACAACGCAGCCGCCCTCGGGCTGGCGGCGGCGGATCCGGGCGCCGTCGATGCCACAGGCTTTGACCAGCTGGCACTGGGGGAGGAGCTGCTCTCCGGGGCGGGGACGGTACTGCTGCAACTGCCGCGGACGCTGGCGGAACTGGACGAAATCGCCGATGCCGTGGCGCGTCACGCCGCGCCCGACGTCGTGCTGCTCGCCGGCGGGCGGATCAAGCACATGTCCCTGGGGATGAACGCGGTCCTGGCACGCCACTTCCAGACGGTCCAGCCGCAGCTGGCGACGCAGAAGTCCCGGATCATCATGGCCAGCGGTGCCCGGCCGGCGACCGAGGCAACCGAGGCGCCGGGGTGGCGCCCCGCCGTCGAGCACTTGGACGAGCTGGACCTGGACGTTGCTGCGCACGGTGCCGTCTTCGCCGGGGCGAAACTGGACATCGGGACCAGGTTCCTCCTGACATTCCTGCCGGAGATGCCGCAGGCCCGGCATGCCATCGATCTGGGCTGCGGCACCGGAATCCTCGCCGCCATGTACGCCCGCCAGAACCCCGGCGCACGAGTCACCGCCACGGACCGGTCCGCAGCCGCCGTCGCCTCCGCGCAGGGGACCGCGCGGGCAAACGGCCTCGAGGACCGGATCACCGCCCTGCAGGATGACGCCATGAGTACGGTGCCCGCCGGGAGTGCCGGCCTGGTCCTGCTGAACCCGCCCTTCCACCTGGGCGCCAGCGTGCATGCCGGAGCGGGCATCAAACTGTTCGAGGCTGCAGCCAGGGTCCTGGCTCCGGGCGGCGAGCTGTGGACGGTCTTCAACCGGCACCTGCAGTACCTTCCCACGCTGGGGCGGCTGGTGGGGCCCACCACGGTCAGGGGCAGCAATCCGAAGTTTACGGTGGCGGTCAGTACCAGGCGGCCGTAGGGTCAACGGGGCGGTCCGGCCGCGTCGCGGGCCACCTCCGGCTCTGGGCGTTGGTCAGGAGGTAACGTACCATTCAGACATCATGACTACGCGGCCGAAGACCTAGGGGAGACCGTGCCAGAAATCCGCCAGCCCTCGGCGCCACGGCGCGGGACCAACCTTCCGCGCATGGGGGACTTTAACCTCACGGTCATCCTGGATGCCATCCGGCGGTCATCCGGCGGACTGAGCCGCGTGGAGCTCGCCCAGATTGTCGGCCTTTCGCCGCAGACCATCTCCAACATCTCCCGCCGCCTGCTGGACCAGCACCTGATCGTCGAAGCCGGCAAAGAAGGCAGCGGACCCGGCAAACCGCGCACCATGCTCCGCCTCAACCCTGCCGGCATGTATGCCATCGGCGTCCACCTGGACCCCGCGGTCACCACGTTCGTGGTCCTGGACCTGGTGGGCGCGGTAGTACAGCATTCACGGATCAGGACCCCCGGCGGGAACGACCCCGCCGCCGTGATGTCCACCATGGCCACCGAGATCGAACAGCTGGTTGCCGCCTCCGGTGTGGACACCAGCAGGATCGCCGGCCTGGGCCTGGCCGCTCCGGGACCCATAGATCTGGATCACGGCACCGTGGTGGACCCGCCGCTGCTGCCCGGCTGGGACCGCGTGGAACTCCGGGGCGCCCTGGCCAAAGCCACCGGCTACTCCGTGCTGGTGGACAAGGACGTCACCAGCGCCGCCGTCGCCGAAACGTGGGCCGGGGGCCCCAGCGGCGCGGGAAGTTTTATCTTCATGTACATGGGCACCGGCATCGGCTGCGGCATTGTGCTCAACGATGAAGTGGTCCGCGGAACATCGGGCAACGCCGGCGAGATCGGCCACATCGTGGTGGACCCTGGCGGCCCCGCCTGCGACTGCGGCCAGCAGGGCTGCGTGAAGTCCTCCGCCATCC
Source organism: Micrococcaceae bacterium UBA6021 (assembly GCA_002427975.1). GTDB lineage: Bacteria > Actinomycetota > Actinomycetes > Actinomycetales > Micrococcaceae > Arthrobacter. The sequence continues at coordinate 2,751 of DIZT01000302.1, read as the reverse complement.
CGCAGGTGCTGGTGGCCGAGGGCGTCGCCGCCGGAATCCTGGACAGCTCCGGACCCCGCAACAGCGGGGCTGAAGTGCAGCAGAGCTTTTCACAGCTGTGCGACCTCGCCGACGCCGGCGATGCCAAGGCCCTGGCCATCATCGATAAGTCGGCCGTGCTGGTGGCCCGGGCCGTCTCCGTAGTCACCAACACGCTGGATGTGGAAAGAGTTGTGTTCGGCGGACCCTTCTGGAGCCGGATCGCGGACCGCTACCTGGAGAAAATCCCGGCACTTGTGGACGCCAACAGTGCGGCCCGCCTCATCCATACCATCGAGGTTGTCGGCACAGGAGTCGGTGAGGACGTGGGCGCCATTGGAGCTGCCTGCCTGGTCCTGGAGCATACGCTCGCGCCCCGGGCGCAGCGGCTTCTCCTGGAAGTCTGAACCGGAAATCTCAACCGGGGCTCCTCGCCTGTAGCAGGAGCCCCAAATAACATGTGGATATCGCCGCGGCTGGGGGCCCGCAGACACAGGGGACGGCAGCCATTGACTGAATGGAGCATCATGCCTCGTCGGGCCCTCACAATCACTTCACTCTTCGCTGCCGCGGCGTTTGTGCTGACAGCGTGTTCCCCGGGGACTCCCGCGGGAGAGACCAAGACGCTGAAAGTGGTCTACCAGAAGACCGATTCCTTCACCGCCCTGGACACCCTCTTCCAGTCGGCCAAGAAGGAGTTCGAGGCCGCCAACCAGGGCGTCACGGTCACCCTGGAGCCCATCCAGGCCAACGACGACGACTACGGCACCAAGCTTGCCCTGGCCCTCCGTTCGCCCTCCACAGCCCCGGACGTCTTCTACGAGGACACCTTCAAGGTCCGTTCCGACGTCGACGCCGGTTACCTCCTGAAACTCGACAGCCACCTGGCCGGGTGGAAGGACTGGGACACCTTCGATGAAGGCGCCAAGGCGGCCGGCCTGGGGGACGACGGCGGCACCTACGCGGTCCCGCTGGGCACCGACACCCGCGGCATCTGGTACAACAAAAAGGTCCTCACCGCCGCGGGCGTCAGCGTCCCGTGGGAGCCCCGCACCTGGCAGGACATCCTGGACACTGCCCGGAAAATCAAGGCCAGCGATCCCACCGTGGTGCCGTTCAACATGTACGCCGGCAAGGCCAGCGGCGAAGGCACCGTGATGCAGAGCTTCTACGAGCTGCTCTACGGAACGGGATCCGAGCTCTACGACGCCGACGCCAAGAAATGGGTGGTCGGCTCCCAGGGGTTCACGGATTCGCTGGCGTTCCTGAAGACCCTCTACGACGAAAAACTGGCCGTCTCTCCCGCGGAGGCCCTCGACGCGAATGTGTGGAAGAAGGTCTTCGGCGAATGGCTGCCGCAGGGCAAGATGGGCGCCGTCGTGGAGGGTTCCTACACGCCGTCGTTCTGGCAGAAAGGCGGCAGCTACGAATGGGCCGGCTACGGGCAGGACATGGGCGTGACGGCTTTCCCCACCCAGAAAGGACAGGCACCCGGCGGTGTCAGCATGTCCGGCGGCTGGACTCTGGCGGTGGGGGCGGAGACCAAGAACGCTGACCTCGCGTTTGATTTCCTGGCCACGTCCCTGAACCAGAAGAACTCGCTGGACTTCAACATCGCCAGCTCCCAGATCGCCGTGCGCAAGGACGTCGCCTCAGATGCCGGCTACCAGGCGGCCAACCCGTTTGTGAAGGACGTCTCCGAACTTGTGGCCGTCACGCACTACCGGCCGGCCACGGCCGACTACCCGCGGATCTCGGCAGCGGTGCAGGAGGCCACCGAAGCAGTGATCACGGGGGCGAAGTCACCGGCACAGGCGGCTGCCGGCTATGACACGGCGGTGAAGGCCATCGTGGGGGACGCCAAGACCGCCGCGAAGTAAGCCGTGGCGGTTTCCCTGGGGCGTCACGGCGCCGTCCCCCGGTGGCTTCGCCCCGGCCTCCGGCGGCACGCACGGCTGCTCCCGGTACTCCCGGCCGTGGTTCTCCTGCTGGTGTTTTTGGCTGGCCCCGTGCTATGGGCCTTCCACGCGTCATTCACCAATGCTGCCCTGACCGGCCGCAATGCCCGCAGTCCGGGCTGGATCGGGTTCGACAACTACGCCAGGTTGCTGTCCGACCCGGTGCTGCCCCTCTCACTTGGCCTGACTGTCCTGTTCGTCGGCGGCTCGGCCATCCTGGGCCAGAACGTCCTGGGGCTCACCATCGCCGTGCTGATGCGGAAGGCGCGCCGCCCGGTGGCCGCCGTCGTCGGAACAGCGGTGGTGGCAGCGTGGGTGCTTCCCGAAATCGTGGCCGCCTTCGCCGCCTACGCCTACTTCAGCCGGGACGGCACCCTGAACCAGCTGCTGCGCGGACTGGGGCTCGGACAACCCGACTGGCTCTATTCGTTCCCGATGGTGGCTATCATGCTTGCCAACATCTGGCGCGGCACGGCCTTCTCCATGCTGGTGTACCGCGCCGCGCTCGATGACGTCCCCGGTGAAGTCACGGAGGCCGCGCTGATGGATGGTGCCGGTGGCTGGCAGCGGCTGGCCTTCATCACCATCCCCATGATCCGCAGCAGTATCGCCACCAACCTCATGCTCGTCACCCTGCAGACGCTGGCCGTGTTCACGCTCATCTGGGTCATGACAGCGGGCGGTCCCGCCAACACCAGCACAACGCTGCCGGTGCTTGCGTACCAGGAAGCGTTCAAGTTCGGCGATATCGGCTACGGCACCGCGGTGGCGTCAG
>DIZT01000053.1:40902-42814 GCA_002427975.1 Micrococcaceae bacterium UBA6021 | reverse complement strand
GAGAGAGCGTCGCTTGGGGGAGCGCGGGAGCCGCGTAGAGTTGACGTCCATGGATAACCTTTTCAGCCACTCGGACGACGCCCTCCCTGGCCCGGTTGATCCCGTAGAGAGCCTGGAACCTGTCATCTGCACTGTCACGGTGCCGGGGCCGGTGGCGCAGGCGTTCGCCGGGTTCACGGATCACACTCACTTGTGGTGGCCGCTGGATTCACAGGGTGTCTACGGGTCGGGATCGTACGTTGAGTTTGAAGAGAACCTCATCGTGGAAACGGCTGACGACGGCAGGACCGCGGTGTGGGGCAGCATCGATGACTGGCAGCCGCCCCTGTCCTTCCACGCGTCGTGGCACCCCGGGACCACCGCTATCTGGTCAACGGAGCTGAGGGTGGCCTTCAGGGCGGTTGAAGCCGGCACTGAACTGCGGCTGTTCCACAATGGCTGGGAGGGTGCCGAGGATCCGGCCGCCACGCGGGCCGCCTATGCTGTTGGCTGGCCGACGGTGTTGGACCGCTTCGTGAGGTTCATGGGCGGGGCAGCTCAGGACTGAGCGGCGGGCGGGACGGCCGTGCTGGACCGGACCAGGAACTCTGTAGGGTACTCCCGGTCAGTGGCCGCCGTTGATGGTGACGTGCCCTTGGCAGGCCGCTTCGCGCCGGCGTCGAGCGTTTCCAGCAGCATGCGGGCCGCCATTGCGCCTTGGCCGCGGGCATCCTGGTTGATGGTGGTCAGCCCAAAGACCTCGCCGAGTTCGTGCCCGTCCATGCCGATCACGGAGAGATCCTGTGGCACGCGCAGGCCGAAGTCGCGGGCGGCGAGGATGGCGCCGATGGCCATCTCATCGGAGGCGGCAAAAACTGCAGTGGGCCGCTCGGCCGCGGTGGCCAGGAGGTTCCGGGCAACCGCATAGGCACCTTGGATGGTGAAGTCCGCGGACACCACCCATTCGGGGCGGACAGCATGCCCCGCAGCCTGCATGGCTGCCTCGAAGCCGGCCAGGCGTATCCCCGGGAGTTTGAAGTCCTGGTTCAGTTCAGCCTCGCCGGTGATGTGTGCGATCCGGGTGTGACCGAGTCCGAGGAGATGCTCGGTGGCCGTCCGGGCGAGTCGGGCGTCATCAATTCTGATGGTGGACGCACCTGCCAGCGCGCCGCCGATGCCCACGATCGGACGGTGGATTGCCAGGAGCTTTTTGATTTCGGCCTCGCTCAGGACCAGTGCCACAGCGATGACCGCGTCCAGCCGCTTACGGAGCAGGAAGTCGTTCAGGACGCTGCGGCGGCGTTCCGGCTTGTCACCAACGTTGTACAGGGTGAGGTCGTAGCCGGCGTCGAGGAGAGTGGCCGACACCCCATCCACCACTGACGAAAAGTACCAGCGGTGGATGGAGGGGACCACCAGTCCCACATTGTGGTTGCGCCCCGAAGCCAGGCTGGACGCATGGTATGACGGGATGAATCCGAGTTCGTCGGCCGCTGCTTTTGCCAGTTGCCGGCTCTTTGCCGACACGTTGGCCTTGCCGCTAAGCGCCCGCGACACTGTGGCGATTGATAGCCCGGCGCGTTCGGCAACTTCCTTGATGCCCGCAAGTCCCACTATTCTGCGTCGCCTCCGCCAATCCGCAGCCACGCGGTTTCCCCGGAAGCCAGGAAATGGGTGGAGTCCGGGCCCGGGTCAGCGCTGCGGACAAGGACGCGGCCGGCCGGCATCGCCAGGGGTTCGTGGTTGAGGTTCATGAGTACCAGCGTATCGCCGTTCATGTACCCCAGGGACGAACCGGTGCACCAGTCGTCGGCCCATGCCAGTGACCCGCTGCCCAGGCGCAGTTCACGGCGCAGGCCCAGCATGTTCCGGTACAGGGAGAGGTGCGACGACGGCGATGCGGCTTGCGCGTCCCGCGCCAGTTCCGTGAAAT
>DIZT01000053.1:24766-40829 GCA_002427975.1 Micrococcaceae bacterium UBA6021 | reverse complement strand
GTCCTGGCCGGAGCCGAAGCCCAAGTGCCGCTCAGCGGCCCGCCAGGGCAGTGGAACCCGGCAGCCGTCGCGGCCCAGCCGTGCGCCTCCGGTACGCGCGAACGTGGGGTCCTGGCGCAGGTACTCCGGAATGTCGATGCCGTCAGGCAGCCCGAGTTCCTCACCCTGATACAGGTAGGCGGCGCCCGGCAGCGCCAGCATAAAGAGTGAAGCTGCGGCTGCACGCCGGCGGCCGAGTGCCGTGTCCGGCTGGGGATCGGCCGGACCGATGCCGTCCCCGTCGCGCGGACCGGACCCGTTGTAGCCGAAGCGGCTGACATGGCGGACCACGTCGTGGTTGGAGAGCACCCAGGTGCTGGGGGCGCCTACTGCGTCCAGGGCGATCAGCGAGTCCGTGATGACTCTGCGCAGCCGGTAAACATCCAGGCCGGCGTGCAGGAACGGGAAATTGAAGGCCTGGTGCATTTCGTCGGACCGGACCCAGTCGGCGAGGCGGGGCAGCGGATCCACGTTGGCCTCGGCGCACAGAATGCGGTCCGGTCCGTACTCGTCCAGGATCAGGCGCCAGGCCCGGTAGATGTCATGCAGGGCCGGCTGGCCGAACATCGGAGCCTCGTGGCCGGGGAAGCCGTCCGAGCTGCCGCCGTCGGCCCGGCCGCCCCAGGCAGGCAGGCCCGGGGCTTTGACCAGCGCATGGGCAACATCCACCCGGAAGCCGGAGACGCCGCGGTCCAGCCAGAAACGGAGTACCCGCTCAAATTCGGCGTGCACGGCCGGGTTGTCCCAGTTGAAGTCCGGCTGGGAGGAATCGAACAGGTGCAGGTACCACTGGTCCGGCTGGCCGTCCGGTCCGCTGACCCGGGTCCAAGCCGGGCCGCCGAAGTGGGACTGCCAGTTGTTGGGCGGTTCGTGGCCTTCAGGCCCGGTGCCGTCCCGGAAGATGTACATGTCGCGTTCCGGGCTTCCGGCAGGGGCAGCGAGGGCGGCCTGGAAAGCCACGTGCTGGTCCGAGCAGTGGTTCGGGACGAGATCCACGATGACCCGCAGCCCCAGGCGGTTGGCCTCGGCCACCATGACGTCGAAGTCGCCGAGGGTGCCGAAGATGGGATCCACGTCGCAGTAGTCGCTGACGTCGTAGCCGGCGTCGCGTTGCGGCGATTTGTAGAAGGGGGACAGCCAGACGGCGTCCACATCCAGCTCGGCCAGCTGCGGCAGTTCCGCCGTAATCCCGGCAAGGTCGCCGATGCCGTCGCCGCTGAAGTCCCGGAAGGAGCGCGGGTACACCTGGTAGATGACGGCCGAGCGCCACCAGCCGGGGGCGGTGTCGGCATCGTGGATAAGGGACAGCCGGCCCATCAGCGGGGCGGCGGCGGTGAACGCTGTATCTACAGACATGGAGGACAGCTTAGACCCTAAGGAACGGCAAACTGCAAACGTTTCCACCAAAATTTTAGTATGGCTACAGAGGCGTAGGACGCTGGAAGCCCATAGTGCTGGAAACGCTTACAGTCGGTTGCGAACCGTGAGCCGGTTCCGGTGATCGCCCTAGACTGGGGAGAACGACGACGACGGGAGGCTGCGTGGGCAGCTTGGTTGAAGAGCTGGTGGGCGCCCTCGGCGCAGGGAAGGTCAGCACTGAGACGGCATTGCTGGCGAGGTATGCCGTGGATCAGGCTCCCGTCCTGGATTTCCAGCTCCCCGAAGCGGTGGTCTTTGCCGGTTCGGTGGCGGAGGTGCAGGCTGTGGTCAGGCTGTGTGCCGCTCACAGCGTCGCCGTCGTGGCCCGCGGAGCGGGCACGGGCGTTTCCGGCGGCGCGCACGCGAGCAGGAACTGCGTCGTCCTGTCCCTGGAACGGATGAACCGCATCCTTGACCTGAACCCGGACGACGAGACCGCCGTCGTCGAACCAGGCGTGGTCAACGCGGCCCTCAACGAAGCCGCCGCAGAGCATGGCCTGATGTACGCGCCGGATCCGGCGAGCTTCCGCTCCTCAACGATCGGCGGCAACGTTGCCACGAATGCCGGGGGACTTCGCTGCGCCAAGTACGGCGTTACCCGGGACTCGGTGCTGGCCCTGGATGTGGTGCTGGCCGACGGGTCCCTCATCCACACCGGCCACCAGACGTTCAAAGGCGTCGCCGGCTACGACCTCACGGGGCTGTTTGTTGGTTCCGAGGGCACCCTGGGGATCGTTGTGGGGGCAACCGTCCGGCTCAAGTACCTGCCCCGCGAGGTGCACACCATCGCCGCGTTCTACCCGGACTTCCGGCAGGCTGCTGCGGGCGTCCTGGCGGTGGGCCGGGCCCGGGTGCAGCCGGCCATTATGGAACTGCTCGACGGCGGCACACTGGCCCAGCTGGACGAGCTCCACGGCTCCGACCTGAGCGCCCGCGGCCGTTCGCTGCTCCTGATCCAGACCGACGGGTTCGGGGCTGCGGCGGAGGCCGACGTCGTCCGTTCTGTCCTCGCGGCCGGAGGCGCCACGGTGACCACGGAAGCCACGGCGGAAGCCGAGCAGCTCGTGGAACTCCGCCGCAACAGCCGGGGGGTGGAGGTGGATGACCAATACCGCGTGGGCGAGGACGTGGCCGTGCCGCGCTCACGCCTGGTGGATTACGTTTCCGCGCTGGAAGACCTGGCGGCAGAGCACAGCGTAAACCTGAAAGTGGTGGCGCACGCCGGCGACGGCAACCTGCACCCCACGTTCTGGATTGACCGTCAGGACAGTGCGGTGGATGAGGGCGCCATGGACCGGCTGAACCTTGCCCTGGATGCCTCGATCGATGCGGCACTGGAAATGGGCGGCACCATCACCGGGGAGCACGGGATCGGGCAGTACAAACTGCGCTGGCTGGGCCTGGAGCAGCCGGAGCCTGTCAGGGAGCTGCAGCGCAGGATCAAGGAACTCTTTGACCCGGCCGGCATCCTGAACCCGGGCAAGGCCATTTAACGCTGCGGTGCCCGGGCTCTTTCCAGGGCGCTCAGTCGTCCACGTCCGGGTATTCGTCGTCGGATTCGTCGGCGCCGTAGCGGGACTCCTCTGTTTCGGCTTCGAGGATCTTGAGCAGCTCGGTGTCCGGGTTCAACATGATGGCGGCCTCGTCCCGGCGGTGGCGCAGGACAGACTCGATGTAGGACTGCACAGCCTCGGCGAGCGGAATGTGGCGGGCTTGCTCCTCGGACATGTACCAGCGGTGCTCCAGCACCTCGTGCACTGCCTCGGCCGGCTCGAGCTTGCGGGACAGGTCGCGCGGGATCGAGCGCACAATCGGTTCGAAGACCTGGCTGACCCAGAGGTGGGCGCTGTATTCCTCGTCCATCCCCGGGTTGTTGTCCGCCCGGAACGTGTCCATGTCGTTGAGCAGGCGCCGGGCCTGGTTCTCCTGGGCGTCCAGTCCGGTCAGGCGCAGCAGGCGACGCTGGTGGTGGCCGGCATCCACCACCTTGGGCTGGAGCTGGATGGTGGAACCGTTCTGGGTGGTCTTGATGGCGTATTCCTCGACGTCGAAGCCCAGTTCGTTGAGCCGCCGGATGCGGGCGCCCACGCGCCACCGTTCGCCGAGTTCGAAGGATTCCTTCTCCGTCAGTTCCGTCCACAGGCGTCGGTAGCTCTCCATGATGAGTTCGCTGGTGGCCACCGGGTCCACCTTCTCCTCGATCAGACCGCCGTCCAGGAGGTCCATCAGCTCCCCGGCGATGTTGACCCGGGCAATCTCGAGATCGTACTCGCGCTGGCCGGTGGAAAGATCGGGATACAGCTCGCCGGTTTCGGCGTCCACCAGGTAGGCCGCGAACGCGCCCGCGTCACGGCGGAACAGAGTGTTGGAGAGCGAGACGTCGCCCCAGTAGAAGCCGATGAGGTGCAGCCGGACCATCAGCAGCGCCTGGGCATCGATGAGCCGGGTCAGGGTGTCCTTGCGCAGCATCTGCGAGAACAGGGCGCGGTAGGGCATGGAGAACTTCAGGTGGCGCGTGACCAGCACGGGGTTAAGCGGGCGCCCTTCCAGGGTGGTGCGGCCCGTGATCACGGCTACCGGGGAAACGCAAGGGACATCCAGGCGGGCCAGCTTGCGGAGCATGTGGTACTCATGGCGGGCCACATGTTCGGACGTTTCCTTGATGGCGATGACGGAGCCGCCGAGGTGGGCGAACCGCACGATGTGCCGCGAGATACCGCGGGGGAGAGCCGCCAGGTTTTCGGCAGGCCAGTCCTCCAGCGCGATGTGCCAGGGCAGGTCCAGGAGCTCCGGATCGGCGGCGGCCGCCGTGATGTTCAGCGAGCTGGAGACCGCGGAGAGTTTGCCGTCATTGGCGCTCGCTGCCTCGAACCGCGGCAGTTTGCCGACCTGCGCGTAGTCCGTGGGCTCGTCGTGCCACTGTGCGCTGTTTTCATCGGTCATGGGTCAATTCTTTCGTACAGAGGGCGGCTCGCCTAAACATCGGGCTTAAACGCCGACGGCGGCCCGTCCAGTCAGGAGGGCCGCCGTCGGTTATGCGGTGCTGCTTAGGGAGCCGGCGGGTGGGCCCACGCCGGCAGGGTTCCCTTGCCGAAGCGGAGCGAGGCTAGGGAGCCGGTGGGGACTAGTCGCCCAGGCGCAGACCGGTCTTGGTGTCGAACAGGTGCACGTGGCCCGACTGCGGACGGAAGTAGATGGTCTCGCCCTTCATCGGGGGGCGGCGGCCGTCGACGCGTGCCACGATGTCGTGGTCCTTGCCGTCCAGCGTGGTGTGGCCGTAGATGTAAGCGTCGGCACCGAGTTCTTCAACGACGTCGACCTCGACCTGGAGGCCTTCGCCCTGCGGGGCCTGCTCCAGGTCCTCGGGGCGGGAGCCCAAGGTGACGGTGCTGCCGTGTGCCTCTTCGAGGACGTTGCGAGGCACGGGGTAAACCGTTCCGCCGAACTGGACGCCGCCGTCGACCACGGGCAGTTCAAGCAGGTTCATGGCGGGGGAGCCGATGAAGCCGGCAACAAAGACGTTCTTGGGCCTGTCGTAGAGGTTGCGCGGGGTGTCAACCTGCATCAGCAGGCCGTCCTTGAGCACTGCCACGCGGTCACCCATGGTCATGGCCTCGACCTGGTCGTGGGTGACGTAAACGGTGGTGACGCCCAGGCGGCGGGTCAGGGATGCGATCTGCGTACGGGTCTGGACGCGGAGCTTGGCATCCAGGTTGGAAAGCGGTTCGTCCATGAGGAAGACCTGCGGGTTACGCACGATGGCGCGGCCCATGGCAACACGCTGGCGCTGACCGCCGGAGAGTGCCTTCGGCTTGCGGTCCAGGTACGGCTCGAGGTCAAGAAGCTTGGCGGCTTCACGGACACGCTCGGCGCGCTCTTCCTTGGAGATGCCGGCAATCTTCAGCGCAAAGCCCATGTTGTCCGCAACCGTCATGTGCGGGTACAGCGCGTAGTTCTGGAAAACCATCGCGATGTCGCGGTCCTTCGGCGGAACGTCGGTGACATCGCGGTCGCCAATCAGGATCCGGCCGGCGTTGACGTCCTCAAGGCCTGCGAGCATGCGCAGTGAGGTGGACTTACCGCAACCGGAGGGTCCAACGAGGACCAGAAATTCGCCATCGGCGATTTCAATGTTGAGCTTGTCAACAGCGGGCTTATCTGTGCCCGGGTACAGACGCGTAGCGTTATCAAAAGTAACTGTAGCCACAGTTATCAATCCCTTCACCGGCAGGTACGTGCCGGACGATCCGTAGTGAATGGTTCATGTAATTCAGTTATCCACGGCATTGCAGCCGTGTACTCCCCGGCCGAAGCCGAGGAGTATCGCGTGACGCCGCACGGTTCCTGTGCGCCACATCACAACCAAGAGTATGTCAGACGAATGGCGTATTGGTGCAAATGTTACGGAGGTCACACGTGAGCTTGGACATGTTCCTGAGGTTCAGTCGGTGCCGGGGCCTTCTTCGGCCACCACCAGGCTCCGCTCCTGCAGGACTGCTTCGAGCAGCTCCGCCACGTGGGCCGGCGCCTCAACCCGGAACTCGGCCTGGGTGAAGTCCAGGCCCACCTTGACGCCCACATCGCCTGATTCCAGGCGGGCCAGGGCGTCCTCGTCCGTGACGTCGTCACCTGCGAAGAGGACTGCGGTGGCCCCTGTGATCTGACGCAGGAAGATCAGGCCCTCGCCCTTGGAGGCGTTGACCACCGATGTTTCCAGGACCCGTTTGCCGTTCTTCAGGAAGACACCCTTGCGGTCCTGGAGGACGGAACGGACTGCGGCCACCGCGTCCTCGGCGACATCATCCGTAGCCAGCCGGGTGTGCAGGACCACGCCTGCGGGTTTGTCTTCGAGCAGTGTGCCCGGTGCCTGCTCAACGATCTCTTCGAGGACACCGCGGACTTCGGCCAGCAGCAGCCGCTGGGCCTCGTCCAGTGTCAGCTCCGTGGATCCGGGGCCCAGCCACGCTTCGGCGCCATGGCTGCCGATGAGCAGGGTGGCCACGGGGGGCGAGGCGACCGCGCGCAGGCTGGCGAGGGCCCGTCCCGAGATGAGTGCCGTCGTCGTCCGCGGAAGGGCGGCGAGCCCGGCGAAAGCGGCGGCCGAGCGCGGAAGGGGGCGGGCGTCGTCGGCGCGGTCAACAAGCGGGGAGATGGTGCCGTCGAAGTCCATGGCCACCAGCAGGTGTTCTGTCTGGGCGATGCGCCGGGCGGCCTGCCGGAGTTCGGGGGACAGGGTGAGAGGGCCCTTGGCGGGGCGGGCGTCAGGAGTCATCGCGCACAACTTTCTCGTTCAGGGCGGCCAGGAAGTCAGCTGACCAGTGGTCGACGTCGTGCTCCAGGATCTGCTTGCGCATGGACCGCATGCGGCGCGCGGCGTCTTTGGGCGGCAAATTGACGGCCCGCATGATGGTGTCCTTGAGACCGTCGATATCGTGCGGGTTCATCAGCAGTGCCTGTTTGAGCTGGTCTGCGGCGCCGGCGAACTCGCTGAGGACCAGGGCGCCGTCGCTGTCCTTGCGGGCGGTGACGTATTCCTTGGCCACGAGGTTCATGCCGTCCCGCAATGCCGTGACGAGCATGACGTCGGCGGCGAGGTACAGCGCCACCATCTCCTCCACGGGGTAGTTGTGGTGCAGGTAGCGGACGGCGGTGTTCTGGATGGTGTCGTACGTGCCATTGATATGGCCTACGGTGCCTTCCACTTCCTCGCGCAGGAGGCGGTACTGCTCCACGCGTTCGCGGCTGGGGCTGGCCACCTGGATCAGCGTTGCGTCTCCGACGGTCAGCTTGCCTTCGTTCAGGAGTTCCTCGAAGGCCTTGAGCCGGTGGCGGATGCCCTTGGTGTAATCCAGCCGGTCCACGCCCAGGAGGATGGTCTTGGGGTTGCCGAGGTCCTGGCGGATCTGGCGGGCGCGCTCGATGATCTCGGGATTGTTGGCCAGTTCGCTGATCTGGGCCACGTCGATGGAGATGGGGAACGCCTGGGCCCTGGCGATATGCGTGATTTCGCCGTCTTTACCCTTCACATGCACCTGCTGCTGCTTGACGCTGGCGCCCAGGAACCGGCGGGCGGAGCGCATGAAGTTGCCGGCGTCGCTGGGGCGCTGGAAGCCCACCAGGTCTGCGCCCATCAGCCCCTCGATGATGGCCTGCCGCCACGGCAGCTGAGCGAAGATTTCCGGCGGGGGGAAGGGGATGTGGTTGAAGAAACCGATCCGCAGGTCCGGCCGCGCTTCGCGCAGCAGCCGCGGTACGAGCTGCAACTGGTAGTCCTGGATCCACACCGTGGCTCCTTGGTCCGCATGGCGTACGACGGCGTCGGCAAACCTTTGGTTGACCCTGCGGTAGGCGTCCCACCAGGTCCGGTGGAACTCAGGCGGGGCGATGACGTCGTGGTAGAGGGGCCACAGGGTGGCGTTGGAGAAGCCCTCGTAGTAGAGCTCAACGTCGTCGTTGCTCAGCTGGACCGGGACCAGGTCCATGCCGCCGTGGCTGAACGGCGTGACGGTTTCATCGGGAGCGCCGTGCCAGCCCACCCACGCGCCGTCGGTCTTTGTCATCATTGGTGCGAGGGCAGTCACCAGGCCCCCGGGGGAGCGGCGCCAGCCGGAACCGTCGTCGCCGCTCTCGCCTGGCGCGCAGCGGTCAACAGGCAGCCTGTTGGACACAACCATAAAGTCGTACTTGGCGGCCGTGCTGTGGCTGCGCGCGGCGGCGCCGGTTGCAGGTACAGCTGTTGGTTTTTCTTGGACGGGTGTTTGCATTGCGGCCCCCTGGGGTTGCTTGTGCCTTTAGGCCACCTTAATAGGATGGAATCTTCGGGGCCATTCGTCCGTTGGTAATTCGGGCGGAATACTTGAAAGCGCAAGCTCTCAGGTTTGTCCCCTAAAATGGGGGCGTCGCCACAGAGTGGTCCCCCTATGTCGATCGACCCAAGGAACACATGAGCCCCGCAAATGAAATACGTAAGTCCAAGGCTGAGCGAACCTCGGAGGCGCGCGAGAAGGCGCGCCAGATCCGGGAAGCGCAGCTGAAGAAGGACAAGCGCAACAAGCTGCTTATCGGCTGGGGCATTGTGGCGGCCGTGGTGGCCATCCTTGCGGTGGTGGCCCTGGTGGTGACTTCAACGATGCGGCAGAACGCCCCCATCGCCGATCAGGGACCGACGCCGGCCAACGGAAACGTCCACGGTGGCATCACCTTGCTCGCCAATACCGACGTGGCCAAGCTGGAACCGGCCACCGTTGATGCCGCTGCCGTGCCTGAAGCGCCCAAGACTGCACCGGCGGAGGTTGTTGCTCCCGGCGCCGAGGCGGAGGCCGGCAAGCCCGTCAAGGTGGTCCTGTACGTTGACTTCATCTGCCCGGTCTGCAAAGACTTCGAAGCGAAGAACAACGCCCAACTGACCTCCCTGCGCAACGAGGGCAAGATCTCGGTGGAATACCGGGCCCTCGGGTTCCTGGACAGCCGGTCCTCGACGAATTACTCCTCCCGTGCAGCCAACGCCGCTGCGTGCGTTGTCAACGAATCTCCGGAGAAGTACGCCGAGTTTGTGGACTCGCTGTTCGCCAACCAGCCTGCCGAAGGCTCCGCCGGCATTTCTGATGACAAACTCAAGACCATGGCCACTGACGTCGGCGCCAAGAACATTGACGCCTGCGTGGATGGGAAGACCTACCGCCCGTTCGTGAACTTCGCCACCAAGCAGGCCGCCTCGATCGGCGTGACCGGCACGCCCACCGTGTTCGTGGACGGCCAGCAGTGGGGCAAGGGTGCCAGCGCGCAGACCCCGTTCCCTGACTTCCTGCAGGCAGCGATCGCCGCCAAGGGCTGATCTGCTGTAGCCTGCTGAATTTGCCGTGATGGCCCGGTTCCGGATTCACTCCGGTGCCGGGCCATTTTTATTCTGTCGGGCTGGGCCGCCTCATTTTTACGAGCGGGCGGACTTGGGCTAACCTTATCTAGCGCCGTTGCGGCGCACGCCCCATAAGGGCGCGCCTCCTTAGCTCAGTTGGCCAGAGCACCGCTCTTGTAAAGCGGGGGTCGTCGGTTCGAATCCGACAGGAGGCTCCAGAAAGGTCCTGACCTGCGGTTTTGGTCCGGCAGTGTGGCTCCAAAGCGTGCATTTGAACCTTCACGCACCATAAACTCACCAGAATCAGTGTTCGGCGCGTCCCCGTTCGACTGCCTGGTTCTCTGGCGGAGCCAAATGGTTCGGGCTGAACGAGTCTAGAACTGCTCGGGCGTCCAGGGCTTCCTTGTATTCCTCGATATAGTGCTTGCGGGTCATCGAAACCTTGGAGTGCCCTGCCTGATAGGCTGCGGCCTCCACGCCCATAGTGCGGGCGATCAGCGTCGCGTTGGCCTTACGGAACGTCTTGAGCGTTACCCACCCGTAACCAATGGCATCTGCGGCCTTGCGCCACGTCTTGCCGACGTTGTTTGGATCGCACACGGTGCCGGTGGATGACGGGAAGATCAGGTTGAGCGGATTCGCTGTGGTGCTGCTGGTCTGCCGGGAACGCCTCAGGTGAAGCTGGGAGACTACGTAGCTGGGCAAAGCGACACGTCGAATGCCGTGCTGGGATTTTGGGTGATCCTGGATCCTAACGCCGCCCGTCGAGGTCCTGATGACCGTTGCGTTGACGAACGCCGTCGGTGGTTCGGTGTCCAGATCTACGTCTTCCCAACGTAGTGCGAACAGCTCGCCCGGCCTGAGGCCTGTGCTGACGAGGAAATCAGCGAACTCGTGGAGCTCCTGAGTGCGGTTCCGACCCAATGCAGGCTCATTTTCCCAAGCGACGAGTTTGGAGCGGAGATCATGAAATTGTTCGGGCGACAGTGCCTGTGGTTTGGGCGACTGGGTCCGGGGGATGGATATCCCGAGAACCGGGTTTACGGATACGGCGTCATGACGCAGCGCGATCTTGAACATCCAGGACAGTACAGCCCCGCACGTTCTGGCTGTGGCTGGCCCGGCGTCGGCGGTAACGGATATCTGTTCCTAGGCGCGCCGGTTGAGGTATCCGCCGAGCCAACGCTCCATTTCGCGGTAGGCGTTTTTCCTTACCGGGGCAGGGGAGAGGAAGATGTCGTGCACGGCCTTGGGGATTCGCACGACGGTAACGTTGTTTCCTAGGGAAAGAGCGCGGTGCGCGACCACGTCAACGTTCAGGGCGACGTCGGCTTCTGTGGCTGTTTCCGTCCAGCGGGGTTGAAGGTAATCCCGTGTGGAAAGCATGGTCAGGATCGGGACATCGATGCTGAGGCCGGCGTCGACAGCGTTTTGGGCCTGGAACACTGCGTTGAGGAAGGCACTGGTGACGGGGAATCCGCGGTAGGGGCGCCAGCTCTTGTTGTAGGTCCATTGCCCGCCGAACTCTGAGGACAGCGATCGCGAGTAGATTCCCGGGTCTTGGACTGGCAGGGGAGCCAGCGGGTGGCGCCGGGCCTGGAGCTGGACCAAGGGAGAAATAGCGCGGCGGCCTATTTCGGCGCCTTGAAATTCAAGCCAGGGGCTGTTCAGGATCAGCGCAGTTGCCACACCGGTGCCGGTGAACCCACCAGCTGACAGGCCGCAGGCTGCGGCCGTAGTTATGAAGGTCCAGAGCGAAGAACCGTGCGCCGTTTCGGTGCCAAAAGCTAGCCAATTTCCGCTGGAAAAAGTAGTTGGACCAGCCATGGACGTAGAGGACGTCAGCACCTGCCGCGACCGGCTCCGGGTCGGTTTCCTCGTCGGATTGGTACCTTACGAGCGTAGCCACGGCGTTATCCGGGAGGCTTAGCTCTAGCTGTTCGAATCCCTCCCCGAGGACATCCTGCTTCCACAACGCGTCCACTACCCGATTATTCAACACTTCCTCGAGGGAGGGCCGGTTTTCGCGTCGCGTCTCGGTCCTCAATCCCTCCAAACCGCGGACATCTGTGACTTTTGGCCCTACCAGAACCCAGCATTAAACCGGAGGCTGGGACAAAACTGCAGGCCGTCGTGATGTGGAAGGCTACCTTGCTGGCTCAAATTATTTCCCGTTGGAAGTGGCTGACCAAATGGTTTCTGGCCACTCCGCACTGGCCATGAGCAAGTCAGCCACGGCTTCTGCGGCGCTGTCCCCCTTTGACGCTGTGATCTTTGACTTGGACGGTGTTGTGACGGACACGGCCTCCGTCCATGAGGCAGCATGGAAGCAACTCTTTGATGAAGTGTTGGAGGATCCCCGGCTTCCCGTGGAGGCACAGAAGGATGCGTTCACCACGGGTGACTACCTGAAATACGTGGATGGCAGGCCCCGGGAAGACGGCGTGGAAGCCTTCCTCGCGTCCCGAGGCGCCGGCCTGCCCGCCGGCAGCCGTGCGGACGCCGCCGGGACTTGGTCGGTCCACGGCCTGGCCAAACGCAAGGACCAACTGTTTAAGGAGAGGCTGGGACGTGACGGCGTCAGGACCTTTCCGGGAACGGTCGCATTGATTGAAAGACTGCGCTCGGAACGGATCCCTGTGGCCCTGGCAACATCAAGCCGCAATGCGTCCGCCGTCCTGGCAGCGGCAGGCCTCTCGGGTTCATTCGACCTGGTCATGAACGGTGTGATCGCCGGCGAGCTGGGACTTCCGGGTAAGCCTGACCCCGCGGTGTTCCTCGAAATCGTGCACCGCCTGGGAGTCCCGCCCGCGCGTGCGGTGGTGATCGAAGATGCCATCGCCGGTGTGGAGGCGGCACGCCGCGGCGGCTTCGGCCTGGTGGTTGGCATCGACAGGGCGGACAGGAGAGCCGAGCTGGAGGCGGCAGGCGCCGACGTCGTACTGACTGACGTAGGCCAACTGGACCTGGGCAGGGTCCTCACCGACCCGTGGCGACTCATCTATGAGGGCTACGATCCCGCCCATGAAGGTCACCGGGAGGCACTGACGACCCTCGGAAACGGGTATCTGGCTGTCCGCGGCGCCGCTCCCGAGAGCAGGACGAGTGACGTCCACTATCCCGGAACGTACCTCGCAGGGGTTTACAACCGACTGGTCAGCAGGGTGCAGGGCCAGGATGTGGAAGACGAGCATATGGTGAACGCGCCCAACTGGCTGGTGCTGGATGTCCGGCTGGATGGAACGGAGTGGTGGTCCCGGGGCGGCCTGAAGATCCTCCGGGAACGGCGGGTGCTCGACATGAGCCGGGCCACACTTGAACGGGAAGTACTACTGGAGTCACCTGACGGGCGTCTGCTGGCACTGGCCCAGAGCCGGTTCGTGTCGATGGCCCAGCCACACTTGATGGCTCTCAAAACAACCTTAACGGCTCTGGGCTGGAGCGGGTCCGTCGTGATCCGCAGCGGAGTGGACTGCGACATCACCAACGAGAATGTGCCGGAAGACGCACTCCTGGCCCACCACCACCTGGTCCGGCTGGGAGTGTCAGACCCGGCTGTGCCGATCCCGATAGTGGAAGTGGAAACGAGTCAAAGCCACATCAGGATCGCCACCGCGTTGCGCACGGAAATCTCCGGAGAGACCGGCAATGGCGAGCCGGGCGAAGAGGAGGGGGTTTACTACCGTTCCTGGGAACTTCAGCTGACCGACGCCGAGCCGGTGGTGGTCACCAGGACTGCAGCCATGGTGACCTCCCGTGATCGGGCCGTTTCCTCGCCCGCATTGGCCGCGAGGCACGTACTCAGGACCGCCGGCCAAACCTTTGAGCAATTGCTCTCCGAGCACGAGGACGCCTGGGGGAGGCTGCTGAGCCTGTTCGCCATCGATATCGACGGCAGCCCACAGGTGCAGCTCATCCTGAACCTTCATGTCTTCCATCTGCTCCAGACGCTCAGCCCGCACACCGCTGAACTGGACGCCGGCGTACCCGCGCGTGGGCTCCATGGGGAGGGCTATCGTGGCCACATCTTCTGGGACGAGCTCTTCGTCCTGCCCCTCCTCACCTCAAGGATGCCTTCCGTAGCGCGCTCCGTCATCAACTACCGGTGGCGCAGACTCGCGGCAGCTCGGGAAGCCGCAGCCGCATCGGGGCTCCGCGGTGCGCTCTTCCCCTGGCAGAGCGGAAGTGACGGAACGGAGGAAACTCCCCGGTGGCTCTTCAATCGGCGCTCGGGCCGGTGGGTGCCGGATTATTCCCATCTTCAGCGGCACGCGGGCCTCGCTGTCGCCTTCAACGCGTGGCAGTATTTCCTGGCCACGCAGGACAGGGAATGGCTCCTGCGGCACGGCGCCGAACTGATCCTGGAGGTGGCACGGCTCGTGGCCTCCATGGCCGAATACGACCAGGAAACGGACCGATTCCATCTTCGGGGAATCATGGGTCCGGATGAATATCACACCGGCTACCCGGACAACCCTGGCGCCGGACTTGACGATAACGCCTACACGAACGTCATGGCCGCCTGGGTATGCGCCCAAGCCTGTGGGATCATGACACTTCTCCAGGGTCATGACCTCGAGGACCTCCAGGCCCGCCTAACGATAGACGCCCCGGAAATCGTGAGCTGGCGGCACGTCAGCAAACGGATGTTCGTACCGTTCCACGAAGGCATTATCAGCCAGTTCGCCGGATATGAGGAATTGCAGGAACTGGACTGGGAGCACTACCGGAACGCCTACACAAACATCGAACGTCTGGACCTGATCCTCGAGGCCGAGGGAGACAGCCCCAACCGGTACCGGCTGGCCAAACAGGCTGACGTCCTTATGCTGCTTTACGTCCTTGGCGAGAAGGAACTGACGCTCTTCCTGGCCGGGCTGGGTTATGAAGTGTCCGCCGCACAGCTCGAAAAGACGGTCGATTACTATTTGGCACGCACGGCGCACGGCTCCACCCTCAGCCGGGTGGCCCACGCTTCAGTGCTGGCAGCAAGGGACCCGGACCGGGCCTGGAGTACCTTCCGTGAAGCCCTGAGTGCCGATCTTGACGACACTCAGGGCGGCACGACAAGGACAGGTATCCACCTTGGTGCGATGGCAGGAACCATCGACGTAGTGCAGCGGAGCTTTGCCGGCCTCAGGATGACCAGTGACGCGCTCCTTTTCTCCCCGAAGATGCCCAAGGGGATAAGAACGGTGTCCTTCCACGTCCGCTACCGGGACCATCTGCTCTCAATCAACCTTGAGCACGGGAAATTGACTGTCTCAGCAGCTCCCGGGGATGCCCCCGCCATCTGCCTGCAGGTCGGCTCCGAACGGGTCCTTCTGGGCGCCGGCGATACACGGCAGTTCCCGCTCGTTGCAGCCTAGAAGAAAAAGGACGACGGCGGGAATCACCTACGAAGCGGATTCTTCCGCCCGTGGCGAGTGCACTACAAGGACAGGACAGTGCGCGTGGGCGACGCAGGCAGCGCTGACCGATCCGAGCAGCAGGCCGGCAAAACCGCCATGCCCGCGACGTCCGACCACAAGCAGCGATGCATGCCTGCTTCCATCAACCAACGACATCCGGGCCGATCCGTGGACGAGCCTGGCACCGACATGGCGCGGACGCTCGGGGCCAAAAGCTTCCCCGAGCGCATGCTCCAGATTCTCCTCAGCTTCGTGGGCGAAACCTTCCACTCCCATGGCCAGGTAGCCTTCATAACCAGCCGGATACTCCCAGCACCCCCAGGCTTCCAGGCTGATCCCAAGGGCCAATGCCAAGCGAGACCCGTGGCGCAGGGCTTCGATGGATGCGTCGGAACCGTCCACGCCGACGATGATCTTCCCCTCTGCGGCTTTGGCCATGATCTCCTCCTCGCGTGCCGTACGGTGCACAGCCTTCCTCAGAGCATGCTCCCGGCGGGTAAGGACGAACAGGGTCCAAGGTCACGACGCCGGCACAGCTTCCGCATCAACCTCCCGGACCATGACCTTTGGCACTAGACGCCTCGGCCCACCTGGTACAGCCTGTCAACGAACCAGACTTCGGCGAATTTGGAGCAGCAGTGACGCAACGAGCGGGTCCGCCTCGATTCGGGCTGGACGCAACCGGTCTGAGTTCTGAACGCGCCGCAGCCTTGCTCAGGGAGTCGGGGACAAACGTTCTTCCGGTCGCGAAGTCAGCGCCGCAATGGCGGAAGCTCCTGGGCGAGTTGACGCATTTTTTTGCACTGATGCTGTGGTGCGCCGCTGTACTCGCCTTCGTCGGAGGGCTGCCGGAGCTTGGTGTCGCCATCATCGTAGTGGTCGTCGTCAACGGGATCTTCGCCCACATCCAGCAGGAACGTGCCCAGCACGCGGCCGCAAAACTGCGCGCGCTGCTGCCTGCCGAGGTCTCCGTCCGTCGGGACGGACACATCCTCAGGGTTCATACCAGTGAACTGGTCCCAGGTGACGCAGTCGTCCTGACAGCGGGTGACCGAGTGCCCGCCGACGTCGTCCTGGCCGTTGCCTCCGGCTGTGCCGTGGATGAGTCCATGCTGACAGGTGAAAGTGAAGCTGTAACAAAGGCCAGCGGCGACAGTGCCTGGGGCGGGACGTTCCTTGTCAACGGACAAGCAGACGCCGTGGTGTCCCAGACAGGTGGAAACACGCGGCTTGCCGGAATCGCCGCACTGACCAGCGGAACCATATCGCCGCCGACACCGCTGGCCCGTGAGCTGCGCCGAATCGTCCACCTCATTGCGACTGTGGCACTGGCCGTCGC
>DIZT01000053.1:1636-24643 GCA_002427975.1 Micrococcaceae bacterium UBA6021 | reverse complement strand
TTCCTCTTCGCCATCGGCGTCGCCGTTGCCCTGGTCCCCGAGGGGCTCCTGCCTACCGTCACTCTTTCACTGGCGATGGGGGCCCAACGGATGGCGGCGCGGCACGCCTTGGTCCGCAATCTGGAGGCCGTGGAAACTCTGGGGTCCACCACTTTCATCTGTACCGACAAGACAGGAACCCTGACCCAAAACCGGATGAACGCCGTCGAAGTCTTTACAGCCGACGGCCGTGTGAAGGTGACGGGGGAGGGCTACCAGCCGGATGCCGACATAGAGGGAACCGCGATCTCCGCGGCCACCAGAACCGCGCTCGGGGCACGGGCCGCCTCCCAGGGCAGGGCTGTACTCCACGGAGCTGAGTGGAGGACGGAGGGGGATCCGATGGAGGCTGCCATTGATGTCCTGGCGCGCAGGCTTTCCGGGTCCGTTCCGGAGGATGCCAAGCCTGCGCGGCGGTTCGCGTTTGATCCCCGCCGACGCCGTGAATCGGTCATTGTCGGCGCCACTCTCTTTGTTAAGGGGGCGCCCGAATCGGTCCTGCCGCTCTGCGGAGAGTCCGCAGGCGCTGCGGCGGAAGAAGTTGAAGCGATGGCTTCACGGGGGCTGCGGGTCATGGCGGTCGCGATGCGTGAGCTTCCCGGTCCGGTGCAGGACTGGCTGGGGCGCCTTCCCGAGGAGGCCGAAGTGGATCTTGCCCTGCTGGGGCTGATCGCCCTCCACGACCCGCCGAGGCCGGACGTGGGCGACGTGATCCAGACTGCCCGCGAAGCCGGCATCAAGGTGGGCATGATCACGGGCGACCATCCCGCAACGGCTGCTGCGATTGCCCGGGAGATCGGACTGATGGGATCCCCTGAACTGGTTCTGGAGGGATCGCAGTTTCCTGAGGACGAACAGATCCTGGGCGCCCTGCTCGACCGGGACGGCATTGTGGTGAGCCGGGTCTCCCCGGAACAGAAGCTGCGGGTGGCCAAGGCCTTGCAGAGCCGCGGCCACGTGGTGGCCATGACAGGCGACGGCGTCAACGACGGTCCCGCGCTGCAGGAGGCCGATATCGGGGTGGCCATGGGACTCAGCGGAACTGACGTTGCCCGTGAAGCTTCCGACCTGGTGCTCCTGGACGACCACTTCGCCACGATCGTCGCAGCAATCGAACAGGGCCGTGCCACGTACGCCAACATTCACCGCTTCCTGACCTACCACCTGACAGACAACGTTGCCGAACTGACGCCCTTCGTCATTTGGGCATTGTCCGGCGGCCAGTTTCCCCTCGCCCTCGGCGTGCTTCAGATCCTCGCCCTCGATATCGGAACCGATTTGCTTCCCGCTCTCGCCCTGGGCGGTGAGCCACCAGGAAAGGGAGTACTGAAGAGGCCGCCGGAAAGACGGCATCTGATGGACCGCCGACTGATGTTCCGGGTGTTCTGCGTGCTGGGCGCCGTGGAGGCGGTCATGGAAATGACGGCGTTTTCCGTGGTTCTGTTCGGTGGCGGGTGGGCGCGTGGATTCCCTCAGAATGCCGGTCTGGTGATGGCGGCATCCGGAGCCGCCTTCACCGCCGTCGTGCTTGGCCAGTTGGCCAATGCCTTCGCCTGCCGCAGCGCTACCCGGCCGCCCTGGAATCAGGGCTGGTTCACTAATCGCCTTCTGCTCTGGGCGGTACTGGCGGAAATCGGCGTCTTGGCCGTGTGCCTCTATGTGCTGCCCGTTTCCGCCGTGCTTGGACAGCTCCCGCCGCCGCCCATCGGGTTCGGCGTTGCGGCTTTGGCTGTTCCGGCGGTTTTTGCAGCCGATTGGGCCCACAAGAAGCTAAGACGGCACGGAACAAAGCCGGTTAGCACCCTTCCCACGCCGGAGTCCGCAGGACCAAAGCCTCTGCTGCTGCCGCTGCTGACCCGGGAGGATCGAGCCATGAAGGCAAGGACGACGATGACTGACGTTCACGTGGTGTGGCTGGAAGACGTAGGGATGGGCGATGTGCCCTGTGTGGGCGGCAAGAACGCATCGCTGGGCGAGCTGAGCCGCTCCCTGATCAGTTCGGGCGTCCGGGTACCGGAGGGCTTCGCCACTACTGCCTCCGCCTACAGGGCGTTCGTCACCGCCAACCGCATCGAACCGGGGATCCGTGCTTCGATTGATGGCTACCGGGCGGGCCGGACAAGCCTGCGGGAAGCCGGGGAAGCCATCCGGGAACTCATCCTCGAAGGACAGTTTCCGCCGGACATCGCCGCCGACATCAGGGAACACTACAGAAGCCTGTCCCAACGGACAGGCCAGGACCGTGCTTCGGTTGCCGTGCGCAGCAGCGCAACAGCAGAGGACCTTCCGGACGCGAGTTTTGCCGGCCAGCAGGAGACGTTCCTTAACGTGGCCGGCGAGCGGGAACTGATGGAGGCCTGCAGGCGGTGTTATGCCTCCCTGTTTACCGACCGGGCCATCAGCTACCGGGAAATCAAGGGGTTCGACCACCTGGACGTTGCCCTGTCCGTCGGCGTGCAGAGGATGGTGCGTTCAGACCTTGGGGCATCCGGGGTGATGTTTTCCATCGACACAGAGTCAGGTTTTCCGCGCAGCGTCCTGATCAGCGCCGCGTGGGGACTGGGGGAAACGGTGGTCCAGGGCACCATCAACCCCGATAAGTACCAGGTATTCAAGCCGCTGCTGTCCACCACTGAATTTGCCCCCATCATCGAGAAAACAACCGGCTCGAAAGAACGGAAGATGGTTTACAGCCGCGGCGGGCACGCACGCACCCGGACAGTTGACACGACAGACCAGGAGCGGCGTTCCTTTGTGCTCTCCGATTCCGAGATTTTGACCCTGGCCCGCTGGGCTGTCGCGGTGGAGGACCACTACGGGCGGCCGATGGACATGGAGTGGGCCAAAGACGGGTCCAGCGGCGAACTCTTCATGGTCCAGGCCCGGCCGGAGACTGTCCAGGCGCGGCGCAGCGGGTCCGTCTTCAACATCTACCACCTCCGCGAATCCGGCCGGCGGCTTGCCTCCGGTGCGGCGGTCGGTGAATCAATCGCGCACGGCTCCGCCTGCGTGGTCCGGGACGCCCGGGACATCGATAATTTCCGGGACGGGGCCATCCTCGTAACCCGGATGACCGATCCCGACTGGGTTCCCATCATGCAGCGCGCCGCCGGCATCGTCACCGACCACGGCGGCCCGACGAGCCATGCCGCGATTGTGAGCAGGGAACTGGGCGTGCCTGCCGTGGTGGGGACAGGCAACGGCACCTCGGTGCTTGAGGAGGGAACCTCCATCACGCTTTCCTGCGCGGGTGGTGAGGACGGGGAGGTTTACGAGGGCACCCTGGCTTTCGACGTCGAAGAGGTTGACCTCGGGGCGCTGCCTGCAACCCGGACCGCCGTCATGGTCAACATCGCGAGCCCTTCGGCGGCCTTCCAGTGGTGGCGCTTGCCGGCGGCCGGCGTGGGGCTGGCACGGATGGAATTCATCATCAGTAATCTCATCCGGATCCATCCGATGGCGCTGGTCCATCCGGAACGCGTTACTGATCCCGTCGAGGCTGAACGCATCAGAGAGCTCACGTACGGCTACACCGACCTGCAGGAATACTTCGTTGACGTTCTCGCCACGGGCATCGGGAAGATTGCGGCGCCCTACCACCCGCACCCGGTGATCGTCAGGCTCAGTGACTTCAAAAGCAACGAATACGCCCACCTGATCGGAGGCGGCTCCTTCGAAGTTGCCGAAGAGAATCCCATGCTCGGCTTCCGCGGGGCCTCGCGTTACTACGACGAGCGTTACCGGGAAGGATTCGCCCTGGAGTGCCGGGCGCTGAAACGGGTGCGCGAGCGGCTCGGATTCGCCAACGTCGTTGTCATGGTTCCGTTCTGCCGCACCCCTCACGAAGCAGACCTGGTCATCAAGGTGATGGCAGAAAACGGGCTGGTCCGCGGTGAGCAGGGACTGCAGATCTACATGATGTGCGAGATCCCCTCGAACGTCATCCTCGCGTCGGAGTTCGCCCGGCGCTTCGACGGATTCTCCATAGGGTCCAATGACCTGACCCAGCTTGTCCTGGGTGTTGACCGCGACTCCGAGCAGCTGGCGGGGCTTTTTGACGAGCGAAACGAAGCTGTGACGTCGATGATCGCTCAGGTCATCGACAGGGCTCATGCGGCCGGGATCAAGATCGGTATCTGTGGTCAGGGCCCGAGCAACCACGCCGACTTCGCGGAGTTCCTGGTGAAGGAGGGCATCGATTCCATTTCGCTCAACCCGGATACCTACCTCAAGACGGTTCCGGTGATTGCAGCGGCCGAGAACCAGCAAAGATGACCAGGCTTGGCATCCTGACCAGCGGCGGGGACTGCCCCGGACTGAATGCCGTGATCCGCGGGGCTGTGCTGAGTGGCGTCATTTCCCACGGGTATGATTTCGTCGGTTTCCGTGACGGGTGGAGGGGGGTGCTTGAAGGGGACGTGGTCCCCTTGCCCAGACGTGCCGTGCGGGGGATCGCCCCTCTTGGCGGGACCATCCTTGGCACCTCGCGGACCAATCCGCTAAAGGAAGGCGGAGTGGATGCGGTGCGCGAGAGCCTCACCCGCCTCGGCGTCGACGGCCTGGTCGCCATCGGGGGAGAGGGCACACTGGCGGCCGCGCAGGAACTGTCAAACCAAGGTATTAACGTTGTTGGAGTTCCCAAGACCATCGACAACGACCTCGACGCCACCGATTTCACCTTCGGATTTAACACCGCGGTCCAGACGGCGACAGAGGCCATCGACCGGCTTCGCACCACCGGAGAGTCGCATCACCGCTGCATGATCGCCGAAGTCATGGGCCGGAATGCAGGCTGGATAGCCCTTCATGCGGGGATGGCTTCGGGCGCCCACGCCATCCTGATTCCGGAGCACAGGCTTCCGTTGGAGCAGGTTGCCGGGTGGGTGCAGTCCGCGCGCGACCGCGGACGGGCGCCGTTGGTGGTTGTCGCAGAGGCTTTCGTCCTGGAGGGCCAGGATGCGCCGTACTTCCCCCGCGGCCTGGACACCTTCGGCAGGCCACGGCTGGGCGGCATCGGAATTCTCCTGGAGCGCGAGCTGCAGGGGCTGACCGGAATCGAAACCCGGGCTACGGTTTTGGGCCACATCCAGCGGGGTGGCGCCCCCACTGCCTTTGACCGGGTGCTGGCTACCCGGCTGGGCATGGCAGCCGTGGATTCGGCTGCCAGCGGCCGTTGGGGGACCGTGGTCTCCCTGCGCGGTACCAGCATCGTGAACGTCGGATTTGACGCTTCACTGGGCCGGCTCAAGACCGTGCCTGAGGACCGTTACCGGGAGGCAGCGGTCCTGTTCGGCTGATCCCGGGCGGACCCTGGCGCTATCCGCGCGCTATCTCAATCTTCCTTGCCGGAGGCTGCTGGGCGGCCGTCGGGACCGGCGTCCGGACTTCCAGCACCCCGTCCTTGTACGAGGCGGTGATGTCATCGTGTTGAACGCCGTCGGGCAGGGCGAGCCTCCGGACGAATGAACCATAGCGGAACTCCGAACGGTAACTGTCCTTGTCCTTCTGCTCGGACTTCTCCCTGCGCTCGGCCTTGATCTCAAGGGCGCCGTCAACGATGGAGACGCTGACGTCCTTGTCGGGATCAATCCCCGGCAGTTCGGCCCGGACCACCAGTGTGTCACCTTCAACCGACTCTTCGACGCGGATACCCGACGCCGCCGTATCACCTTCGAAAAGCCTCTCAATCATCTCGACGGGGGAGCGCCGGGTGTCAAACCATTTCATCAAATCAGCCATGTCTGCCTCCTTGCTCGATGACCGCCAGGCATGTGGTGTGCCCGACTCCTTAAGGGTCGGGCAAAGCACAGGGAGGACCCAGAGGCTTTGGTCCTGACTGCCAGGGAAGGATGAGCCGATGGTGCGGTTCATGAGCTCTGGGACCGGAGGGCTAGGATCAGTTGCATGAGCAGCTCCCACTCAGAGTCTCACACGGAAGTTCTCGCCCCGGCTGACTGCTGGAAGTATCTGCAGTCCTCCTATATCGGGCGGCTGGCCGTGATCAACGGTGCGGTCCCCGAGATCTTTCCCGTGAACTTCATGACTGTCGGCGAAACGGTGGTTTTCCGCACGGCCCCCGGCACGAAACTCCGTGCCTTCCTCAGCGGCGCCGCCGTGGCCTTTGAGGTGGACGGGCTGAATGCTTACGCCACCGAAGTGTGGAGCGTTGTGGTCAAGGGAATGCCTGGGGCGTTTGACGGCGACCCGGCAAGTCTCCAGGAAGCCGGTCCTGACCGCGAACCCTGGCAGCCCGGACTCAAAGAGCATCTGGTGCAGATCACCCCTACGGAGGTCTCCGGACGAAGGTTTGCGGTTTCGCCGCGAACACGCTGGTGGCCGCCGCAGGATTTTTCGGCGGACTGGGTCTAGGGCCGCGTCATCATGGTCGGGTCACCTTCGCCCGCCGATCGACCGGGAACCGCCGTGCGTGGACCTGGCTCAGTGCCAGGACCGCAAGGATGGCGACGCCGGCGGCGGCGAAGGAGGCGGCTGAGAGTTCAGGCGGTGGCCATTCGAGCACAAAAAATTCCTGCAGGATGGGGGAAGCCAACAGCAGGAAAAGCCCTGCGCACATGGCGGCGAGGATGGCCAGTCGGAGGGGACTGACCGGGCGGCTGACAGCTGCAAGGACGCTCAGGGCAACTAATGACAGCGTAATCACCGCGGCTGTGCGGCTGGCTCCGGCGGTGAAGCCCCCCGCCGCGAGGGCGTACACCTGCACGGCCAGGACCGCCGTGGCGATGATGATTCCGGCCGGGACTGCCATGGCCAGCGACCGCTTCAGGAATCCAGGGTTGTAGCGTCGGCGGTTGGCCATGAGCGCCAAAAAGAACGCGGGGATGCCTATGGTGAGGCCGTCAGTGGCGGAAAGCTGCCGGGGCAGGAACGGAAAGCTCCACATCAGCGCACCGAACGCCACGGACAGGGCGACGGCGTACGTTGTCTTGCTCAGGAACAGCACCGAGACGCGCTCAATGTTGGCGATGACCTGGCGACCTTCCGCCAGGACGGCCGGAAGCCGGTCGAAGCGCCCGTCCAAGAGCACCAGGCGCGCCACAGCTTTGGTGGCCGGCGCTGCCGTGTCCATGGCGATGCCGATGTCGGCCTCTTTCAAGGCCAGGGCGTCATTGACGCCATCGCCGGTCATGGCGACGGTGTGCCCCATTCTCTGAAGCGCCAGCACCATGTCCTTCTTCTGGTCGGGCGTGACGCGGCCAAACACGGAAAAACGGTCCAGGGCTTCCTCCATTTGGTTCGCGTCCGGGGGCAGGTACCGCGCGTCGTAGCCTTCGCCGACGTCGATTCCCACCTCGCGAGCCACCGCTGTTACTGTCCGGTGGTCATCGCCGGAGAGGATTTTCACTGAAACGCCCTGCTGGCGGAAGTAGGACAGGGTCTGCGCGGCATCCGGGCGGACCTTCTCGCGGAAAGTCAGCAGTGTGGCGGTCGTGAGTCCTCGGGGCAGGTGCACATCGTCATCCGTGCCTCCATCGGGCATGACGTCCTGCGCGTATGCCAGTACCAGGGTGCGCAGGCCCTCCGACGCCAGGCGCCGGGCCTTGGCCAGGACCTCGTCAGCCGATGCCCCGTTCTCTGTTAATACCACCTCGGGGGCACCCAGGACCCACGTTCCCGCGGCAGCGTGGGGCGGGTGGAAACTCGCAGCGCTCCACTTCCTGGCGGAGGAGAAGGGAACGACGACGGTGGGGGCCCGGGTGCCGTTGAAAGGGAAGGTGCCCGTGAGGCAGCGGGCCGTAGCGTTGGCGTGGGGGTCGGCACCGAACCATCCCAGCGCATCCGTCCAGCCCCGGTCGGGGGACCGTCCGGCAGTATGCACGCCGTCGAACACTACCCTGCCCTCCGTCAGGGTGCCGGTCTTGTCGATGCACAGAACGTCTACACGGGCCAGCCCCTCCACGGCCGCGAGCTCCTGCACCAGCACGTTCTGGCGGGCCAGCCGAACACCCCCGACAGCGAAGGCAACGCTGGTCATCAGCACAAGGCCCAAGGGGATCATCGCAATGGCCCCAGCCACTGCGCCTACGACGGCATCTGCCCACGCACCGGTGCGGAAAGCGACGTCCCAGCCGCCCTTCGCCTGCATCTGGCCGTTGGTGTTGATCACAACGATGGGCAAGAGGGACCAGCTGATCCAGCGGAGGACCCGGTCTAGGCCGATTCGTATCTCTGAGTTGACCAGGGAGAAACGCTTCGCTTCGGCTGTGAGCCGGCTGGCGTACGAGCCCGCCCCTACGCCAACCACCCGCGCCCTGCCTTGCCCTGCCGTGACCGCGGAGCCGGACAGCACGGTCGAACCCCTGGCCTTGCCCACGGCCTCTGATTCACCGGTGAGGAGGGATTCGTCCAGCTCCAAACCGTTTCCGTCGATGATGACTGCGTCCGCCACGACCTGGTCGCCGGCCTGCAGCACGGTGATGTCGTCCAGGACCACGTCCGCAACGGCAATTTCCTGGACCTGGCCTTCACGGAGCACCCGGGCCAGTGGGGCGTCAAGGACGGCCAGCCGGTCAAGCAGCCGTTTGGCCCTGTACTCCTGGACCACGCCGATGACGGCGTTGCTGATTGCGGCGAGGCCGAAGAGCGCGTCCCTCCACTGGCCGAGCAACAGCAGCAGCAGGAAGCAGCCGCCAACAATGCCGTTGAGCAGTGTCAGCACGTTTGCCCGGATAATCTGCCACAGACTTCGGCTCGAATTGTCGGGAACTCCGTTGGCCAGGCCCGACAGTGTTCGTTGCCTCACATCTTCGGCGGAGAGGCCAGATCCGGCCGGGAAGGGCGTCTCTGCCGTGCTCATGCGGAGCCCTCAGGGTGCTGGAGAGAGGGCCGTGCCGAGTGTTCTTCCCCATTCGCGCGCCCGGTCGAGTTCACCGGGCAAGAGCTGGTTGGTGTCATCGACGAGGAAGTTTTCAGGCTCGGCCAGGCGCTCAAGCCCTTGCGCTATCGCATCGGCGATGGCGTGTGTGTGGCCGTAGAGGGATTCGTACACGATGGCTGCTTTCATGGTGCTCCTTTCTGCTCCAACGCCGAAGCCAGGCTCCTCACCCAATCCGCTGCTTTCTCCAGTTCTCCGCCGCGCAGGGGCCCTTCGGTGCCCTGGACGTAAAAGGGGGCCGGGGCTGAAATGATGTTGGCGCCGCCTTCCTTGAGCAATTTGGTCATCTTCTTTGCAGCGTCGCCATGGATGAAGAACCGGACGCGGGTGTCGAATGCTGCTGCCTTGATGCCCTCGAGCTTGCCGTTGCCCAACTGCCCCAGCAGTTCTGTGATTTTGGGGGTGGGCCGCCAGCCGTTGATGGGGGAGCCGACGATGAGAAGATCGCCGACAGACAGGTTCCCGGGGTTGAAGTCCGTCACGGAAACCGCTGCAGCGCGGATAGGTCTGAGGTCTTGTGCGATGGCCTCTGCAATCGCCTTGGTGTTTCCATAAGCGGAGTCGAAGACGATATGGGCTTTCATGCCGTGATGACCACCTTCAGGGCGTTCGTTTCTGCGGCACGGGCGAAGGTGTCGTAGGCATCCATGAACTGGTCAAAGCGGAAGTGGTGCGTTGCGAACTTCTCCGCCGGGAGCTTCTTCTGGGCGACGAGTTTCAGCAGCATCGGAGTGGTGTTGGCATTCACGAGTCCCATGCTGATGCTGATGTTCTTGATCCAAAGGTCCTCCATATGCAGTTCCACGGGTTTCCCGTGGACGCCGACGTTGGCCACGTTCCCGCCCGGCCGGACGATCTCGGTACACATGCTGAAGGTCGCGGGAATCCCCACTGCTTCGATGGCCACATCAACGCCCTGGCCGTCAGTCAGGCCCAGCACCTGTTCCTTCCAGTTGGAGTCCCCTGAGAGCACGACGTGGGTGGCGCCAAACCCGCGGGACTTTTCCAGGCGGTTCCCGTCAAGGTCGACGGCGATGATGGTGGCCGCTCCATAGAGCCCCGCCGTGGCGATTGCTGCCAGTCCCACCGGGCCTGCCCCGACCACCGCCACCGTGTCGCCGGGCTTCACCCGGCCGTATTGCACGCCGATCTCGAAGCCCGTCGGGAGAATGTCGGAGAGCATAACGGCCTGCTCGTCACTCACGCCGGCCGGCAGCAGGTGCAGGGAGTTTTCCGCGTAGGGGACGCGGACGTATTCGGCCTGGGTCCCGTCGATCAGGTGGCCGAAGACCCAACCGATGCCCGAGGCGCCCTCGTCGCCCAGGCAATGCGAATAGAGGCCGCTCTTACAGTTGGCGCAATGGCCGCAGGACTTGATGCAGGAAATGATCACCCGGTCGCCCGGCTTCAGGCTGGTAACGGACGACCCCACCTCGGTGATGGTTCCCACCCCTTCGTGGCCGAGGATTCTTCCTGTCGTTACAGCCGGTACATCCCCTTTGAGGATGTGCAGATCGGTCCCGCAGATGGTCGTGGTGTCGACCTTGACAATGGCATCGGTGGGATTCCGGATGGCCGGATCGGGAACATCTGTCCAGGACTTCTTCCCTGGGCCTCCGTAAACGATGGCTTTCATAACCGTTCCTGTCTGTTGTTGATCGGGGGTCCACCGCACGCGCGGCATGCTGCTCCACCTCAACGATGACGCCCGGTTGCCTCAGCCGTAAGGGACAAAGGTCCCGGGAGACCGACGGCGGCGGCTCAGGTCTTCCAATTGCTTATGGTCCGGCCGGGCTCCGGCTGCCGGGAGATCAAGACGGGGCCGGTGGCGTGGTGGAGGACTGCATGGGCATTTGACCCGATAGTTCCGCCGAGAAGCCCCCGGCCCTTGTTGCCGACAACGATGAGGGCGGCGCCGCGACCGGCATTGAGGAGCGCCCGCGGGACCGACGTATCCTGGGCGACGTGCTGGCTGATAGGCACGTCCGGAGCCAGGGCCCGGGCGTCGTGAGCCGCCGTCTGGAGGAGACGACGGGCCGCTCTTTGGCCATCTCCGGCGTTGTTGGCCGTGCCGTCATGGGGCCGGATGACGTGCATCAGAATCAGGTCCGCTCCCGTGGCACTGGCGATGGCACAGGCAATACTCAGGGCGTCCGCCGATCCTGAGGAGTCAATTCCCACCACGATGCGCCCTTCCGGGTTCTGATCGAACCGGATGACCGCAACGGGACAGGAGGCCGTCGCGGCGAGTTCCAGACTTACTGATCCCACCAGAAGTCCCATAAAGCCACCGATCCCGCGGCTGCCAAGAACCAGCATCCGCGCATTGTCCGCGATCCGACGGAGATGGCCTGCGGGGAGTCCGTGCAGGAGGCTGCTCCTGATCCTGGCCCGGGGCGCCACGGACAGCGCCTCGGCTTGTCCTTCATCAAGGATGGCCTGCGCCTGATGTTGCAGTCCGCTGCCGGCCACGCCTGGGACGGGTCCCAGGTCACGGGTCAGCAGCGGCCACAGCGAACAATGAACCACCTGCAGTTCACAGTCCAAAAGCACCGCATTCCGTGCAGCCCAGCGTACTGCCAAGGTGGCCTCACCCGACCCGTCGTAGCCAACCACCACGCGGTCACGGGAGGGCATGGCTGGACCCGGCCTGCGCGCCCCCCTCCGCGGAAGCCTGACCGGGAGCAACCGAAATCCCTGCCGGCAGGTCGAGTCCATGGGCGACAAGGATAGGGCATTTTGCGTGTTCAGCGACTGTTGCGCTTACCGCCCCGAGCAGCAGCCCTTCAAAACCTCCGTGGCCACGGCTGCCCACTATGACCAACTGAGCTGACCGGCTTTCTTCGACCAGGATCTTGGCCGCCGGCCCTTGGACTGCCACCATTTCAAGCCCTGCCGGAAGAACGCCGTCGAAGGCCTTGGCCACTGCCTCTGCACAGACGTTCCGGGCGTCCTCTTCGGGGTTCCAGTCAACCGGTAGGAATGTTCCGACGGCGATCTGGAAATGCCAGCAGGACACGGCCCGGATATGGGCCTTGAGCAGCGGCGCCAACGCGCCCGCCCAGCGCAGCGCGAGTATGGACGGAGCGCTTCCGTCCACACCCACCACGATTGGCGGCAGTTCAGTGGTCGGTTGCATCGTGGTTCCCGGCATCCTGGCTGACCACCAGCACAGGGCAGTGCGCGTGGGCTGTACACGCTGCGCTGACAGAGCCCATGAGCTGGCCAAGGAGGCCGCCGTGGCCGCGCCGCCCGACGACGAGCAGTTGGGCGTCGCGGCTTTCGTCAACCAGGACCTTGGCAGGCGACCCCGCCTTCACGGCTGTCGTGAGATGTTCCGGGCGCTCCGCGCCGTAGGCCCTGTCGATGGCCTGCTCCATGAGGCGTTTGGCGATCGCCTCAAGCTCAGCCGTGCTGTCGATCTCCCCGGGAGGCAAGTGCGCTGGCAGGTAGAAGTCGGAGAAGCCCAGGCAGGTGACGACGTGCAACGGTGCGTCCAGTGCGGACGCCAAGCGCCCGGCGAGGCGCAGCGCCGCGGGGGAGTATTCGGAACCGTCGATTCCAACAAGGATGCGATCATTATCACTCATGGCAGTACCTTCCCCCAGGATCCGTCGGTGGCCTAGGGCCTAAGGTCACTGAAGACCCAGGGTTTCCGGTGCCGCCTCAGCCCTCCCGGAGCAATACGGCGGCTCCCGTGAATCGGTCCAGGGACAGGTCCACCAAGGCCTGGTCGGCCTTTGTCCACGGGTAGGGGACCGTGGTGGGGCGGAGCGGTATTTGCTCTGCCAGCGCGAGGAATTCCCGCCCATCGGCCCGGGTGTTGGCCGTGACACTGCGCAGGCTGCGCTCCTGAAAAAGGTCCTTTTGGTAGTCCAGGACCGGAATGTCGCTCAAATGGATGCCGGCGACGGCGAGCGTGCCTCCGCGGTCCAGAGCACGAAGCGCGGTTGGTACCAGTTGGCCCGCTGGCGCGAACAGGATGGCCGCGTCCAAGAGTTCAGGCGGGTCTGCTTCGGCGGGCCCGGCAAACTCTGCACCCAGTTCAAGTGCCAGCCTCTGCGCCGCCGCTGATCGTGTCATGACGTAGACGCTGGCACCCTCGTAGAGGGCCATCTGCGCTGTCAGGTGGGCCGACCCACCAAAGCCATAAATACCGAGTTTGCCACCCGGCGGTAGGCCGGAGGAACGAAGGGCCCGGTAGCCGATGATTCCTGCGCACAGCAAGGGCGCCGCTTGCTCATCGGTAAATACTTCGGGTATCCGGTACGCATAATCCTCGTGGACGGTCATCAGCTCGGCGTACCCGCCGTCGGTGTCCCAGCCGGTAAATGCCGGTGCCAGGCAGAGGTTCTCGGACCCGCGACGGCAGAAACGGCAGGAGCCGCAGGTGCGGGCCAGCCAGGCTGCTCCGACACGCTCGCCGGGCCGGAACCTGGAGCTGCCTGCTCCCAGCCCCACCACCTCGGCGACCACTTCGTGACCCGGGATTCGGCGGGAGCCATGGGGCGGCAGGTCTCCTTCAGCCAGGTGGAGATCTGTGCGGCAGACTCCACACGCGAGTACAGAGAGCAGGACCTCGCCCGGCCCCGGGGACGGATCGGGGCGCTCGCCCGTCCGTAATGGGCCTGACCCGATGGGACCGGGATCCTCAACCCACCATGCCTGCATGAACCGGTTATTCCAGTCCGGCGCGGGTGGCCTCATCCAAGGGGCCGCCCCAGGTCAGCGGCGCGGCAATTCTGAACCGTCTTCCACTGACGCTCTCCGGGACAATACGGAGGAAATGGTCTTTGCGGCCCGTTTCCCAGGGGAACAGTAAGTGTCCGATGGACTCCAGGACTTCGGGGGTCCGGTCAAGCGCTGTAGCCGGACCTTTCACGACGACGCTCCATGCCACGCCGCTGTCCGTGTCGGCACCATCGACTTCAAGTGCAACCTGCTTGCCCAAGGCGGATGCAAGCTTGGTGCCCGCACCCGTGCGGAAGACCAGGGATTCATGGTGGACCTTGTAGTTGATGGGAAAGATCTCGGGGTGGTCGTTCACCCACACGGCAAGGCGGCCCACCGAATCGCCTTGCAGTAACCGCCAGCACTCCTCAGCTGGCAGCTCGGCGGTCTCCGGTATCGATGCGTCTGTGGTCATGGCCAAGATCATACGGAGCAGCTGCCCCGCTATGTAGGGCACAAAGACCCCTAATCAAACCGAACAGCCTAGATGATCCTTGCTTGTGGGGGGTACGCTGTTTGAAGCGGCGGACCGGGCCACATGGATATCTCCATCGAACAAGGCGGTTTCATTGAACCAGCCCACTCAACCGACGGGGGCGGGCGCCTGGGTACCTGTTCCAGGCTCCCGGATGGATGAACTTCTTACTGGCTTCGTTGACCGTGCGGGGGAGCTGGTGAGCGCCCAACAGCGGATGCAGGGGCTCCTGAGTGCCGTTGTTGCCCTGGCTGAGGACCTGAGCCTTGAGGCCGTGCTGCACAGGGTGGTCAGTTCAGCCTGCCACCTCCTCCAGGCTGAATATGGAGCCCTGGGAGTTATTGGACGCGACAGGGCATTGAGCCATTTCATAACTGTGGGGATAGACGAGGAACTCGCCCGCAGAATTGGCCCCCTCCCCACAGGACATGGCGTTCTGGGCCTGTTGATCCGCGATCCGAAGCCGCTGCGCTTGCATGATCTGAGCCAGCATCCGGATGCCTACGGGTTTCCCAAGAACCATCCGCCGATGAAATCCTTCCTCGGCGTACCGATCCGCGTGCGGGACGTTGTATTCGGCAACCTTTACCTGACCCAAAAAAGTGGCGGTGGCGACTTCACGGACGAAGATGAGGAACTGGCCGAGGCACTTGCTGCAGCCGCCGGCGTCGCCGTCGAAAACGCCAGGCTCTATGACGATGCCCGGCGCAGAACGGCGTGGCTGCAGGCGTGCATGGATGTGACCGGCAAGATGATGGGCGACGAGGAGACGCCGGAGGGCCAGAGCGGGGGACTTGACATGATCGCCGCCAGGGCACTACGGGAGTCCAGTTCAAACCTCGCCCTCATTCTGGTCCAGGAGGACAGTTCCAACTTGTACCGGATCGCTGGAGCTGCGGGAGACCTGGCTCCGCAGTGGGTTGGACGGCTCCTGCCGTTTGACTCTCTTGAAATCGACGTCGTCCTCGCTACAGGCAAGGCCGCTTTGATTGATGACGCATCGTCCGCTCTCGGCGGCGGCGAGGGGATGGGTGCGGGCCGGCTGCTGGTCATCGACCTCAGCGCGCGCGGCACCCACCACGGACTCCTGGTCCTCGAGCGTGACAAGGCTTCCGGGACATTCAGCGGGACGGACATGGAAATGGGTCCCGTGTTCGGGTCGCACGTGGCGCTGGCGCTTGAACTGGCCCGGGCGCACCGCATGCGGGAACAGATTGCCGTGTTCAGCGACAGGGACCGGATCGCCCGCGACCTCCACGACCTCGTGATCCAGCGGCTCTTCGCGGCGGGACTCAGCATCCAAAGCCTCCGGCGTTACATGACCGGTGACTCGGCAGCCAGTACCATCCGGACTGTGACTGCGGAACTGGACGAGACCATCCGGGAGCTTCGCAACACCATCTATTCACTGAGCGACTCCGAGAAGGAACTTCTCAGCAGCCGTGTCCTTCAAGCCGTCCGCACCGGCACGCAGTCCCTGCCTTTCGTTCCGCTCCTCACACTGACGGGGCCAATCGACGCGATCCGGGACGAGGAAACTGCCCTGAACATTTTGGCTGTCATCACCGAAGGGCTGAGCAACGCTGTGCGCCACTCGGGAGCGGACTCGATCCGCGTTTCAGTTTCCGTTGGCGACGGATTCGTCGGCGTCGTGATCCAGGACAACGGCACAGGGTTCAGTGTTCCTTCGCCAGGCAACGGCCTGTCGAACATGGAACACAGGGCCCGGACGCTGGGCGGCACTTTCGAGGTGGCCAGCTCCCCCGAGGCGGGAACGGCGTTGACCTGGAGCGCTCCGGTATTTTGACTCCTACTGGTCAGGGGAGGAATGCTGTGCCATATGAACCGCGGCCTGTGTCCGCCGCTCGAAACCCAGCTTGGCAAGCAGGGACGAGACATAGTTCTTGACTGTCTTTTCCGCCAGCAGCATGCGTTCGCCGATCTGACGGTTCGTCAGGCCTTGCCCGACCAGTTCCAGCACTCTGCGCTCCTGCCGGGTCAACGACGCGATCCTTGGGTCCACGCGCTCAGGTTCTGTGAGCCCCTGAACGATCCTGGCTTTCAGGGCGGCATCGAACAGGGATTCACCCCGGGCTGCGCGGCGCAGGGCGCCGATCAGGTCCGAACCACCTATTTCCTTGAGAACGTAACCTGAGGCACCCGCCAGGACTGCCCCGCGGAGTGCCTGCTCGTCGTCGTAGCTTGTGAGGATCAGGCAATTAATTGTTTCATCAACGGAATGGACATCGCGGCACACTTCGATGCCTGTACCGTCTGGTAGGCGCGCATCCAGGATTGCAACGTCCGGGTGCAGCGCTGGAATCCGGCGGGCCGCTTCGGCGGCAGAACCGGACATCCCGACGACGACGAAACCTTCGCTTTCCAAAAGGTCCTGGAGGCCCCGGCGGACCAGTTCATGATCGTCAAGGATGAACACACTAATGCCGGTGTTGGACGAGGCAACCTCGTGCTCCGATGCTGCAGTGGCGTTCATGCCTATCCCCTCCGCGCCGCCGTTCCAAGGGCACCAAGGGTGCCCGCCTGCGCCTGACTCATTCTTTAGGAACGGCCAGGATGCCACAAGGGTCCAATGACCCGAACCGCTGGCGCCCGGACGCTGTGACCAATGGCCCTACCGCTGCCGCGGGTAACGGGGAGAACGTTGTGCACCGGCCGTTTCGGGTCCGCATACCACTGTTTTTTCTCGGAAAAGGGGAGTAATGAAGGACAAGGACGCGGACACTCTCCGCTTTCTGGGGGCAACCGAGACTGTGACGGGGTCCCGGTATCTCGTGGATGCGGGAGGGCGGCGGATTCTTATCGACTGTGGATTGTTCCAAGGAATCAAACGCATCCGGGTCCGTAACCGGGCACCGTTTCCGGTACCTCCGGCATCCATTGACGCTGTATTGCTGACACACGCCCACCTGGACCATACAGGCTACGTACCGGCGCTGGTGCGGGACGGCTTCCGCGGGCGCGTACATGCTACTGCGGCCACCACGGAGCTGTGCACGCTCCTCCTGCCCGACAGCGGACACCTCCAGGAGGAAGAAACGCGCTACGCGGACCTGCACGAGTATTCATCCCATCACCCCGCCGTGCCGGTATACACAGCCGCCGATGCCGTGCGGTCCCTGAACAGCTTCGAATCGCACGATTTTGACACATCCTTCGACCTCGGGGGTGGCATCCAGGCAACTTTTGTGCCGGCGGGACACATCTTGGGCGCTTCGCAGATCCGGTTGTCCGTGCAGGGCGCTCATGTGCACTTCACCGGCGACCTCGGCCGGCCCCATGATCCACTGATGCACCGCCCGCGGGCACTTGAGGCCACCGACGTTCTGGTGGCCGAATCCACGTACGGCAACCGGTCCCACCCGGTGACAGATCCGGAGGCTGAGTTGGGAGAAGTCATAGTACGAGCGGCGAAGAGGGGAGGAGTCGTCCTCATTGCGGCCTTCGCGGTAGGAAGGGCGGAGACGCTGATGCTGCATCTCTCGCGCCTCCGGCGGCGCGGGGCGATCCCGGACATCCCCATTTACCTCAATAGCCCGATGGCCGTCGACGCATCAGGGATGTACCAGAGGCACCCCGAAGAACATCGGCTGAATGAACGCGAGTACAAAGAGATGTATCGGGTGGCCACCATGACCCGAAGTGTGGATGATTCCAAACTGCTGAACCTGCGCGGCGGCCCCATGGTGATCATCTCGGCGAGCGGCATGCTCACGGGGGGCCGGATCCTGCACCATCTGCAGGCCTACGGACCCGACCCGAAAAACGTGGTGGTGCTTAGCGGATACCAGGCCGAGGGGACGCGTGGTGCCGCACTGGCCGGCGGGGCGCGGCAGTTACGGATCTTTGGCCAGGAAATACCCATTAAGGCCCAAGTGGTCATGTTGGACAGTCTTTCGGCGCATGCGGATTCCAACGAAATCGTCGAGTGGATGCGCGCAGCCCCTCAGGCTCCCCGCATGACCTATATCACCCACGGTGAGCCGGAGGCATCTGACGCCTTGCGGTTTCGCATCAAACGTGAACTGGGCTGGAACGTCCGGGTTCCTGAACACCTTGAAATGGTAGATCTTAAACATGCCCGCTAAAACTCCGCAGGAGGGATCGCCAGGGCCCCTCCTAAGGAAATATGTGTCCTCTCCTAAGGAAATATCCTGAGCGCCGTGTCCCAGTTGAAATGCTCGTGCTCAGGGCTGACCTGAAGGCCCATGACAACCAGCATGATGGCTTCCAGTTCGCGCGAGCGCCGAAGGGGTCCGACGTCAATGGGCCTGAGTCCCGCGGCCGCTGTCACGGCGCTGACCTTCTCTTTGGCCTGCTCCGAGTCGCCTGCGATGAAAACATCCAGGTGCTGTCCCGAGACTTTTCCGGCTTCCAGCGTTGCGGGGAACGTGGTGTTGAACGCCTTCACCACATCGGCGCGCCCCTTTAGCAGCCGCGCTGTCTCTTCGGCCGCGGAGGTGCCGGGCTCCGTGGTCAGCCTATCGAAGTTTGTGACATCCACTGTGTTGCTGATATCCACTACGACCCGTCCGTCGAGAAGGTCACCGGTTTCCAGGATGGCGTTATGCACCTCCTTGTGCGGGATGGCCAGGAAGATTATGGCTCCTGTGACGGGCGCCCCGGTCAGGCCTCCCGTTGCGCCGGGTCCCAGGCTTTCAACCAGGTCCCGTGTTTTGGCGCCGTCGCGGCCAAGAATCTGTACCGGGTTGTTTGCTCGCAGCATCGTCACGGCGAGTGCGCGGGCCATGTGCCCGCTGCCGAGAATGGTGATGTTGGTCATGGTCTTCCTTTGATGGGAACGCCGCGGTCTGCGTGTGCATCCAGTAGACAATGGCTCCGGGGACGGGCAACAGGGACGAAAGGCCCCCGGAGGCAGCCGGGGGCTTATGGCACTAGCCGTTCCGTGACTCAGGGAGACACTGGGTGAGGGGAAATGATGAAAGGGGGCAGGACTTGAAAGCGGACGAAGTCCTGGTAGGGGCCGATGGCTCCAGGACGGGCCAAGAGGCTGCGGACTGGGCTGCGCAGAGAGCGAATGGACGAGGTCTTCGCCTGCATTTGGTGCGAGTGGTACCGGCGCCCTGGTACTACAGGGTGCCGGCGGAGTACGGGAAGGCGGTGGCCGGGGCGGAGGTGCTGCTGGGCCTGGAGCGCGACCGGGTGGCCGAGCGGCATCCGACGCTGCCGATCGGCACCAACTGGCATCCCGGCGAGCCAGCACTGGTGCTTAGCATGTTGTCCGTGGGCGCCGAGATTGTGGTTATCGGTTCGGACCGTTCAGCAGACAGCCGGGGAGAGGGATTTGGGTCGGTCAGCTTCCAGACGGCTGTCCTGTGTCAAAGTCCCGTCGCTGTCATTCCCGCTCCCAGTGTGGCGGGCCGAACAGGGGTGGTGGTTGGCATCGACGGGTCGGTTGACTCCGAGCTTGCCCTGAAGATGGCGGCGGACGAGGCAAATCGGATGGGAGAGTCGCTGACAGTTCTGCATGCTGTATCGAAAGTGCTGCCACCAGCTGCCGCAGGAAGCCGGACCGAACCCGGTTACAGCCGTAAGCCTGACCCCCGGACGCTCATTTCAGAAGCTGCTGGCAACATGCGGGAGAAATTTCAGTCGCTGACTGTTTACGAGGCACTGGAATCGGATGACTCTCCTGCCGACGTGCTCATCCGTGCCGCAGAACAGGCAAGCCTGCTGGTGATCGGCTGCTGGGGACGGGGCGGACTACGGAAACCCATCGGATCCATAGCCGAAAAGGTTCTGATGCGGTTGCCTTGTCCCACCATCATCACGCGACCTGCACCCCGACCGGCTGCTGATTCCGGCACGCAGTTGCAGCTTCCACGAGTGACCTATGGCCCTACCCGCGGCGGCACGCGGGGCTGACTCTGGAGGGAGCCAGGCGCGGCCGGGGCTGGCGGAAAAATCCGAATATCGACCACGGGAGGACTTCCATGCGGGCCCGTTCCATCACCATGCTCATTCTCGGTATTTTGTTCTCGATGATGGGTATCGGGTTGCTCTTCGGCGGCATCGGTGCCGCGTGGGTGAATTCACTCCAGAACGACGGCGGCTAGCTCACCTCACCGAGTGAACGCTTCGACGTTGATTCCTCAGCGATCATTTCCGCGGGGCCGGACAACATGCGTGATGCCGCCTACCCCGGGCCTTTGCCCTTTGATGTGGGCAGCATCCGGATTTCGGCGGAATCCGCTAATCCCGGCAAAGAGATCTTTGTCGGGATAGCCCCCCGGTCTGACGTGGAGCGCTACCTGTCCGGGGCCAACTACTCCGAGCTGCTGGACCTCAGTTTCCGGCCCTTCCATGTTGAGTATCGGGAAACACGGGGATCACAGCAACCGCCTCTTCCATCCGGGCAGGACTTTTGGGTGGCATCAGCTTCGGGAGCGGGGGAACAGGAATTTGACTGGAAGATCCTGTCGGGGAACTGGTCAGTGGTCGTAATGAATACCGATGCCAGTCCGGACACTCGCGCCGACCTGAAGGCCGGGTTCCGGTCTGAGCTTTTTGGCCCGATAGCCGCCAGTCTGCTGGCAGCGGGAGCCATTCTGCCGGGGTTCCGCTGCTGATTTTCGGCGCCCAAGGACTGGGCAGGCACGCCCATGCGGCCGCCCCGCCGGGAGCCGCTCTGCCACCGGTGGCCGCTTCGATGCCCGGGGTCACAGCGCCCTGGGCGTATTCCGGTTCAGCAGTCCAGCCGACCCCGTCCTATTCCGCTGGGGAGACAGCGTCGTACCCTGCACGGCTTTGGGGTGAACTCGACCCGGTGTTATCCAGGTGGCTGTGGCTCGTGAAGTGGTTCCTGGTCATACCGCACTTCATTGTGCTGTTCTTCCTCTGGTTTGCGTTCGTTGTCGTCACCGTAATCGCCGGATTCGCCATCCTGTTTACGGGCCGCTTTCCCCGTTCCCTTTTCGATTTCAATGTAGGAGTCCTTCGTTGGAATTGGCGGGTGGCTTTCTATGCCTACGCCGCGCTGGGAACAGATAAGTACCCGCCGTTTACGCTGGCCAGGACGGACTACCCAGCCGATTTCGAGGTTGATTACCCTGAGCGTCTTTCGCGTGGGCTCGTGCTGGTCAAGTGGTGGCTCCTGGCGCTGCCTCAACTGATCATCGTTGCGGCGCTGACCGGCACCAGCACCGTCCGCTGGAGCGACCCCGTAGCGCCGGGCATCAGATACGAGAC
Source organism: Micrococcaceae bacterium UBA6021 (assembly GCA_002427975.1). GTDB lineage: Bacteria > Actinomycetota > Actinomycetes > Actinomycetales > Micrococcaceae > Arthrobacter. Next base: position 3,278 of record DIZT01000053.1, on the reverse strand, counting down.
CGGCATGGGGTTTTCGCTGCTCGGCTTCCTGGTTCTTGTTGCGGCGGTGATCCTGCTGTTCAGCGGCCGCTACCAGCGCCCGCTGTTCGACCTGCTTTTGGGCTTCAATCGCTGGATTTACCGTGTCATCACTTACGTCGCCCTGATGCGGGATGAATATCCGCCGTTCCGCCTTGACCTGGGCGCCAGTGATCTTCGCGGAGGCCTTCCGGGTGCAGGCGACGTTCGCCTGCCAGCCTCACCGGACGGCCCTACCCCAGACAGTCCTAACCCAACGGATGGGCCTACAGCGAACGGTTGAGGCTCCCTCGCAGCAGGAGGGCACCCAGTGCCAGCAACGCCGCGGCCATCGCGGCGAGAATCCCCAGTTGAGGAAGGATGTCGGCCAGCCCGCAGTTGTGGCGCTGGATCGCGGCGTAGGCGTCATAGGCCCAGTGATGCGGGGTGGCACGGGAAAGGGTCTGCAGAGTTTTCAGAGAAGAACTCCGGAGGCACTATGGAACCTCCCAGGCCGGCCAGCACCAGGCCCAGTCCCACCCCGACGCCTGAAGCTGCGGTGTCGCTGTCCAGGACTGAGCCGATCACCTGCGCGGCCGCCGCTGCGGACTGCCGCGAAGAGTACCAGGATCAGGCCGGCCAGGAGCGGATTCCCCCAGCCGACGCCGAACAGCCGGGGCCGTGCCGAGCATGATGTGCGCGCCTTGGACAACTGCGATACCAAGGCACCCCAACGCCTTCCCGGCGATGGTTATTCGTAACGTCGAGACTTCCCGGGGCTAGGTGACCATGAGCTGGGTGTACATGCCGGCCGCATAGTGGCCCGGGAGATTACAGACCAGCTCATAGCGCCCGGGCGGCAGCGTCACGGTGACCCAGCCTGACGCGCCGGGCAAAATCCCCTGCCCGGCGCCCTCGGCGCAGGTGTTGGACGCTTCCCCGAGACTGCCCGCCTCATCGATTCGGGCGTCGCCGCCGATCGGTCGGGTTCCGGGGATCTGGTCGGCAGATAGGGGAACGATGACCAGTTCATGGCTTTTGGTTCCCGCGTTGGCGACCAGGAACGATACCGTACCGTGTGCCACCGTGCTCCGGTCTGCCGTCATTCTCATGGCACCGCCCAACATGCCGTTGCGCTGTCCCGTCATTGGGCCGCCCATGTTGGTCAGTGAAACGCTGACGACAGGCCCGGGAAGATCCGGAACCGCACACCGGGTCCGGGACAGAAAGCCGGTGCCCCAGGGACTCACAACACTGCGCACCACGCCCACTGCTACGAGGGACAGGGCGGTCAGAAGAATCACGGATGCGATCCCGAGGATGACCTGCCCGCGGCGGGAAAGGGTCTTCATTCCTGGCGCCTGAGCGCCGTGCGCCGTGCAGTGAACTCCTGCTCGTCGATTTCCCCGCGGGCGAAGCGCTCATTGAGAATGCGCTCGGCGTCGTGGTACGGCGGACGCAGAGCGGCCGGTCCCTCGCCTGGATGGGCGCGCCGGACCAGGAGCATAACGACAGCAACCACGCCGCCCCAGAAAATCAGCATCAACAGTGCCATGGCCACCCACGCGCCGACACCCCAGCCATTCCCGTACCAACCATCCATCATTTTCATAACTCCTCCGACGACACTTGGGGCTGTCAGGCT
>DIZT01000053.1:0-1566 GCA_002427975.1 Micrococcaceae bacterium UBA6021 | reverse complement strand
ACGCCCCGGACAGTTGACGCAAGGACCGCATGGTCCACGTTCTGTGGAAGAGCCTTCCAGAGGATGTTGTCTCAGTTTTGACGGAATGACTTTGTCCACATAATCAGCGTTTCCGGTAGTAGTCTCTCCAGATCAGGCGATGAAGCGGTATCTTCCGCGGCAGTGACCTCAGGCCTGGGATGAACGGCAGCAGGGTCAGCAGCGCGGTCAGCACGAGCATTGTGACCACGACGAGGGCATCGGCATTCGGCGAGGACTTGAACGGTTCTATCTGGTAGAGGAACGAGAAGAGCCACAGCCAGGACTGCCCGGGCGTGTCGCCGGTCTCGTTCATCACGCCCCATTGGTCCCCGGTGAGGTGCTGGCTGGCCGCGAGATCCGGGAAATAGCTGCCGTCTCCCAGAAACAGGAGGCTGCGGGTGTAGTCCATGTTGTAGAAGTTTCCGCCAACCTGCAGCACGCCGTCCAGATTGCCTTGCCGTGCCATGTCCAGCAACGCGCCGGTCAGCGCGGGGACGGGGCCATAGTCGCCGTCGGCGACCCTGGCCGGGTCGTTGTCGGGGGCGGCGTCGAGGGCGGCGGTATACGCGGCTGACCAGTCAGTCCGTTGCTGATCTGTCGCGGCCGTCCAGTCGGCAACAGCGGCTGGCGGCGACGGCAGCGTCTCAAGCGGGGCAATCACAAAGTCGTCGGCCGTATCGACCGGAAGCCGGACGCCGGACAGACTTTGGAGGTCGGCCGGACCGATCTTCTGCGAGGCGTCCGGAGTTGAGTTGTACGGCGGCCCGTACCCTGCGGTATCGCTGGTTCCACCAAGTTCCTTTACGGCGGTGGCGACGAAATCTGCTGGGGCGGTGGTTGCCCAGCCCTTGAGACTGACGCTGGGTTCATCAGGCGAGCCGAAGATGGCCGATACCCCTAGCACCAGCAGGCCGACCACGACAACGCCGATGGTCAATTCCTTGACAAGGTCGTACTCGCGGACGCTGCCCGTCCACGGCTGGCTGGCAATGTTGTCCTCCTTGCGCCAGGACATGCTGCTGTTTTTCCTGGTCATCGCGTTATGTCCTCAGGTCCGGTGGACTCCGGGCCGTTGTGCAACAACTGGGCGTCGCCCTCCGTTACCTCCAGCGGGGGCGCTACACCGTGTACCCGGACGAGCAAGACGTGCAGGACGACAATGGCCCCGACTGCCAGAGGCAGCAAAGTGACGTGCCATACGAAGATCTGTCCGAGGTTGGCCACGTTGAACCAGGCTCCAACTCCGACGGCATTCAGCGCGTCCTTCGCTTCGAAGGCGATCCACTGGGAATCGAAGTTCGTCTGAAGCAGATACCCGGTGAAGGCCGCGACGATGGAAACGACGAAGGAGAACATCCCCGTGATCCACGTCAGGATGCGGCCTCCTCGCCAGGCTGCCATCCAGAACTTCAGCCACAGGTGCACCACCATGAACATGAAGAACAGTTCCACGCTCCACAAATGGGAGCTGTTGACGAACCTGCCCAATGAAGACATGTGATACCACTGGGGTCCATTCAATCCGAGCACGATCCCGGAAATGAT
>DIZT01000227.1:6368-6540 GCA_002427975.1 Micrococcaceae bacterium UBA6021 | reverse complement strand
GGCGACGGCGTCAACGACGCCCTGGCACTGCACAAGGCGGACATCGGCATCTCCGTGGACAGTGCCACCGACGTTGCCAAGGACGCTGCCGACGTCGTCCTGATGGACAAGGACCTGGGCGTTCTTGCCGAAGGCGTGCGGGAGGGCCGGCGGATCTTCGCCAACACCATCA
>DIZT01000227.1:1535-6259 GCA_002427975.1 Micrococcaceae bacterium UBA6021 | reverse complement strand
AACAACCTGCTCTACGACTCCGGCCAGCTGGCCATCCCGGGCGACCGCGTGGACAAGGAACAGCTCCGGGCACCGTCGCACTGGGACATCGCGTTCATCCGGCGGTTCATGTTCCTGTTCGGGCCCATCAGTTCGCTCTTCGACTTCGCCACGTTCGCCCTGATGCTGTTCGCGTTCCATGCCGTGCCGGGGGAGTTCCGTGCCGGGTGGTTCATCGAATCCATCGCCACGCAGACCCTCATCATCTTCGCCATCCGGACCCGGCGCGTGCCGTTCCTGCGCAGCCGGCCGTCAGTGGGTCTGATCGGGGCATCGCTGGGTGTGGTGGCGCTCGGCATCTTCGTGCCTCTCTCACCCCTGGCCGGCGTGCTGGGCTTCGACCCGCTCCCGGTCCCGTTTTTCCTGGCCCTGTTGGGCATGATCGTGGTGTACATGTTCCTGGTGGAATTCGCCAAGGCCTGGTTCTTCTCCCGCGCCGCGCAGCAGCTGCCCGCCGGACTCCCTGTCCGCCGTCGCCACGAAACCCACCACATCGCCCGCCGCGCCTCCCGCTTCAGCGCCCCGGTCAAAGTACCCTCGGCCTCGTCAGCGCGCCCCAGGTAGATCCCGGCCACGGCGTACATGCCGGGCTGCTTTCTGCCGTGCCCTGTTGGTGCCCCGCGGTCCGCGTCGACTGTCATCTCCCGCTGGCGGTCGGGTCAGGCAGGAGGTTGGCGGCGAGCGTTCTGGCCATGAAGCGGCCGTAGCGTTCGGCGCTCCAGCCACGTTTGAGGACAAGGGTCTCGTAGAGCTCGGCCGAGGTGCTCATGAACATGACATCGGCTACCTCATTCTCTGTCAGGTCCTCCCTCAGGAATCCTCTTCCGAGCACCTGCCGCGCGTTGTGCAGCATCCGGCGATACCGCCCGTCGTCGACATCGCGCAGGAGCGCGGCCATGTCCGGATCCCCGCTCGCGGCGGCATCCCTGATGAGAAGGTAGACAGGCGATCCGATCGGACTGACCTCGCTGATGAACCGGCCGAACTGCTCCATGAGTTCACGCGGGTCCGCGATTGTGGTTTGCGCGCGGTCCGACCGTTCTTCAGCCGGGGGGCCGCCGGCTCCGAGCAGGCTCTGCTCATAGATCGCGCGCACGAGCCCCGGCTTCCCGCCGAAACCCTTGTACACGGACTCGTTGGAGACACCGGCAGCCCGGGCGATCGCGGCGATGGTGGTCCGGCCATACCCATCCGTCAGGAACAGCTCGCGCGACTTCGCCAGCACCCGCATTCGCGACTCCTCGGCTGCCTCCTGGCGGCGCCGGGCGTCGTATGTGCGGGGGCGGGGAGCGCGGCGATGCGATTCGTTGACCACGGGTCCCACCGGGAATACACTCCTTTTATCAGTGATTACAGCTGACTGTATCAAATTTAGCGTACCAGCCTCTCCGCCTCCCGCGACGGATGAAACTAAGGAGCAGATCATGGACGCTTCAGGAATGGATCGCCTGCCCGAGGGCCCGGTGCGGCGCATGGTGGCCGCCGCGAACCGCCACGACCTCGACGGGATGGTGTCCCAGTTCGCCGAGGACTACGAGAACGCCACCCCCGCCCACCCCGCCCGGAGCTTCAAGGGCTCAGCCCAGGTGCGGAAGAACTGGGCCGCCCTCTTCGCCGGCCTGGCGGACCTGAGCCTCACCGTGCACGATGCGACGACGGGCCCGGGCAACAATGTCTGGATGGAATGGAGCAACCGCGGTACCCGGCCGGATGGGTCGGTGACGTCCTCCGCGGGAGTCGCCATCCTCACCGTCCGCGACGACAAGATTGCGGCTGCGCACTTCTACCTGGAGCCGGTTGAGCACGAGTCCGGAGACGTCAACGCCGCGGTCCGCGTGGCCGTAGGCGCACCCGGAAGCGGTGCTGGATCATGATCCTCGTCGTCGGCGGCACAGGCCGTCTGGGCCGTGCCCTGGTCCCCCTGCTCGTGGACGCCGGTCACCAGGTCCGCGTCATGGCACGCGGCGCTTCCCAGCCCTTCCCCGGCACGGCGGGCGGCGGCGTCGAGCTCCTGCGCGGTGACCTCGCCTCCGAAGCGGACTGCCGGCAGGCGGTCGCCGGCTGCACGGCGGCCGTGTTCGCAGCCTCCGGATTCGGCGTCAAGGACTCCGACCCGCGTACCGTTGACCGCGACGGCGCCATCCGGCTCATCCGCGCGGCGGCCGACGCCGGAGTGGAGCACATGGTCATGATGTCCATGCACGGCGCCGCCCACGACGGACCCATCGACTTCCTGCGCTGCAAGGCCATGGCCGAGGAGGCTCTCCGCACCTCCGGCATGGCCTGGACGGTCATCAGGATGGGGGCGCTCCTTGAGCAGCGCCTTGAACTCATGACGGCCCCGCTCGGGACCAAGGGCAAGGTGCTTGTGTTCGGATCCGGGTCTGCGCCGGTCACGTATACATCGGTCCGGGACGCCGCGGCCATTATCGTCCGTGCGCTCTCGGACCCGGCGCTGCGGAACCGTGTCATCGAATGGGGTTCGCAGACGCTCACGGCCAACGAGCTGGCCGAGGCTGTGCTTAAGCGCGCCGGTCACGGGTCTGTCCAGCGGATTCCGGCGGCGGCCGAGCGCGTCCTGTCCGTCGCAGCCAGGCCGTTCTCCCCCTTCCTTGCCCGCGTCGCGAAGGCCGGGATCTGGGAGGAATCGGGGGCCATTGCCTTCGAGTCGGCCCCGGCGCGCGCGGAGTTCCCCGACATTCCCGTCACGGGCCTGCGGCAAGTCCTCGAGACCGCCAATCTGGGAGGTTGACGAAGAGGCATGCCGGTCAAGGTGCCGGCACCCGGGTGATCGAGGCTGGGCTGACGCGGTGATCGAGCTCGTCGAGATCCAGGCGGGCAGCCGGGGGTTTCGACAGGCTCAACCACCGTGCTATACCTGTGCTCAAGGCAACTAACTGTGCGGCTGTCTGCGGACGGCCCGGAGGCTGGAGGCAAGGTGCATCGAAAACCATTGATCGCAGCCTGGCTCGGAGCCCTTGCCTGCCTCACTGCCTGCGCAGGCGGCGTCACTGACACGGTCTCCACCGCTGTCCAGGACAGCTCGTCGGCCATCGCCACCGCCCGGCTGGCCCTCAGCCAGGACGCCGCCGGAAAACTGACCACGGCAGCAACCTCCACCACGCTCGACGACGCGCTGAAGGAACTCCTGACCAGCCGCGACACCCTGCTGAAACTGTCTCCCGGCACAGAGGAGGACCGCGCGGCGGTCCAGGAAGCGCTCACCGTCCTGGATGGCTGTGCCGCCGGCCTCACCACCGCGCGGGACGCCGTGGCCAGCGCCGACTCCGCGCCCTCCCTCGCGACCGGCGACCGGGAGCTGGCATCCGCCGCGGACCGCCTCGCCGAACTGACGGTCAAGGAGGGCGGCAAGTGAAGCGCCTGCTGGGGGTGGCCCTGGGTGTCCTGACCGCAATAGGCGGGTTCGTGGACATCGGGGACCTGGTGACAAACGCCGTCGTCGGCTCCCGCTTTGGCATGTCCCTGGTATGGGTGGTGCCGGTCGGCGTGGTGGGCATCTGCCTGTTCGCCAACATGTCCGGGCGGGTGGCGGCGGCCTCGGGCCGGGCAACGTTCGAGGTGATCCGCGAACGGCTGGGACCGCGCGCCGGCTTGGCCAACCTGTCCGCATCCTTCCTCGTCAACCTGATGACGGTGACCGCGGAACTCGGCGGCATCGCCTTGGCGCTCCAGCTGGCCAGCAGCGTCCACTACCTGCTCTGGATACCGGTGGCCGCGCTCGCCGTGTGGCTGGTGATCTGGCGGGTGAAATTCTCCATCATGGAAAACGTCGTCGGGATGCTGGGCCTGACCCTGATCGTCTTCGCTGTGGCGCTCTTCCTGCTCAAACCGGACTGGGGGAGCCTTGCCGGGCAGGCTCTGGCGCCGGCGGTACCGGCCGAGGAGACCGCGCCCACCTACTGGTATTACGCCATCGCCCTGTTCGGCGCCGCCATGACACCGTACGAGGTGTTCTTCTTCTCCTCCGGAGCGGTGGAGGAAGGCTGGTCCGTGAAGGACCTGGTCCAGTCGCGGAACAACGTCCTGGTGGGCTTCCCGCTGGGAGGCCTGCTGTCCGTGGCGATCGCCGGGTGCGCCGCCGTCGTGCTTCTCCCCGCCGGCATCGCCGTGACGTCCCTGAGCCAGGTGATCCTCCCGGTCGCGGAGGGTGCGGGGAAAATCGGGCTGGCGTTCGTGCTGGTGGGCATCGTGGCCGCCACCTTCGGCGCGGCGCTGGAGACCACCCTCTCCAGCGGCTACACCCTGGCGCAGTTCTTCGGCTGGTCCTGGGGCAAGTTCCGCCGCCCGGCCCAGGCCGCCCGCTTCCACCTGGCCATGATCATCTGCCTGCTGATGGGACTGGCGGTCCTGGCCACCGGCGTGGATCCCGTGCTGGTCACCGAATACTCTGTGGTGTTCTCCGCCATCGCGCTGCCGCTGACCTACCTGCCCATCCTGATCGTGGCCAACGATCCCCAATACATGGGCCCGCACGTCAACGGCCGGCCGGTCAACGTGCTGGCCATGATCTACCTGGTCATCATTCTGGTGGCCTCCCTCGCCGCCATACCCCTGATGATCGTGACAGGAGCCGGAGCATGAACACTGTCCCGCGGCTGGCACCGGTGCCCCCGACGGCGGGACGCACCCTGGACGCCCAGCTCCACCTGATGGACCGGCAGGTT
>DIZT01000227.1:0-1510 GCA_002427975.1 Micrococcaceae bacterium UBA6021 | reverse complement strand
CTGATCCGCATCCCGTGGAAGGACGTGGCCGACGTCGGCGTGGCCATCAAGCTTGGCGTCAGCGGCGAAAACCTGGACGCGGGCTGGGTGGAACGCTGGATCCGGGACAAGATCATCGCGCGGATCCCGGGAGGCCGCCATGATCCTCGGTGACCTGTTGGGCGTGGGTGTTTACGACGACGGCGGCGCCCGCGTGGGGCGGGTGGCCGACGCCCGGTTTGTGGTGGACGGCGCCCCGCAGCAGCTGATGGCCGGCGCCCGCCTGCTGGGGCTGGTGGTCAGCCCGCACAGCGCGTCCTCGTTCCTGGGCTACGAACGGACCGGCCTCAGCCAGCCGTGGCCGCTGCCCGCGATGCTGCGGTGGCGGCACCGCGGCTCATTCCTGGTGCTGTGGGAGGACATTGCCATGATCGGCGCGGAGTCGGTGCGGCTCCGGGCCGGGTTCACGGCGTACTCGCCGGAGCTGGACCGTTCCGGGCAGGAGTGAAGGGTTATCGACAGGCCAAGCAGCCGACGCCTCAGTGATAAGTGGAACGCGTTACATGTAACATTGATTCATGAGCGTAAAGGATCGAGTTGCCCGGCATCGGCTTGCCATGCGCGAGCGGGGTTTCCGGCAGATTCAGATGTGGGTGCCGGACACGCGCACGGAAGAGTTTAGGCGTGAGGCGCGCCGCCAGGCGCTGGCAGTTGCCGCTTCTGACAGGGCCGGGGATGACCAGGAGTTCATCGAACAGATTTCGGAAGACTGGCCGGAGTGAATCGTGGGGAGCTGTGGACGGTGTCAGGCGGAACATATGCGCAAAAGCCCAGGCCGGCACTTATCATCCAGGATGACCTGTTTGCGGCATCGGAGTCGATCACCCTTCTACCGCTGACGTCCCACCTGACTGATGCTCCGTTGCTGCGCCTGACGGTGGAACCCGGGCAGTTGACCGGCCTGGAGCGAGTTAGCCAGGTCATGATCGACAAGCTCACAACGGTGCGTCGTATCAATCTGGGGCAACGGATAGGCCGCATAGATTCCAAGGCAATGGTTGCGGTTGAGCAGTCCCTGGCAGTGTTTCTCGGCCTGGGCCGCTGAGGTCTCCGTAACCTCAGGCGCGCTCACCACCGCGTGCAGACCTGCTGGCCACGCGGATCGAGGACGAATACCTGGAGTTCGCCCGGCACGCCGGGCTGCTGACCATGGTCTACAACACGCTGGGCGGCGGGCTCCTCACCGGCAAGCACACGTTCATGGAGTCGCCCACGGAAGGCCGGTTCGGTACTTCACGGCTGGCCGAGATGTACAAGCAGCGGTACTGGGACCCCCGGCTCTTCGAGGCGGTCCGTCAGCTTGGTGACATTGCCGACGGCGCGGGCCTGCCGTTGCCGGAACTGTCCTTCCGCTGGCTGCTCAGCAAGCCCGGGGTGGGCTCCATCCTGCTGGGAGGCTCCAAGCTGGAGCAGCTGCAGGCCAACATCGCTGCGGCCGCGAAGGGTCCGCTGCCGGAGGACGTGGTGGCCG
>DIZT01000051.1:10996-11512 GCA_002427975.1 Micrococcaceae bacterium UBA6021 | reverse complement strand
GGTACCGTGACCGCGGATGTGGCCAAGGCTGTCAACGACATCAAGGGCGGCAAGATCGACTTCCGCGTCGACAAGCACTCGAACCTGCACTTCATCATTGGCAAGGTTTCCTTCGACGCCCTCAAGCTGGCCGAGAACTACGCAGCAGCACTGGAAGAGGTGCTTCGTTTGAAGCCTTCCGCTTCCAAGGGCCGCTACATCCAGAAGGCCACCGTGGCCACCACGTTCGGTCCCGGCATCGCCGTCGACCCCAACGTCACCAAGGTCCTGACCGAGGTCTAATCCTCAACAGCGACTCCCGCCGGACCTGTCCGGCACAAGATAAGGACCGCCCGGCACTGCACCGGGCGGTCCTTTCGCTTTAAGCCACGCCCCGCGCTCGACTAAATCCCGCGAATGGCTAGGCTGGGGGCATGACCGGTCAGCAGTTGGTGATCACCGCCGTCGCCGTTCCACAGTCGTTCGACGCCGGAACGGGTGGCGGTGCCGGCGGCACCGGCGGCGTGATGGACTTCC
>DIZT01000051.1:8093-10986 GCA_002427975.1 Micrococcaceae bacterium UBA6021 | reverse complement strand
GGAGAGCCTGGAGTATTGGCGGGGCAATGAGTATGAGGAACGCCTGCTTTTCATAGCACGGCTGGGCCAGCAAGCCGTCGGAACGTGCTCAGTGACCCTGCCGCTCCGCGAAAACACGTCCACGGCAGGGATTCTGGTCGACGTGTCGCAGGCATTCCGGCGGCAGGGCTGGGGCCATCGGCTGCTGGCGCACGCCGAGGCCGTGGCGGCGGAAAGGGACCGGACTTCCCTGGATGCCTACTGTGAGATACCTATAGCGGCAGTGGAAAAGGCTGCCCGGGTACTCCCCGCCAAATCGGGGGCGGGCGGGCTCCTGGCGGACCATCCAGCCGTGGCATTTGCGGCCGGTGCAGGCTACGAACTTGAGCAGGTGGAGCGGTCCAGCCGCCTTGCCCTTCCCGTACCGGCGAACCACCTGGACGCCCTTGAGACGGAGGCGTCTTCACGGGCAACCGGCTACGTCCTTGTGGACTGGGCAGACACCTGTCCGGACGAGCTCGTGGCGGAATACGCGGTCCTGAAAAACCGCATGAGCACCGATGCGCCCATTGCAGGGATGGACTGGGAAGCTGAGGACTGGGATGCGGCCAGGGTGCGGCACGAGGAACAATCGAACAGCTGTGGCGGTCTGCAGAGCCAGGTCACAGCAGCACTGCACGGGCCTACCGGCAAGCTCGTGGCCTACACGGTCCTGAACTGGCGGCCGGGCATCCCTGCGAGCATTATCCAACAGGACACGCTGGTCACGTCCGAGCACCGCGGACAGACCCTGGGATTGCTGATCAAGGCTACAAACCTCCGCGCCGCCCAGCGCCGATGGCCCGCGGCGCGCTCGGTGCTGACATGGAACGCGGTGGAAAACCAGCATATGCTGGCGATCAATACAACGCTTGGATTCAAGCCTGCTGGTTATGAGGGCGAATGGCAGAAACGGCTGGGATGATGCCCCTTATGGCAGACGACGTACGGATCGAACAGCTGTGGATCCCGGACTCACTGGACGCGCCTGACGCCGCGGATTTTCTGGCTGCCGTGGAGGTGGGCCGCAAGGTCCGGATGCAGACGTGGGGCAGCGATGACCTCGCCTACACGCCGCTGGAGAAACTGCTGGAACTGAGGGATCCCTATGAGCGCCAGGTCATTCTGGTGGCCAAGGTCGGTGGCCAGATCGTTGGCGCCGTGGACATTGCCCTGCCGCTGACAGACAACCTGGACATGGCGGAGTTCACCCTGGACATCCTGCCGGAATTCCAGCGCCAGGGGGTTGGCCGCAGGCTCCTCCTCGAGGCTGAACACCTGGCCCGGAGCGAGGGCCGCACCTTGATCCTCGTTGACACGAACCATCCCGGCGCGTCCCTGCACGAGTTCGAGAAGGGGCAGCTGGTGCCGGGTTCGGGCCAGGGCTTTGTGCCGCTGGCCAGCCGGGAAGTCGAATTTGCCCGCGCGACCGGCTACACGCTTCAGCACATCGAACAGTTCAGCTCCTGTGCGCTGCCCCTGGACAGCAAGCTCGTGGCCGATCTCCAAGCGGAGGCCGAGGCCGCGAACAACGGCCGTTACCGGCTCCACCACTGGACTGACAGCTGCCCGGATGAGTGGCTGGAAGCCGTGGCCGCGCTCGAGAACCAGGCGGGCGCCGACGTCGACCCTTCCCTTGAGACTCCCGTTGAGCAGGACATGGTCTTCGACGGCGGCATCCTCCGCGCCGCGGAAGAGGTCACCATGGCACAGGGGAGGCGGACGGTGGTTACCGCCGTCGAGCACCTGGGCACCGGTGCCCTGGTGGGCCTGACGACGATCAGTGTCCTGGCCCACCGGCCGGATGTGGTGTTCCAGGACGACACGCTGGTCCTGCAGGAGCACCGCGGGAATAAGCTGGGTCTGCTGATCAAGGTGTCCAACATGGAGCGGCTCACCGAGCAGTTCCCGGACGCCCGGGTCATCTACACCTGGAACGCACCGGAGAACAGGTACCTGCTGACGGTCAACAAGCAGCTAGGCTTCACCACGGCCGGTGTGACGGGCATCTGGGAGAAAGAGCTGCCGCACCTGCGTACCAGCAAGAGCTGAGGCCCGATTTGGCGGACCGGCAGCCCGTCCCGTAAGCTTGAATTACCAAAGACCGTCGGTTGTTGGAAATCCACTCTCCTGAACGCAGCTCAACTCTGCAGTTGCGTGCGGGAGACCAAGTGTATTTCTGGACGAAGGACCCTGAACATAGGGCGGCCGGCGCAGGTGAACGAAGCAACGCTCCACGGTTACAGTCGTGTTGAGCCAAGCCCCGTGCATCTGCGCGGGGCGTTTTTAGTTTTAGCTCACCTGAGCGGGGACCGTCGCATACCGGCACTATCCCCGGAAGGAGGGTTATGGCAACGCCTACTAAGGTTTCAGCAGTAGCTGAGATCGCTAACGATTTCAAGGAATCGAACGCCGCTGTCCTGACCGAATACCGTGGGCTCACCGTTGCACAGCTCAAGCAGCTGCGTGTTTCTCTCGGCCAGGACACCAAGTTCTCGGTCGTCAAGAACACCCTGACCGCCATTGCAGCCAAGGAAGCCGGTGTCGAAGCATTCGACGGCCAGCTTGCCGGCCCCACTGCAATCGCGTTCATCAAGGGTGACGCAGTTGCAGCTGCCAAGAGCCTGACGGATTTTGCCAAGGCCAACAAGCAGCTGGTCATCAAGACCGGTTACTTCGAGGGCAAGGCACTGAACGCCAGCGAAGTTGCTGCACTGGCAGCGCTCGAGTCCCGCGAGCTGCAGCTCGCCAAGGTTGCAGGCATCCTCAAGGCGCCTGCTGCCGCCGCTGCACGCATCATTGACGCACTGCGCCTGAAGCTTGAAGAAGAGAACGGTGCACCGGCAGTTGCCGAGGCTCCCGCCGCTGAAGAAGC
>DIZT01000051.1:1004-8057 GCA_002427975.1 Micrococcaceae bacterium UBA6021 | reverse complement strand
GAAGCCCCCGAAGCAGTTGCAGAAGCCCCGGCTGAAGCACCCGCTGCCGAAGAGAACTAGTTTCTCTTCACCCACCAGACTCCGGTGTGAAGGCAATGGCCCAGGCCGCCAAGCACCACCTATAGGAAGGACGCCACACCATGGCGAAGCTCACCAACGAAGAGCTCATTGAAGCTTTCAAGGAACTGACCATCATCGAGCTCTCCGAGTTCGTCAAGCTCTTCGAAGAGACCTTCGAAGTTACTGCAGCTGCAGTTGCTGTTGCTGGCCCCGCCGGTGGCGGCGCTGCTGAAGAGGCTGAAGAGCAGACTGAATTCGACGTCATCCTCGAACATGCTGGCGAAAAGAAGATCGCAGTGATCAAGGAAGTTCGCGCCATCACTTCCCTGGGCCTCAAGGAAGCTAAGGACGTTGTTGACAGCGCTCCCAAGGCTGTTCTCGAAGGCGTCACCAAGGAAGCTGCCGAAAAGGCAGTGGAGCAGCTCCAGGCTGCCGGCGCAACCGTTACCCTCAAGTAACTCACGCGGCTTTTCGGAAAACCCCGTCCACTTCGGTGGGCGGGGTTTTCCTGCATTTAACCCAAGTAGGTCGCATTTAATGTCGTTATGGGCGCTCATAACGACATTAAATGCGACCTAGTTGGGTTGGGGGCCTAGTTCGGTTCGGAGATGTCGGCGACGACGGCGCCTAGGGCGGCGGTGAGGGCGTCGGCGTCCACAAAGGCGCTGTAGCCGTGCTCGCCGGCGCCCATGGAGATCCGGCGCCCGGTGATGGCGGCGTCCGCGTACACCGGCCAGGCAGTGGTGCTGCCGAGCGGGGTGATGGTTCCGCGCTCATAGCCCGTGGCGTCAAGCGCCACGTCTGCCGGCGGCAGCGACAGCTTATTGACGCCCACCAGAGTCCGCAGTTTGGGCCAGGAGATCTGCCGGTCGCCCGGAATCAGGGCGAACAGGAACGTCCCGTCCTTGTGCTTGACCACCAGCGACTTCACAATGTCCGCCGGCGTGATGCCCAGGATCGCGGCGGCTTCCACAAGGCTCCGCGCGGCCAGCCGCTCCACGATCTCCACGTCCAGGCCGCGGGCTGCCGCATCAGCCAGGAAGCGGTGACGCCCGACGGCGGCGCTTCCGTTGTGGACCTCCCCCACCGTTCAGTCCCGGTACAGCAGGAGCGCTTCGCCCTGCCCGCCGCCGCCGCACAGGGAGACGGCGGCTTTGCCGCTGCCCCGCCGTTTGAGTTCGTGCGCCGCGTGAAGGGCGAGCCGCGCACCTGACGCGCCGATCGGGTGGCCCAGGGCAATGGCGCCGCCATGGATGTTGCACTGCTCCAGCGGGTAGTCCAGGTCCTTCAGGGACTGCACGGCAACGGAGCCGAAGGCTTCGTTGATTTCGATGAAATCCAGGTCCGCGGTGGTCCAGTCCGCCCGCTGCAGGGCGGTCATGATGGCGTGGGAAGGCTGCGAATGCAGGGAGTTGTCCGGACCGGCGACCTGGCCGGGTTTGCCCACGACAGCGAGGTATTCCAGCCCGTTCTCTTCCGCGAACCGGCGCGACGCCAGCACCAGTGCGGAGGCGCCGTCGGATAGGGGAGAGGAGTTCCCGGCGGTGATGGTTCCGTCGCTGACGAAGGCCGCGCGGAGTCCGGCCAGGGATTCGATGGACGTGTTTGGCCGCACGCCTTCGTCGGTGGAGACAAGGATCGGATCGCCTTTGCGCTGCTTGACGCCGATGGGTGCAATCTCGTCGTCGAAGATTCCGTTCTTAGCCGCGAGTGCGGCGCGCTGGTGCGATTGGGCGGCGACGTTGTCCTGGGAGGTCCGGTCGATGCCCAGGATCAGGTTCTTGGTTTCCGTGGACAGGCCCATGGACTGGCCATCGAACGCATCCGTGAGGCCGTCGTGCGCGGCGACATCCAGCGCCTGGATGGCGCCGTAGGTCCAGCCCTGGCGGGAGCCGGGCAGCAGGTGCGGCGCGCGGGTCATGGATTCCTGGCCGCCGGCCACCACCACGGTGGCGTCGCCGCTGCGGATCATCCTGGCGGCGTCGATCACAGCGGTCAGCCCCGACAGGCACACCTTGTTGATAGTGACCGTGGGAACGTTCCAGCCGACACCGGCACCGATGGCGCTCTGGCGGGCGGGGTTCTGGCCGGCACCGGCCTGCAGAACCTGGCCCATGATCACCGCGTCCACCTGTCCGGCATCCACACCGCTCGCGGCAATCGCGGCCTTGATCGCGTGCGCGCCGAGTTCGACGGCGGTGAAGCTCGCCAGTTGCCCGTTCAGCCTGCCCTGCGGCGTGCGCGCACCGGCCAGGATGACAACGTCAGTGTTGTCGTTGGAGTTGCCCATTGTTATCTCTTCCGCTCTGAATCGATGTAGTTCCAAGGCTAGCGTGAGGTTTGCCACCTATTTATCCCAACGCAGAAGCGGCGCCGGTGATTCCGGCCGGACCGGCGCCAGCAGGGGAGAACTACCCATGCGGCGGACGTGCACGAGGTCGCGGTGGTGCGTAGGGTGGACGGCGAAGACGAAAGCAGCACAGCAACGCAAGAACCAGGGAGCACCACCTTGAAGAAAATCCTCGCCGGGGCCGCCGTCGCTTGCCTCGCCGGACTCACAGGCTGCTCCGTTGCCACTCCTGCGCCCGAGCGCACCACCGCAACAGCAGCCCCCACAGCGTCCGCCCCCGCGACCACGAAGGCGTCGCCGTCGAACGCTGCAAGTAAGTCAGCCGGGCCCCAGGCCGGCGGCGTGAAAGTGGCTTGCGAGACGTTCAACTCCCTCTACGCCGGCTACAAGGTAATCCAGAACGACTCCAACGCCTATGAGGACATCTACCTGGCCGCGCAGGATGCCAAGGACACCGTATCGGGGAACCTGGTGGGTCTGTTCGCCTCGCTGAGCGTTCTCGCCCTTGACCATTCGTCGGCAGTTGATGCCGGCGGCCAGCCCGGCCAGGAGTCAAAGGATGCCGTGCGTGACGCGGTGTTCGCCAACGCAAACGAATGCACCGCAGCAGGCGTTACCCTGCGGCTCTGACATCAAAAAATCAGTGCTTGCAATAAGTCCGGTTGTGGGGTAGACACGTAAACGGTTTTGCCGTATCGTAGATATTTGCGTCTTCCCTGTTTACCTTCAGCCTTCATATAGCGGTGGGCTTTGCCTGGCAGCTGACCATCAACGTGCCGTCAACAACGTCATTGTATGGTCGGCCCCGGCCCCGGGTCATATAGCGGAACCGGATGGTAGCACTGCGGAGTCATTCCGCAGGGTGCACAGCGGGGGAGATCTGAAAACGCCTGAAGGTCTGTGGAAGGATCCCTCTTGGTCGCCTCGAGCACCTCTAATAACGAAACCGCTAACACCGCCGACAGCACTGATGGTGCCACTCGCCGGCTCTCATTCGCAAAGATTCACGAACCACTTGACGTTCCGAATCTCCTTGCCCTGCAGACGGACAGCTTCGACTGGCTGGTCGGAAACGAACGCTGGCAGGCGCGCGTAGCGAAGGCCGTCGAAGAAAACGACCTCAGCGTCGCCACCTCGTCCGGACTGTCGGACATCTTCGAAGAGATCTCCCCGATCGAGGACTTCCAGGGCACCATGTCCCTGAGCTTTTCCGATCCGGAGTTCGCTGATCCGAAGTACACCATGGCCGAGTGCAAGGACCGGGACGCAACGTACTCGGCACCGCTGTACGTCAAGGCCGAGTTCATGAACAACAACACGGGCGAAATCAAGCAGCAGACCGTGTTCATGGGCGACTTCCCGCTGATGACCGAGAAGGGCACCTTCGTCGTCAACGGCACCGAGCGTGTGGTCGTCTCCCAGCTGGTCCGTTCCCCGGGCGCCTACTTTGAGCGCACCGCGGACAAGACCAGTGACAAGGACATCTTCACGGCCAAGATCATCCCGTCCCGCGGTGCTTGGTTCGAACTCGAGATCGACAAGCGCGACCAGGTCGGCGTTCGCCTCGACCGCAAGCGCAAGCAGTCCGTCACCGTTCTGCTGAAGGCCCTTGGCTGGACCGAAGGCCAGATCCTCGAAGAGTTCGGCCAGTACGACTCCATGCGCGCAACGCTGGAGAAGGACGCCACCGAGACCCGCGAAGACGCGTTGCTGGACATCTACCGGAAGCTGCGACCGGGCGAGCCGCCCACAGTCGAGGCTGCCCAGTCGCTCTTGGACAACCTGTACTTCAACTCCAAGCGCTACGATCTGGCCAAGGTTGGCCGTTACAAGATCAACCGCAAGCTTGGCATCGACCGCTCCCTTGGCGACAAGGAAGCTTCGGTCCTGCACGTTGAAGACATCGTGGCCATGATCAAGTTCCTGGTTGCCCTGCACGCCGGCGAGAAGACCCTCACGGGCAAGCGCGACGGCCAGGACCACGAGCTGCGCGTTGAGATCGATGACATCGACCACTTCGGCAACCGCCGTATCCGCGCCGTCGGCGAGCTCATCGAGAACCAGGTCCGCACCGGCCTGTCCCGTATGGAGCGCGTTGTCCGCGAGCGGATGACCACCCAGGACGTCGAGGCCATCACGCCGCAGACCCTGATCAACATCCGCCCGGTTGTGGCAGCGATCAAGGAGTTCTTCGGAACGTCCCAGCTGTCGCAGTTCATGGACCAGAACAACCCGTTGTCGGGTCTGACCCACAAGCGCCGTCTGTCCGCGCTTGGCCCGGGTGGTCTGTCCCGTGACCGCGCAGGCATGGAAGTTCGAGACGTTCACCCGTCCCACTACGGACGTATGTGCCCCATCGAAACCCCTGAAGGCCCGAACATTGGTCTGATCGGTTCGCTGGCATCCTACGGCCGCATCAACCCGTTCGGCTTCATCGAGACTCCTTACCGTCTCGTCTCCGAAGGTGTTGTAGCCGATGAGGTCCAGTACCTGACGGCCGACGACGAGGCAGAGGTCCTGATCGCACAGGCCAACGCTCCGCTGGATGAGAACAAGCGGTTCGCCGAAGAGACAGTCCTGGTCCGCGCCCGTGGTGGTGGAGGCGAGCCCGTGCTGGTTCCCGCCGGCGAGGTCGAGTTCATGGACGTTTCCCCGCGCCAGATGGTGTCCGTGGCTACGGCCCTGATCCCGTTCCTTGAGCACGACGATGCAAACCGCGCACTCATGGGTGCCAACATGCAGCGCCAGGCCGTGCCGCTGGTCCGTTCCGAGGCCCCGTTCGTGGGCACCGGCATGGAGCGCGCCGCCGCCGTCGACGCCGGTGATGTCACCATCGCGAAGAAGGCCGGTGTGGTTACCGAGGTCTCCGCTGAGCTGGTCATCATGCTCAACGATGACGGTACGGAAACCAACTACCGCATCAACAAGTTCGCCCGCTCCAACCAGGGCAACTGCTACAACAACCGTGTCCTGGTGAACGAAGGCCAGCGCCTCGAGGTCGGCGGCATCATCGCCGACGGTCCGGCAACGGACCAGGGCGAGCTCGCCCTCGGTAAGAACCTGCTCGTGGCATTCATGTCATGGGAAGGCCACAACTTCGAGGACGCCATCATCCTCTCGCAGCGCATTGTTGCCGAGGACGTTCTTTCCTCCATCCACATCGAGGAGCACGAGATCGATGCCCGCGACACCAAGCTTGGTGCCGAGGAAATCACCCGTGACATCCCCAACGTGTCCGAGGAAGTCCTGGCAGGCCTGGACGAGCGTGGCATCATCCACATCGGTGCCGAGGTTGAAGCCGGCGACATCCTGGTCGGAAAGGTCACCCCGAAGGGTGAAACCGAACTGACCCCGGAAGAGCGCCTGCTGCGCGCCATCTTCGGTGAGAAGTCCCGCGAAGTGCGCGACACCTCCCTGAAGGTTCCGCACGGCGAGTCCGGCACCGTCATCGGCGTCCGCGTCTTCGACCGCGACAACGACGACGAACTGCCCCCGGGCGTGAACCAGCTGGTCCGCGTCTACGTGGCCGCCAAGCGTAAGATCACCGACGGCGACAAGCTCGCCGGCCGCCACGGCAACAAGGGTGTTATCTCCAAGATCCTCCCGATCGAGGACATGCCCTTCCTTGCCGACGGTACCCCCGTTGATATTGTCCTGAACCCGCTGGGTGTTCCGGGCCGTATGAACGTCGGCCAGGTGCTGGAAACGCACCTCGGCTGGGTTGCCAAGACCGGTTGGAAGATCGAGGGCGAGCCCGAGTGGATGAAGCAGCTGCCGAACCTGCCGCGCGAGAGTGGCCAGACCACTGTTGCAACGCCGGTGTTCGATGGCGCCCGTGAAGAGGAAATCACGGGTCTGCTGGACTCCACCAATGTCACCCGCGACGGCGAACGCCTGATCAACTCCTCAGGCAAGACCCGCCTCTTCGACGGCCGCTCCGGCGAGCCGTTCCCGGATCCGATCTCGGTCGGCTACATGTACATCCTGAAGCTCCACCACCTGGTGGACGACAAGATCCACGCCCGTTCCACTGGCCCGTACTCCATGATCACGCAGCAGCCGCTGGGTGGTAAGGCACAGTTCGGTGGCCAGCGCTTCGGTGAGATGGAAGTGTGGGCGCTCGAAGCTTATGGCGCCGCGTACACGCTCCAGGAACTCCTCACCATCAAGTCGGATGATATCCACGGTCGTGTGAAGGTCTACGAAGCAATCGTCAAGGGCGAGAACATCCCCGAGCCGGGCGTTCCTGAGTCCTTCAAGGTCTTGATCAAGGAAATGCAGTCGCTGTGCCTGAACGTGGAAGTACTCTCCACGGACGGAACCACAATTGAAATGCGTGACTCTGATGACGCAGTCTTCACGGCTGCGGAAGAACTGGGCATCGATCTGTCTCGTGCAGAGCCCAGTTCCGTAGAAGAGGTCTAGCAGGTTGATGTCCGACGGCGGGTGACCACCCGCCGTCGGACATCACCTCCCTCTTCCCGTAACCAAGACTTCAGAATTTAGAGAACAAGAGAGAACAGGGACCATATGTCCAGCGAATCCTCCTTCGGCCTCATGCAGATCGGCCTCGCCACCGCGGATGACATCCGTGGCTGGTCTTACGGCGAGGTTAAGAAGCCGGAAACCATCAACTACCGCAC
>DIZT01000051.1:0-901 GCA_002427975.1 Micrococcaceae bacterium UBA6021 | reverse complement strand
TCTGCGAGAAGATCTTCGGCCCTTCCCGCGACTGGGAATGCTACTGCGGTAAGTACAAGCGTGTGCGCTTCAAGGGCATCATCTGCGAGCGGTGTGGCGTTGAAGTCACCCGCGCGAAGGTCCGCCGTGAGCGCATGGGCCACATCGAGCTGGCCGCCCCGGTTACGCACATCTGGTACTTCAAGGGTGTTCCGTCCCGCCTGGGCTACCTCCTTGACCTGGCACCGAAGGACCTCGAAAAGGTCATCTACTTCGCTGCCTACATGATCACCAGCGTTGACGCCGACAGCCGCCACGAGGAACTGCCCAACCTTCAGGTTGAGCACGACATCGAGAAGAAGCAGCTGATCGACAACCGCGACTCCGACATCGCCACGATCGCCCGCGACCTCGAAAACGAGATCGCGCGCCTCGAAGGTGAAGGTGCCAAGGCTGCCGACAAGAAGAAGGCCCGCGACTCCGCGGACCGCCAGATGGCCAACGTGCGCAAGCGTGCCGACGCCGAGATCGAGCGCCTTGAGCAGGTCTGGGACCGGTTCAAGAACCTCAAGGTCGCGGACCTCGAAGGCGACGAAGGCCTCTACCGCGAGCTGCGCGACCGCTACGGCATGTACTTCGAAGGCTCCATGGGTGCCGAAGCCATCAAGAAGCGTCTTGAGAACTTCGACATGCAGGCCGAGTCCGACCTGCTGCGCGACATCATCGCCAACGGCAAGGGCCAGCGCAAGACCCGTGCCCTGAAGCGCCTGAAGGTGGTCAACGCGTTCCTGACCACCAACAACAGCCCGCTCGGCATGGTGCTGGACGCCGTCCCGGTGATCCCGCCGGAACTGCGCCCGATGGTCCAGCTGGACGGTGGCCGCTTCGCGACCTCCGACCTCAACGACCTCTACCGCCGTGT
>DIZT01000045.1:4259-4985 GCA_002427975.1 Micrococcaceae bacterium UBA6021 | reverse complement strand
GCTGCCCTGCCCCGCATGAGCGGTGCGGGCCAGCACCGGTCATGCGGGCCAGGGCCGTCCCAATTCGAAGGGCGCCGTCAACGTCAGAGTCCGAGGGCCTCGCGGACGTCGCCGAGCACATTGTCCAGGGCGGTCCGGGCTGCCTGGCGGGCTTCGGGCAGTTCAGCCGCTGACTCAACCGGGAGGATGACTTCCAGGTAGCACTTGAGCTTGGGCTCGGTGCCGCTGGGCCGGATGATCACGCGGGTCTGGTCCCGGGTCAGATACAGAAGGCCATCGGTCGGCGGCAAATGCCCGCTCCCTTCGGCCAGGTCCACAAAGTTCTCAACAGCGGACGAACCGAACGAATCGGGCGGGCTGACCCGGAGCCGGTTCATCATGGCGTCGAGCAGGCCAAGATCGGCCACCCGGATGCTCATCTGGTCGCTGGCGTGTATCCCGTGCTGAAGGTAGAGCTCGTCCAGGGTGTCGAAGATGGTTTTTCCGTCCGCCTTGGCGGCCGCAGCCATTTCCGCGATGAGGACTGCAGCAGAGATCCCGTCCTTGTCCCGGACCAGTTCAGGTGCAACGCAATAGCCAAGGGCTTCCTCGTAGCCGTAGATCAGCCCGGGCACGCGGGAAATCCACTTGAACCCGGTCAACGTTTCCTCATGCGCGTATCCCGCCGCGGCGGCGATGCGGGACAGCAGGCGCGAGGACACAATCGAATTGGCGAACACACCGGCC
>DIZT01000045.1:2569-4200 GCA_002427975.1 Micrococcaceae bacterium UBA6021 | reverse complement strand
GCCGCCAGCCGGGCCACAATGTGTGCCCCCAGCAGCGCACCGACCTCGTCGCCGCGCAGCATGCGCCAGGCGCCGGTATCAGGATCCTTCGCGGCCACTGCAGCGCGGTCCGCGTCCGGATCGTTGGCCAGGACAATGTCGGCGTCCACCCGGGCGGCAGCCTCCAGCGCCAGGTCCAGCGCGCCCGGCTCCTCAGGATTGGGAAAATTCACGGTGGGAAAGTCGGGATCCGGCTCAGCCTGTTCGGCCACGAGGGTGACATCGGCAAAGCCGGCAGCGTTCAGCACTGCAACGGCAGTTTCGCCGCCGACGCCGTGCATCGGAGTCAGGACAATCCTCAAGTCACGGGACGGAAAGAGGGCCGCATCGGTGAGTGCCGCCGTCGCACGTTCATAGTCCGCCGCAACCGATGGATCCAGCACAGTCCAGCCGTCCGTGGCCAGGGCGATGGATTCCAGCGCGCCGACGGCATCGATCCGCGCGGCGATCCTGGCGTCGTAGGGCGCCACGATCTGCGCTCCGCGGCCGCTGTCCTCAACGGCATGGCGGCCCAAATACACCTTGTAACCGTTGTCCTGCGGGGGATTGTGGCTGGCAGTCACCATCACGCCGCCGTCGCAATCGAGGGCCCGCACGGCGAAAGCCAGCAGCGGGGTGGGCAGCGCGGACGGCATCAGGAAGGTTTCAATCCCGGCGGCGGTGAAGATGGCCGCCGTTTCCTCGGCAAAGATGTCCGAGTTATAGCGGGCGTCATAGCCGACGACGGCGCGTGGCCGGGTCCCGGGCGCAGCCTCACCCACCACATCTACCAGGAAAGCCGACAGGCCGGCGGCGACGCGGCGCACCACCACGCGGTTCATCCGGTTCGGCCCGGGTCCCAGGGCGGCGCGGAGGCCTGCGGTGCCGAACTGCAGCGTGCCGCTGAAGCTGTCGGCCAGCTCCTGCGACGCTGCCGGGGAGCCGTCCTCCGCGAGCTGCAGCAACTCGGTGAGTGCTGCGGCAGTGGCGGGATCCGGATCTTTGGCCGCCCAGTCGCGGGCCTGGCTGAACAAGGAATCGGCATCGGAGGACGTCATGGTGTCAACGCTATCGTCATTGCTCCCGGAACAGGTGCCCGAACACTCGCGGTGACGGCGGAACCGCTGAAATCCTTGACAGCCAATTTTCTGGACAAGTAATGTCGCGAATATGAAATTGAGGCAAGGGGTTGAGTGGGGGCTGCACAGCTGCGTCAATATGTCGTGGACGCCCGCGGGGGAAGCCGTCAGCAGCGCGCGCCTGGCCGAGTTCTATAAGCTCCCGGCCGCGTATCTGAACAAGCAGCTCCAGGCCCTGGTGCGGGCCGGGATCCTGACGTCGGTGTCCGGCCCGCGGGGCGGCTTCTCGCTGGCCAGGCGCCCGGAGCAGATTTCCGTTCTGGACGTGGTGCTGGCCATCGAAGGGAACGGGGATGCCTTCCGGTGCGAAGGCATCGCCAAGGATTCCCCTGGCGGGAGCATGGACGCCGACTACGCGCGCACGTGCCTTATTTCGCAGACCATGCGCCATGCCGAAGTCACCTGGCGGACTGAGCTTTCCCGGCAGAGCATTGCCGGGATCGCCCAGTCCATCGAGCGCCGGTTTCCTGACGC
>DIZT01000045.1:0-2437 GCA_002427975.1 Micrococcaceae bacterium UBA6021 | reverse complement strand
GGCTACAGTTTTGCGATGATGCCGGCCAGCAGTTTTGAGATGCGCGGCGCCGCGGCAAGACCGGATTCGATGACTTCCTGGTGGCTCAGCGGCATGGAGCTGATGCCGGCGGCGAGGTTGGTGACCAGCGAAATTCCGAACACTTCCATCCCTGCGTGACGGCCGGCGATCGCTTCCAATGCAGTGGACATGCCCACCAGGTCCGCGCCGATCCTTTTGGCGAACTGGACCTCGGCCGGCGTTTCGTAATGCGGTCCGGAGAACTGGACGTAGACGCCCTCCTCCAGCGAGGAGTCCACTTCGCGGGCCAGGGCACGGATGCGGGATGAGTACAGATCTGTCAGGTCAACGAACGTTGCGCCTTCGAGCGGGGAGGCGGCCGTGAGGTTGATGTGATCTTTGATGAGGACCGGAGTGCCCGGCGCCCAGCTTTCGTTCAGGCCCCCGCAGCCGTTGGTGAGGACCAGCGTTTTGCAGCCGGCAGCCGCAGCGGTGCGGATGCCGTGGACCACGGCCCGCACGCCTTTGCCTTCGTAGTAATGGGTCCGTGCGCCCAGGACCAGCGCGCGTTTGCCTTCTTTGGTCAGGACGGATCGGATGGTGCCCACATGCCCTTCCACTGCCGGGGCGTGGAAGCCGGGGACCGTATCCGCGGTCAGCGTGGCCGTGGTTTCGCCGATGAGGTCGGCGGCTTCGGCCCAGCCAGATCCCAGGACGAGGGCGATGTCGTGGTTGTCCACCCCGGTCTCCTGGGCGATGTAGTCAGCGGCGGAGCGCGCGGCGGCGAAGGGGTCCGTGTTCTGGAAGTCTGTATTACGCACTGGTACAAGTTATCGTGCTGCCACCGCTGTGCACAGTGGCAGCAGCGCTCCGCCTATTGGTGGTCCCCGCACAGATGCGCGAGAATGGTTGATTGTGACTACGCATCCTGATTTCAGCTCACCCCGGATCGCAATCCTCGGAGGTGGCCCCGGCGGATACGAAGCCGCAATGGTGGCTGCCTCACTGGGGGCGCAGGTCACCATTATCGAACGCGCCGGCTTGGGCGGCTCCGCGGTGCTCACCGACGTCGTGCCTTCCAAAACGCTGATCGCGACGGCGGACCTGATGACCCGCGTCGGTGAGGCGGGGGAGCTGGGAGTGAAGTTCGACGTCGACGGCGGCGACTTTGTGCCCGTGATGCGGGCCGACCTCAAGCACATCAACGACCGTCTGCTGAACCTTGCACGCCAGCAGTCCCGGGACATCTCCTCCGGTCTGGAGCACCAGAACGTACGCATCCTGCTGGGGTCCGGCAAGCTCGTGGACAACCACACGATTGAGGTCCTCACCGTCGACGGCACGGAAATCGTGGAAGCGGACACCATTCTGCTGGCCGTGGGCGCGCATCCCCGGGAACTGCCCACCGCCCGGCCTGACGGGGAACGCATCCTGAACTGGGCCCAGATCTACAACCTCGACGAGCTTCCCGAGGAACTCATTGTGGTGGGGTCCGGTGTGACCGGCGCCGAATTTGCCTCCGCCTACAACGGCCTGGGCTCTAAAGTCACCCTCATCTCCAGCCGTGACCGGGTGCTGCCCGGTTCGGACACCGACGCCGCGGAAGTGCTGGAGGAAGTCTTTGAACGCCGCGGAGTGCGGGTCCTGTCCCGCGCCCGCGCGGAAACCGTCGAACGGACCGATGACGGCGTGGTGGTCACCCTCGGTGACGGCTCGAAAGTCACCGGCAGCCACTGCCTGGTCTGTGTCGGTTCCATCCCCAACACCGCCGGCATCGGCCTGGAGGAAGCCGGCGTGGCCCTCACCGAGAGCGGCCACATCAAGGTCGACGGCGTCTCCCGCACCACCGCGCCGAACATCTACGCCGCCGGCGACTGCACCGGCGTGCTGGCCTTGGCTTCGGTGGCTGCCATGCAGGGCCGGATCGCGATTGCCCACTTCCTGGGCGACAGCGTTATGCCGCTCAAGCTGCACCAGGTCGCGTCCAACATCTTCACCTCGCCCGAGATCGCGAACGTGGGCGTCTCCGAGGCCGAGATCCAGTCCGGCAAGTACCAGGGCGATATCGTCAAGCTGTCGCTCAAGAGCAACGCCCGCGCCAAAATGCGCAACCACAAGGACGGCTTCGTCAAGATCTTCGCCCGCAAGGGCTCCGGCACCGTGATTGGCGGTGTTGTGGTGGGGCCGAACGCGTCCGAGCTGATCTTCGCCATCTCCCTTGCGGTCACGCAGAAGCTGCACGTCGACGACGTCGCCAGCACCTTTACCGTGTACCCGTCACTGAGCGGATCCATCTCGGAAGCGGCGCGGCGCCTGCACGTCCACATGTAGCCTGTCCTGGCGACAGCCACCGGTGCGACACCTAACGCCGACTTTGAGTTTTTGTCCAGATAATGGCGTCAGAATAGCCTTCAAAGCGCATTATCTGGACAAAAAC
>DIZT01000281.1:20223-20406 GCA_002427975.1 Micrococcaceae bacterium UBA6021 | reverse complement strand
TGGGTAGGCAGCACCGTGGGGGCGATGATGTTCCAGTGGTGGTCCGTCCAGGACGTTGCCTTTGCCAGGGCGCGGCGGACGGTGACAGCCACGGCATCGGCCGAAAAGCCGAACAGGACGGCGCCTGGCGGCAGCGAACCGGTGACTGCGGCGGACAGCTCCGCCGCCGTCGTGCTTTCCGGG
>DIZT01000281.1:19834-20076 GCA_002427975.1 Micrococcaceae bacterium UBA6021 | reverse complement strand
AGCTCCGCCGTCGTCGTGCTTTCCGGCAGACCGGTGAGCGCCCGGTTGATGGCGGGCAGCGCCTCATCGGGTTCAAGGAAGAAGTCGCCGCTGAGGGAGACGTCGGCGACGACGCCGTCCACGACGTCGAAGTCCACCACCACAAGTTTGCCGCCGGGGACTTTGTACTCGCCGTGGTGGCTGCGGGGGCGGTCTTCAGCGGCAAAGGGTATGGCAGTCATGCCATCCATCCTGCCCCACGA
>DIZT01000281.1:0-19652 GCA_002427975.1 Micrococcaceae bacterium UBA6021 | reverse complement strand
TGCTTGCCCGTGTAGAACGGGTGGGACTCGGAGGAGATTTCGACGTCGATGACCGGGTAGGTGTTTCCGTCTTCCCACTCGATGGTCTTCTTGGAAGACACGGTGGACTTGGTCAGGAACTTGACGCCGGAAGCCAGGTCGTTGAAAACAACAGCTTCGTACTTCGGGTGGGTATCAGACTTCATAATGGGGCCTTTGTTCGCACAACTGGATTTTGCCAGCTGCCAGGTATGAATGGGATGACTGGTGCCCACTTCACTGCCGCGAGGCAGAAGGCGCAGGACAGCCAGCTGTTAATAATAGCGGATCAGCGCGGACCCTGCGAACCGCGGGGCCGGAGTTCCCAGAACGCCACCGCTGAGGCCGCCGCCACGTTCAGGGAGTCCACGCCGGCTCGCATGGGGATTTTCACGGCGAGGTCGACGGCGGCAAGCGTCCCGGCACTCATACCGGCGCCTTCGGTGCCGAGTACCAGGGCCAGCCGGTCCGGATTGCGGGCGGCGAGCCTGTCCACGTCCACGGCGTCCTCGGTGAGTTCCAGTGCGGCCACCGTGAAGCCGGCTTCCTTGAGCAGCGACAGGTCCTGCGGCCAGGACTCCAGCCGCGCCCAGGGCACCTGGAAGACCGTTCCCATGCTGACCCGGACGCTGCGGCGGTAGAGCGGATCGCCGCAGCGTGGAGAAATCAGGACGGCATCGATGTCCAGTGCCGCGGCGGAACGGAAGATGGCGCCCACATTGGTGTGGTCCACGATGTCCTCCAGGACCGCGACCCTGTTTGCCCCGGCAAGCAGCTCGTGGAGGGGTACCGCAGCCGGCCGTTGCATGGCTGCCATGGCACCACGGTGGAGGTGGAACCCGGTGATCTCTTCCAGCAGGGCGGCGCTGCCAATGAATGCAGGAACGTCCGGATAGGCACTGAGGACATCCTGCAGGTCAGCCAGCCATTTCTCCGCCAGGAAAAACGACCTCGGCCGGTGGCCGGCCGCCAACGCCCGGCGCAGGACCCGCGAGGATTCGGCGATGTACATTCCTTCAGCCGGTTCACGGAGCTTCCGCAGGTGTACATCCGTCAGCTGCGTGTAGTCGGCGACGCGGGGGTCCCCGGCGGATTCAAGATAGTGGATTGTCACCGGCTGATTATTTCAGCAGGTTGGCGACCATAAAGCCCAGCGCCACCAGACCGAGCGCAAAGATCACTCCGCGGAGGACCGGCGGGGAAAGCCGGCGGCCCACCTTGGAGCCGATGACGCCGCCGATCAAGGAGCTGACTGAGATGATGGCCACCACCGTCCAGTTGATGCGGTCGAATGCGAACAGCAGATAGGAGGCTGCCGCCACGATGTTCACGCCCAGGACCAAGAAGTTCTTCATGGCATTGGCGTTCTGGATGGTTCCGGCCATGAACACGCCCAGGATTCCCACCAGCAGAATGCCCTGTGCCGCGACGAAGTAGCCGCCGTAAACGCCTGCCAGGTAGACCAGCACCACCAGAAGCAGGCCGTGGCTTTTGTCCTTGATGGCGTGCTCGGGGTTTTCCTCCCTGGTGCGCACCCACTGCTGGAGCCGGGGCTGGAAGACCACCATCAGCAGCGCCAGCACAATCAGTGCTGGAGCGGCGTAGTAAAACACCTTTTCCGGGAGGTGTAGCAGCAGCCAGGCGCCGCTGATGCCACCCAGCAGGGACGCAGGCAGGAGCTTCAGCAGCTGCCTCCCCCGGCCCTTGAGCTCGCGGCGGTAGCCCCATGCTCCTGCTGCGGTGCCGGCCACGAGGCCCATCGCGTTGCTCATGGATGCCACCACGGGAGTGACGCCGAGGGCGATCAGGACCGGGAAGGTGACAAGAGTGCCGGAGCCTACAACGGCGTTGATGGTGCCGGCCCACAGGCCGGCAAAAAACACAAAGATGCTGCTGAGAAGATCCACCGGGACGGGACCGCCTTAGCGGCGTGCGGCGGCGGTGTACCTGCCCGCGCTGGCGTTCACGTCAAGCTCAAGCCCGAACGTCTGGCCCAGGTTCTCCGCCGTCAGCACTTCGGTGATGGGGCCGGCCGCAACTACATTAGCGTCCCGTAGCAGCATGGCGTGGGTGAAGCCGGGCGGAACTTCTTCAAGGTGGTGGGTGACCAGGACAATCGCCGGCGCCGATTCGTCGCGGGCGAGTTCGCTGAGGCGATGCACCAGGTCCTCGCGCCCACCCAGGTCCAGGCCGGCGGCCGGCTCGTCCAGCAGGAGGAGTTCCGGATCCGTCATCAGGGCACGGGCAATCTGCACGCGCTTGCGCTCACCCTCGGACAGGGACGCGAATTTCCGATTAAGCAGTGGCCCCATGCCCCAGTCATTGAGCAGCCTGAAAGCGCGGCGCTCGTCGGCCCTCTCGTAGCCTTCGCGCCAGCGGCCCGTCACACCATAAGCGGCCGTCACTACAACGTTCAGGACGGTCTCGCCCTCAGGGATGTGATTGGCCAACGCCGCGGAGGACAGTCCGATCCGGGGACGGAGTTCAAACACGTCCACGGCGCCGAGAAGTTCGTCCAGAATGCTGGCCTTGCCGCTGGAGGGGTGCAGCCGGGCGGCAGCAATCTGCAGGAGCGTGGTCTTGCCGGCGCCGTTGGGTCCGAGGATGACCCAACGTTCGCCCTCCTTGACCTGCCAGTCGACCTTGTTCAGAAGGGTCTTGGCCCCACGGACAACGCTGACGGCGGCCAATTCAAGAACATCACTCATAGGAGTAGACACTAGGACAAAACAAGGGAGGACTGATAACTGATACTTGGACAGCGATGCTTGTCACAGTCGCCGGTAACCGTCGCCTCAGCCGGCCGGCCTCGCCGGGGACGCGAACAACGTGGCGCAATCAATTCGGGTGGCTCTCCCCCCGCTGGCTAAGATTGCAGCCATGACTTCGAACGTGACTGCGGTCAGCTATGGCCCAAAACTGACCGCCTCCGGGCTCAACAAGCTCCGCTCCGTCCTGACGGGCAGCGGCGCCACGCTCCAGTCTGAATCAAGTGGCGGGGACAGCCGGTTTGAGGTCCACACCGCCGAGCTCGCCATTGCTGACGGCACGGACGCCGGCGTTTCCGCGCTTCGCAGGGCAGTGGCCGAGGCCGCCCAGGATGGCCTTGACACAGCCATCGTTCCCGCCGGTCTGCGTGCGGCTCCGCGGAAGCTGCTGATCATGGACGTTGATTCGACGCTGATCCAGCAGGAAGTCATCGAACTCCTGGCCGCCTACGCAGGCAAGCGGGAGGAAGTGGCAGCAGTCACCGAAGCCGCGATGCGCGGTGAACTCGACTTCGCGCAGAGCCTCCACGCGCGGGTGGCCGTGCTCGCAGGACTGCCGGCCGCCGTCGTCGATTCCGTCCGGGCGGAAGTGAAGCTGAGCGAAGGTGCCGCTGAACTCGTAGCGGCGTTTAAAGCTGCGGGCCACGTAGTGGCCGTGGTGTCCGGCGGATTCAACCAGATCCTGCGTCCCATCGCGGAAGATCTGGGCCTGGATTATTGGCTGGCGAACGAACTTGAAATTGTGGACGGCGCCCTGACCGGCAGGGTGCTCGGTGCCGTCGTCGACCGTGCGGCGAAGGAAAAGTACCTGCGCGAGTGGGCGGCAGCCGAAGGCATCGCGATGGAACACACCATTGCCGTGGGCGACGGCGCCAACGACCTGGACATGCTCGGAGCCGCCGGGATCGGTGTGGCGTTCAACGCCAAGCCTGCGGTCCGGGCGGTTGCTGACGCCGCGATCAATATGCCGTACCTCGACGCGGTGCGCCACATCGCCGGGGTCTGAAGCAAACTCCGCCGATACGCCGAGAAGGCACTTCGCGGCATTGTTCTCGTGGAAGACTGCCGCGAAGTGCTCCCCATCCACCCCATGACGGCCTGGGCCCATCCCGCGGGTTATGGGCGCTAGTTGGCGCCCTTGCCGAAGTAGTCGGCGCCACCGGCGTACTCCGTGTGGCCGGATTCGACGTCGGCCGTAGCCATGCTGGCCACAACTTCAGCGAACTCCTCCACGGAGTAGAGCTTTCCGGCCTCGGCGCGGCGGGCTTCGATGGCGCCCGGGTTCGACCGGTCCAGCAGCGTCGCCGTGACGGTGCCTTCGATCATGTCGCCGGATACAACCACCAGCGAGATGCCCTTTTCCGCCAGGTTCGGCAGGAGCTCACGCAGGGCGTCCTCGCCGGCACGCTTGCTGCGGGCAACGGGCTCGTATTCGGGCATGGTGGGAACAGAGTTGATGAAGTGGGCCTGGTGGCTGGTCACGAAGACCACGCGGGAGCCTTCCTTCATCAGGGGCACGGCGGCGTTGAGCATGTTGACCTGCGCGTCGCGGTTCAGCTTCAGGGCGTAGTCGTCTTCCATGCCGGACTCCATGCCGCCGGAGGCGTTCAGCACCAGGACGTCCAGCGAACCGAAGTTCTCCATGGCCGCGCTCGCCAGGGCCTGCACGCCTTCCTGGGTGGTGAGGTCAGCGCCCACGGCCGTGGCGCGGCCGCCGGCAGCTTCAATTCCTGCGACCACCTTGTTGGCGCGCGGCGCCTTCTGGCGGTAGTTGACGACGACGGCGGCGCCTTCGGCAGCGAGGTTCTTGGCCACTTCGGCCCCGATTCCCCGTGAGGATCCGGTCACAATTGCGGTTTTGTTGTCCAGCAGTCCCATATGGGCTCCTTTGTTCGAAACGTCTAAATCGCTTGGCATCAGCGTCCATCATGCCAGCGCTGGCACCGAATTCTCTTGTGTGACCCCCACAAAGAAAACCCGGTCACGCTAGTTTCAGTGGCCCATGCCCAGGCCGCCGTCGACCGGGATAACGGCGCCGGAAATGTAGGCCGCCTCGTCGCTGGAAATCCAGCGGACCACGTTCGCCACTTCGGATGCCTCGGCAAACCGGCCGGCAGGAATGCTGGCGAGGTAGCCCTTCTGCGTGGCTTCGGGCAGTTCCGCCGTCATGTCCGTGTTGATGAATCCGGGGGCCACAACGTTTGCTGTGATCCCGCGTGAACCCAGCTCGCGCGTCAGGGACCGGGCGATGCCCACCAAACCTGCCTTGGAGGCAGAATAATTGATCTGGCCCGGCGCGCCGTAGAGTCCGGAGACCGAGGAAATGAGGACCACGCGGCCCTTGCGCATCCGGATCATGCCCTTCGAGGCGCGCTTGATGACCCGGAAAGCGCCGGAGAGGTTGGTGTCGATCACGGACGTGAAGTCATCTTCACTCATGCGCATCAGGAGCGTGTCCTTGGTGATTCCCGCGTTTGCCACCAGGACCTCAACAGGACCGTGGGCAGCTTCCACCTCCGCGAAGGCGGCGTCCACAGAGGCCTCGTCAGTCACATCAGCTTTCACACCCAGAATCCCGGCCGGCAGCTCCGACGCGCTCCGGTAGGTCACGGCCACCTTGTCACCGTTGGCCACAAAAGCCTGCGCGATGGCCAGGCCGATGCCGCGGTTTCCACCGGTGATCAGGACACTGCGGGCCGCTGTAGCTGCTTCAGACATTAAACGCTCCGGGATTCTGCGGCACGTGAAGCCGCGGTAGGACAGGGGTGTGATTTTGCTGCCTCCGATCTTAGCCCGCGTTTGGGCACCACTGCCGATGGTGAGAGAATTGAAGCAAGCCCTTGGAGCGTGATCAATCAGCCGTGACCCTTGAAAACCATGCTGGACAATCCGTGCCCGGAGATCCCGAACGGTTCTCCGGTGATTCCGGGGTCCACAGCATTACGGACGCTGCGGCTGCCCACTCAGAGGACATGCGCCAGCGCATGATCAAGTACGCGGTGGCCATGGGAATCCGCATGGTCTGCCTTATCCTCATTTTTGTGGTGGACGGCTGGTTCAAGCTCGTCATGGTTGCCGGTGCCGTCTTCCTCCCCTGGATCGCGGTGGTGATCGCCAACGGCAGCGACCAGGCAGAGGTCCACAGCGACTTGCTGCTCGACTCGGCGCCGCTTGCCGAACTCGAAAGCCCGTCGTGGCCGCCGGAACAGGACGGCTCCACACCCGCGGTCATCCCGGGCGAGCTCATTGATGACGACGACGAACCCACGCAAGGACAGGAACGGCGCGCCTCATGAACATATTCGACCTGGCCGCAGGGACCGCTGGTCCCCCGCCGGCCATGACTGCCATGTGCTCCCGCAAGGCCTGCCGCGCGGAAGCTTCCTGGCAGCTGCTCTGGAACAACCCCAAAATCCATACACCGGAACGCCGCAAAACCTGGCTGGCCTGCGACGACCACCGTGACTGGCTGGAAGACTACCTCCAGACCCGCGGGCTCTGGAAGGAAACCGTAATCCTGGGTTCGGGGCAGGAAGCCGGCCAGCCGCCCGTGGGGCAGGCCGGCTGAATGTACCGCTTCCTTTTTTCCAGCAAATGGCTGGGATACCTCCTGCTCGCCGCCATCTTTGCCGCCGCGTGCGTCTTCCTTGGCCGGTGGCAGATGGACCGCCGCGCAGAGACCCTCGCGGAGATCAACCGCGTGGTCACCAACTATTCGGCCACTCCCATCTCCTTCGACCAGGCCCGGGACCAGTTCTCCACCCTGGACCCGGCGAAGGAGTGGACCCAGGTGGAGCTCAAGGGCACTTACGACCCCGACGGCCAGCGGATTGTCCGCAACCGTCCGCTGAACGGGCAGCCCGGGTATGAGGTGGTTGTCCCGTTCAGGCTGGGGTCCGGCGAAACCGTGGTGATCGACCGCGGCTGGCTGCCCATCGGCAACAAGAACCCGGGCAGCCCCGACTCCATCCCGGCGCCTCCCTCAGGGCCCGTGACCGCCGTTGTGCGGCTCAAACACGGCGAACCGCAACTGGACCGCGGCGCCCCCGCCGGCCAGCTCGCCTCCATCGACCTGCCCACCTACGCGGACCAACTGGGGTACCCCGTGCTCACCGGTGCGTATGGACAGCTCGCCACCGAATCACCCGCCCCCGCTGAGATGCCATTCCCGTTCCCGAAGCCCGCCACCGAAGAAGGCACGCACCTGTCCTATTCGCTGCAGTGGTTCGCGTTCGGCGTGCTGATGTTTGTGGGCTTCGGTTACGCCGCGCGGCAGCAGGCACGGAACGCCGCGATCGACGCCGAGGACGAGCACACAGATGAGCTCAGTTCCGGTAGCCCGGTCCACTCCTCCGCCGCGGCAGCCCGCCGTCGTCCTCGCGTTGCCCGCAAACGCAAGAAAGCGACAGCAGAAGAAGAGGAAGACGCCCTCCTGGACGCCCAGGGCTACTGACGAATGAACCCCGTGGATGTTGCTGTTCCAGTGTCGAATGTGAAACGCGCCCTGACAGCGTCGGGTGTCCAGGACACAGTGCGGATCTTAGAGACTAGGGTCCCGACGGCGGCTGCCGCAGCTGAGGCCCTCGGCTGCGATGTCGCGGCCATCACCAACAGCCTGATCTTCGAGATCGATGGCGCCCCGCTACTGATTCTGGCCAGCGGCGCCGCCAGGGTGGACACAACACTCGTAGCGACGCAACTGGGAACACGAAAGATCCGCAGAGCCAGCCCCGCCTTCGTCCTTGAGCACACAGGCCAAGAAGTAGGCGGAGTAGCCCCTATAGGCCACCCGGAAAAGATCAGAACACTCCTGGACAAGTCCCTCGTAACCCAAGATCTCCTCTGGGCCGGAGCAGGAGACCACAACTCGATGTTCAGCATCACCTACGATGAGCTACTGCGGATCACAGACGCTGAGGAGATGACCCTTCGCTGATCGGTGACAAACGCACAAGCGCCCGCGGCCGGGTGATTTGTGTAGCTTGCGTCAGAGGCGAGGAACGAGCCAGCAAGCGGCAAATCACGCGGTTGCGGGCGCGGGCCCAGCCAGGGAACGAGGCTAGGCGAGCGTAATGAGGTCCAGGTAGTCCTCGTTCCAGAGGTCTTCGACACCGTCGGGCAGCAGGACAACGCGCTCAGGATTCAGGGCTTCGACAGCCCCTTCGTCGTGGCTCACCAGCACGACGGCGCCGCTGTAGTTCCGCAGCGCGCCGAGGATTTCGGCGCGGCTGGCGGGGTCCAGGTTGTTGGTGGGCTCATCGAGGAGGAGGACGTTGGCGCTGGAAGCGACGATGGTGGCCAGGGCCAGGCGGGTCTTCTCACCGCCGGAGAGAACGCCAGCGGGCTTGTCGACGTCGTCGCCGGAGAANNAGGAACGAGCCGAGGATGCCGCGGACTTCTGCGTCCTTCATGTCCGGGGCGGAGGAGCGCATGTTTTCCAGCACGGTCCGGTCAACGTCGAGGGTGTCGTGCTCCTGGGCGTAATAGCCCACTTTCAGGCCGTGTCCGGGAATAACCTCCCCGGTGTCAGGCTTGTCCACGCCGGCGAGCATCCGCAGGAGGGTGGTCTTGCCGGCGCCGTTGAGGCCCAGGATGACCACCTTGGAGCCGCGGTCGATCGCGAGGTCCACGTCCGTGAAGATTTCCAGAGAACCGTAGGACTTGCTGAGGCCTTCGGCGGTGAGCGGGGTCTTGCCGCAAGGTGACGGGTCGGGGAATCGCAGGGCTGCCACACGGTCGTTCTCGCGGACTGCTTCCAGGCCGCTGAGCAGGCGTTCGGCACGCTTGGCCATGTTCTGTGCTGCGACAGCCTTGGTGGCCTTGGCGCGCATCTTGTTGGCCTGGTCGAAGAGGACCTGGGCCTTCTTCTCGGCGTTGGCGCGCTCACGCTTGCGGGCGCGTTCGTCGGTTTCGCGCTGGAGCAGGTAGCGCTTCCAGTCCATGTTGTAGAAGTCGATCTGGGCGCGGTTGGCGTCCAGCAGGAAGACCTTGTTGACGGTGGCTTCCAGGAGTTCGGTGTCGTGGCTGATCACGATCAGCCCGCCCTGGTGGTTCTTGAGGAATTCGCGCAGCCAGGCGATGGAGTCGGCATCGAGGTGGTTGGTGGGCTCATCAAGGAGCATGGTCTCGGCGTCGGAGTACAGGATCCGGGCCAGTTCAACACGGCGGCGCTGTCCGCCGGAGAGGGTCTTGAGCGGCTGGTTCAGGATGCGGTCCGGCAGTGCCAGGTTGGAGCAGATCGCGGCGGCCTCGGCCTCAGCCGAGTAACCGCCGGCCGCCAGGAACTCTGATTCCAGCCGGTCGTAGCGGTTCATGGCCTTGCGCTGGACCTCGGCGTCTTCGCTGGCCATCTCATCGTGCGCCAGCCGGAGCTTGCTGACGGCGATGTCCAGGCCCCGGGCTGCCAGAATGCGGTCGCGGGCCAGCTGTTCCATGTCCGGTGTGCGCGGATCCTGGGGCAGGTAACCGATCTCGCCCGTGCGCGTTACCTTGCCCGCTGCGGGCAGTCCCTCGCCGGCAAGGACCCGCGTGAGGGTGGTCTTGCCTGCACCGTTACGGCCTACGAGACCGATCTTGTCGCCCTTGTCGATGCGGAAGCTCACCTGGTCCATGAGGAGCCGGGCGCCAGCGCGCAGTTCAAGATCCTGGACAGTAATCACAGCAGGTAAGGCCTTTCACAACAGGGAAACGCCGCAGCTCAACGGATGACGTCTGGAAGAAGCCGGGCAGAATGGCCGACAGAACGGCCTGTCCAAGTCTACCGGCCCAGCAACACCGCCGTAACCGCGGCACAAACGTCCTGCATTGGCAGGACGTTTGTGCCGTGCCGTCAGTCCCGGGCTCCCCGCTTAGTAGGTCCCCTACAAAATAGCGCCCGACGGCGGCCGGTAACGTCAGGATCACCCCATGCTTCCCTTGTACAACCACGACAGGAACACCGATGAGCCAGACTGGCACCGCCGTCACCGGCACCCCTTCCCGCCTTCGAAACCGCTGGAACGCGACCGACCTGGGCCTGATCGCCGTGTTCGCGGCGCTCGTTGCAGGCTCCGCCCTCGTGCCGGGCATTACGGCGAACGTGTTCGGTGTCCCCATCACCTTCCAGACCCTTGCAGTGATGCTCACCGGACTGATGCTGGGCCCCGGACGTGGCTTCGCCGCCGTCGGCCTTTACACCCTCCTGGGGCTGGCCGGCCTGCCGATCTTCAGCCAGGGTCGCAGCGGCCTCGGCATCCTGGCCGGTCCGTCGGCCGGCTACATCATTGCTTTCCCCATCGCTGCAGCAGTGGTGGGCTGGCTCGCCACGGTGGTCATTCGGCGCACTTCGCGTGCCCGGGCACTGTGGTTCTTCGCGGCCGCCATGGTCACCAGCATCGTCTTCGTCCATACGCTCGGAGTTGCCGGGATCGCCCTGAACACCAAGGCATCACTGGGCGAAGCCTTCCTCTCAGACCTGATCTTCTACCCCGGCGACGTGATCAAAAACATCCTCGCCGCGGTGATCGCCGTAGCGCTGCACCGGGCATTTCCCGACGTGCTGGTGCGCCGCGTGAAGCGGATCAAGCCCTAGTCCGACCATGGCAACCATTTCTTTCCGGCAGGCCTGCGTGGCCGTAGCCGTTGACGGGCACCCGGAACCCAAGTCCCTCCTTCAGGACGTCACGCTTGAGCTGACCGAACAGCGCATCGGCGTGATCGGGGCCAACGGGTCCGGCAAATCCACGCTGCTGCGGCTGATCAACGGCCTCGTCCAGCCAAGTTCCGGCAATGTGTCGGTGGACGGCGCCGATACTGTCCGTGCCGTGCGGGCAGTCCGCAGGCAGGTGGGGTTCGTCTTCACGGATCCCTTGTCCCAGCTGGTGATGCCCACGGGGCGCGAGGACGTGGAGCTGTCCCTGCGCCGCCCGGTCCGCAACGGTCCGGAGCGGCGCCGGCAGGCGGAAGCGGCCCTGGAACGTCTTGGCCTGCTGTCGCTTGCGGACCAGAGCATCTATGAACTCTCCGGCGGTGAACGGCAGCTGATGGCCCTGGCCGCTGTACTGGCCGTAAACCCGTCGGTGCTCGTGCTGGATGAACCGTCCACCCTCCTGGACCTCCGGAACCGCGAACTCCTGCGCCGCACCCTGTCCGGCCTCGACCAGCAGATCGTGATGTCCACCCACGATCTCGACCTCGCCCTGGAAATGGACCGGGTACTGGTGGTGGAGGCGGGACGCGTGGTGTTCGACGGCGGCCCGGCGGTGGCCGTCGACGCGTACCGGGCGCTGGTCACCAACGGCCTGGCCGCACCATGAGGGGACACGGCTTCCTGCTGGCCAACTACGTCCCGGGGAATTCCGTCATCCACCGGACGCCGCTGGCCTGCAAGTTCCTGCTGGTGGTGGGCTGCGGCCTGGTGTCTTTCCTGGTGGTCGACTGGCTGGTCTCCGCCTTGGTACTGGCCGCACTCGGCGCGCTGTTTCTCCTGACGGGCGCCGGACCCCGGCGGCTCGTGAGCGCTGTCCGTCCTGTTGGCCTGGTGCTGGCGGTCATCGGCCTGTTCCAGTGGTGGCAGCTGGGGGCACCCACGGCCGCCCGGATTGTCCTGAACATCCTGGTCTGCGTGGTGGCAGCGTCCCTGCTGACGGCCACCACGCCCATGCAGCGGATCCTGGACGGCGTGGTGTCGCTGGCCACCCCGTTCCGCCGCTTCGGCGCGGACCCTGAGCGTTTTGCGCTGACCATCGCCATCATGCTCCGCAGCATCCCCTATATTGCCGGCGCCTTTGCCGACGTCAGGGACTCCGCCCGTGCCCGCGGGCTCGAACGCAACCCGCGTGCCCTCGTACTGCCCGTCTTCATTACCACCGTGGCTTTTGCCCGCCAGACCGGCGACGCGCTGGCGGCCCGCGGGCTGGGCGATGCGGAGGACTGACAGTCCGGGAAACGTCCCGGTGCGGCTTACCGGGCCGGCTTGTCGTTGGTCAGCAACTCATAACGCAGCAGCGCCGCCGTGCCCATGCCGCCGGCAATGCTGATCAGGGCCAGCGCCAGGGAGCCATGAATCCCGGCACGCCGGGCCTGCGCGAGGAGCCGGGTCACCAGTACCGCCCCTGAGGCCCCGTAGGCGTGGCCCAGTGCCAGCGCCCCGCCGTCGAGGTTGGCCCGCTCCGGGTCAATGCCCAACTGGTCCAGGCAGGCCAGAGTCTGGGACGCGAACGCCTCGTTGAACTCCACCAGATCCACGCTGGCCGCGGGCAGTCCCCGTGCCTGCAGGAGCCGCTCCGCAGCAACGGCTGCGCCGATACCCAGCAGTTCGGGGTCCACGCCGGCGGTATCCGTGGTCAGGACCAAGAGCCCGTCAGCCGCGCCGAGTTCCCGGGCCCTCTGTAGAGAAGTTACGACGACGGCGGAGGCGGCGTCCGCGTCGAAGCACGAGTTCCCGGCCGTGACAGTCCCCCCTTGCACAAAGGCGGGCGGGAACCGGTTCAGGACGGCGGCGTTCAGGCCGGCCCGGGGGCCGTCGTCATCACGGACGGGTCCAGCCGACGTTTCCACCGTGGTGATCTCGCCGGCGAAATGGCCTGCTTTTGCGGCGGCCAGCGCCCGCAGGTGGCTGCGCAGCGCCGAGGCATCCTGCCGCTCCCGGCTGACCGCGAACCGTGCTGCCACGTTCTCGGCGGCAACCCCCATGTCAGGGTCACCGAAGCTGTGCGGCACAAACTGGGCGCGGGCAAAAAAGTCAGGTTCGCCGTCGTCGTTCCGGTAGGCCCGCAGGGGAGCCGTGCTGATGCTCTCCACTCCCCCGGCGAGATACACAGGGTTGCCGCCGGCCGCCACCAGCCGGGCGGCCAGGACAATGGCATCCAGGCCTGAACCGCACTGGCGGTCAACGGTCACACCCGGCACGCTGGCCGGGAGCCCCGCCTCAAGCAGGGCCAGGCGGGCCAGGTTACCGCCGCCGCCCACGGCGTTCCCGATCACCACGTCGGTGACGGCTTCCGCCGGGACCTGCGTGTCGGCCAGGAGGTTGACCAGCACCGGCGCCAAAAGCTGGTGCGCACGCAGTTCCTTGAAGGCGCCGTTCGCGCGCCTGACCGCGGTACGCCTGGCCGCAATGATCACGGGCTGCCGGTCGGCGGGCAACTGGTCAGCGGTCAAGAAGCCGGGCCCTCGGGTCCTGGGAGCCGATCCAGTCCAGCAGGATGTTCCGGCTCACCTTGCCGCGGTCCGTCGTGGGAAGTTCGGACAGCGCGAAATACTGGTGGGGCCGCTTGTCCCGCGGCAGGATGTTTTCGAGTCCGGCCCTGAGCTGCGTGGCCGTGACTCCGGCATGCGACGGAACTACGCCCGCAACTACGCGTTGGCCCCGGAGGTCGTCGGCGATTCCGGCGGCCACCGCCGCAGCGACCCCTGGTACCGAGGCCAAGGCAAGTTCCACTTCGTGCGGATAGACATTCTTTCCCGAGGTCAGGATCATGTCAGCGCGCCGGCCCAGGATGTGCAGTTCGCCCGCGGAAAGGTAGCCCTGGTCGCCCACCGTGAACCAGCCATTGAATGAGCGCAGCGCCTGGCCATCGTCACCCCACAGGTAACCGTTGCTGACCATGCCGCTGCGCACGCAGATATTGCCGGCTTCGCCGGCCGGCAGTTCTGACCCGTCATCGTCGAGGATTCTGACGTCCACGCCCGGGAACGGGTGTCCGATTCCTGTTCCCCCGGCGTCCAGCAACTCTCCTGCCGCGAGCCCCATACCGGAGACGAAACTGAGTTCGGACGCACCGTAGTACTCGAAGATGGTGGCGTTCGGCGCCCAGCGCCTCGCCGCTTCAAGGGTGCGCGCGTCCAGCTTCGAGCCTGCGCAGATGATGGTCCGCACACCGGAGGCATCGACGCCGCCTGTCAGGCCGCGCTCACTCAGCAGCCGCAGCATGGTGGGCACGAGAATCAGCCGGGTCACGCCGTCGTGCGTGATGGCGGCGTGGACATCACCGACGTCGAAACCCGCCAGGGTCTGGAATTCCGAGCCTGCGTAGAGGCACTCAGCGAGGGCGTAGAGGTTAAGGCTGGCGGCCAGGGGCCCGGGCGCGAGCGTGACGTCGTCCTGGGCGAGGCCGAAGAACTCGATGGACGCCTCGAAGGACTGCCGCCAGGACTGCCTGGACCGGGTAAACGCCTTGGGCACGGAGGTGGTGCCGGAGGTAAGTCCGATCAGGAAGGTGGAGTGCGGCGGCCCGTCCGCCAGGGCATCCGCTGCGGACACCGCACCCGGCTGGACGCTTACCCCCAGCCGGTGGAGGATTTCCTGGTGCAGGGCCGCTGGCCAGGTGGGGTCCAGGACGGCGCACTGCCGCTCCCCGGCCACCGCCGCGGCGAACTTCACGGCGAAGTCCACGGAGTTGGCTTCCGCCAGGACGGTGACGGCTGCTGCCGTTGGAACGGCGGCAGTGGCCGCGTCCCGGAGCTCAGCCCAGCGCAGGCGCCGGCCCGCAACCACGACGGCGGTGTCATGGGGGCGTTCTTCGGCCCAGCGCTGGATTTTGTCGAGAAAAGGCATCGTCCCAACTTTACCGGCGGACTCAGCTTCGGTGGTGCCGGCAAAGGCTATTGTGACTTAATGAGCTTCAATGACAACGTCCAGCTGGACCCCTCGCAGGTCCAGGACCGGCGCGGCATGGGCCGCGGCGCCAAAGTCGGCGGCGGCATCGGCGGCGGTCTCATCCTGCTCATAGCCGCGCTCCTCGGCGTCAACCCCGCCTTGCTCGAAGGCCTGACCGGCGGGGCGGGCACGGTGGAACAGAATCAGGGCACGGCACCTGCCTGCACCACGGGGGCCGACGCCGACGCACGCCTGGATTGCCGGATCACCGGCACCGTGAACAGCCTGAACGCGTTCTGGCCGGCCTACCTCCAGGACTACAACGTGAAGTACCCCCAGCCGGAAACCGTCATCTTCACCGGCCGGACCAACACAGGCTGCGGCGCGGCCACCAGCGCAGTGGGCCCGTTCTACTGCCCCACCGACACCACCGCGTATTTCGATCCCGGCTTCTTCCAGGAGCTTGTGGACCGGTTCGGCTCCTCCGGCGGCCCGCTGGCGCAGGAGTACGTCGTGGCGCACGAATTCGGCCACCACGTCCAGAACGTGCTGGGATACCTCGACCGGGCGCAGCAGGATCCGCAGGGACCTGAGTCCGGCTCCGTCCGGGTGGAGCTGCAGGCGGACTGCTATGCCGGGCTGTGGGTGAAGCACGCCTCAACCCAGCCTGGATCCGACGGCCAGCCGTTCCTTGAACCGATCACCCAGCAGGACTTGAACGATGCCCTGTCCGCCGCCTCGGCGGTGGGCGATGACCGGATCCAGGAAGCTGCCACCGGCCAGGTGTCGCCGGAAGCGTGGACGCACGGGTCCAGCGAACAGCGGCAGAAATGGTTCTACACCGGCTACCAGACCGGCGACATCAACCAGTGCGACACCTTCTCCGCCCCCTCCCTCTGATCCCCTCACCCGGACCCCGTCCATTGCTCCGTAGGGGCCGTTTTGAGGGCTCTAAAGGGCGTTGACAGAGCAACCGATAAGGGTACGACGACGGCCGGTCACCTCCGCTGGGAGGTAACCGGCCGTCGTCTCATGTCAGGGGCCTCCGCCGCCGAGGGTTCCCTGGCCGAAGCGGAGCTAGGCCAGGGAGGCGGTGGGGACGGATCAGATGTTGAAGCCGAGGGCCCGCATCTGGTCCTTGCCGTCGTCGGTGATCCGCTCCGGACCCCACGGCGGCATCCACACCCAGTTCAGGCGCCAGTCATCGACGACGCCGTCAAGGGCCTTGCCAACCTGTTCCTCGATGACATCGGTGAGCGGGCAGGCGGCCGTGGTTAGCGTCATGTCGATCAGCAGGGCGCCGTCGTCGTCGGAGTACTTCAGGCCGTACAGCAGCCCGAGGTCCACGATGTTCACACCGAGTTCCGGGTCGATGACGTCCTTGAGTGCCTCTTCGACATCCTCGAGGCCCGTGCGGGCCGCTTTGATTTCGGTCATGGCAAGTCCTAACTAGGCCTGTGCGGCGGCGGCGGCGGCGATGGTGGCTGCGCCGGCGCCAGTGGCGTAGCGGTCGTAGCCTTCTTCTTCGAGGCGGTCAGCCAGCTCCGGGCCGCCCTCTTCGACAACCTGGCCGTCAACGAATACATGGACGAACTCAGGCTTGATGTAGCGCAGGATGCGGGTGTAGTGCGTGATGAGCAGCGTGCCCATGTTGCCCGCTTCGTGTGCACGGTTGACGCCTTCGGAGACAACCTTCAGGGCGTCAACGTCCAGGCCCGAGTCGGTCTCGTCAAGGATGGCGAACTTCGGCTTGAACAGCTCCAGCTGGAGGATCTCCACGCGCTTCTTCTCGCCGCCGGAGAAGCCTTCGTTGACGTTGCGCTCGGCGAAGTCGGCGTCGATGCGCAGCTGGGCCATGGCCGCCTTGACTTCCTTGGTCCACGTACGCAGCTTGGGTGCTTCGCCGTCGATGGCGGTCTTGGCGGTGCGCAGGAAGTTGGTCATGCTCACACCCGGGACCTCCACGGGGTACTGCATGGCCAGGAAGAGGCCGGCGCGGGCCCGCTGGTCAACGGTCATCGCGAGGACATCCTCGCCGTCGAGCGTGATGGTTCCGCTGGTGACCTTGTAGCGCGGGTGCCCGGCAATGGTGGATGCCAGGGTGGACTTGCCGGAACCGTTGGGGCCCATGATGGCGTGGGTCTGACCGGTCTTGATGGTCAGGCTGACGCCTTTCAGGATCTCCTTGGTGCCCTGCTCCGTGTCAATGCTGACGTGCAGGTCCTTGATCTCAAGAGTAGACATAGGTCTTGTTCTCCTCTGCACCGCGCCCTCCGGCGGCGGTGCGGTCTGTATCTGGAAGTTTGGTTCTGTTGCTGTTGTCCGGCTGATTTGCGGCTGGCGCCGTCGATGCTGCTAGCTGACGTTCGGGGCTTCCGCTCCGTTGAGCACGTTCGTGAAGTCCACGTAGACCTCATCACCGAGTATCTCGACGGCGAACACCGGGACGGGATCGTAGGCGGGCAGCTGGAGCGGTTCACCGCTGCGCAGGTCGAACTGGGAACCGTGGCCCCAGCATTCGATCATGCACCCTTCCACTTCGCCCTCGGAGAGTGAGATGTCCGCGTGCGAGCAGGTGTCCCCGATGGCGTGGATTTCTCCCATGGAGTCCTTCACGATGGCTACGGGGTAGTCATCGATCAGGATCCGCAGCGCCTGCTTGAGCTGGATTTCATCCGTCTTGCAGACAAATTCGCCCTTTGGCTGGTCAGTCATCTGTTTCCCGGGCCGTCTAGTTGTTCGTCACGGCGAGTTCGCGCTCAACAGCCTCGGTCAGCCGCTCTTCGAGGGCGGGTACCTTGATCTGCTGGATGATCTCGTGCAGGAAGCCACGGACCACCAGGCGACGGGCAACATCTTCAGGGATGCCGCGGGCCATGAGGTAGAACAGGTGCTGGTCGTCCAGCCGGCCAGTGGCGCTGGCGTGGCCGGCTCCCTTGATCAGGCCGGTTTCGATCTCCAGGTTGGGAACGGAGTCGGCGCGGGCGCCGTCGGTGAGCAGCAGGTTTCGGTTGGCTTCGTAGCTGTCAGTGCCTTCGGCTTCCTTGCGGATCAGGACGTCACCTACCCACACAGCGTGGGCATTACGGCCCTGCAGTGCGCCCTTGTAGAGCACGTTGGACGTGCAGTTGGCCACAGCGTGGTCAACAAAAAGGCGCTGTTCCAGGTGCTGGCCGGCGTCGGCGAAGTACAGGCCGTACATTTCCACTTCGCCGCCCGGGGCAGTGAAACGGGCCGACGGCGTGACGCGGACCAGGTCCCCGCCGAGGCTGACCACCACGTGCTTGAGTTTGGCGTCGCGGCCGATCCTTGCCTGCTGGGAGGAGGCGTGGACGGCGTCGGCGTTCCATTCCTGGAGCGACACAACCGTGAGGTTGGCGCCGTCTTCCACAACGATTTCGATGTTTTCGGACACAACGGCCGAGCCCTGGTGGTCCAGGACCACAACGGCCTTGGAGAACTTCTCCGCCACGATCACCAGGTGCTGGGCGGCAGCCTCCGTGGAGGTGCCTTCGATCACAACGGTGATCTCGGCGCCGGCTTCAAACTCGGCCGGAACCGTGATGACAGTGGCTTC
The DNA here is from genome assembly GCA_002427975.1 of Micrococcaceae bacterium UBA6021. Classification (GTDB taxonomy): domain Bacteria; phylum Actinomycetota; class Actinomycetes; order Actinomycetales; family Micrococcaceae; genus Arthrobacter. The sequence goes on along the minus strand of DIZT01000281.1, from coordinate 1,711 downwards.
GCTGAAGTTCTCCCAGGCGTTGGCGGACACGCGGTCCTCCGGGATGCCGGCGGAACCGATGCGCTTATCGCCACGTGCAACGGTTTCAACCGTGACCTGCGCCGGGCCGCTGACGGTGACGGTGGGAGCCGCTCCCGCCAGGACCGCGCTGTGCAGGCCGCGCAGGCGCTTGAGCGGGGTGAAGCGCCAGTCTTCCTCAAGTCCGGTGAGCGGCTTGAAGTCCGCCAGGTTGTAGGAGGTCAGCCGGCCGGCGCGTGAGCTGTCCGGAATGCCCACGCCGCCGCCGTGCGAGTGGCTCTTGACCGCTTGGCCGGCCAGTGGGGCTTTGGAAGTGGCCACGTTAATCGGCGACAGGCTTTCGCCCTCTTCCGTGAAACCGTTAATAAACGGCTGGGCCGAGGGCGCGCCGATGCGGGCCTTTTCAGTAGTGATTTCAGTCATCGTTATCCGACGGACCCTTCCATCTGCAGTTCAATCAGGCGGTTCAGCTCGAGTGCGTACTCCATGGGGAGTTCGCGGGCAATGGGCTCGATGAAGCCACGGACGATCATCGCCATGGCCTCGTCTTCGCGCATGCCGCGGGACATCAGGTAGAAGAGCTGCTCTTCGCTGACCCGGGAAACAGTTGCTTCATGGCCCATCACCACGTCATCCTCACGGATGTCGATGTACGGGTAGGTGTCCGAACGGCTGATGGTGTCCACCAGCAGCGCGTCGCAACGGACAGTGTTGGCCGAGTGCTTGGCACCTTCCCGGACCTGGACCAGGCCGCGGTAGGCAGCACGTCCGCCGCCGCGGGCCACGGACTTGGAAATGATGGAGCTCTTGGTGTTCGGCGCGATGTGCACCATTTTCGAGCCGGTGTCCTGGTGCTGGCCGGCGCCGGCGAAGGCGATGGACAGGGTCTCGCCCTTGGCGTGCTCGCCTACGAGGTAGACGGCCGGGTACTTCATGGTGACCTTGGAGCCGATGTTGCCGTCAACCCATTCCATGGTGGCGCCCTCTTCGCAGATGGCACGCTTGGTCACCAGGTTGTACACGTTGGTGGACCAGTTCTGGATGGTGGTATAGCGGACGCGGGCGCCCTTCTTGACGATGATTTCCACCACGGCGGAGTGCAGCGAGTCCGAGGTGTAGATCGGCGCGGTGCAGCCTTCGATGTAGTGGACGTAGGAGTCCTCGTCGGCGATGATCAGGGTCCGCTCGAACTGGCCCATGTTTTCCGTGTTGATGCGGAAGTATGCCTGCAGGGGAATGTCCACGTGGACGCCCTTGGGGACGTACACAAAGGATCCGCCTGACCAGACGGCCGTGTTCAGCGAGGCGAACTTGTTGTCGCCCACTGGAATGATGGTGCCGAAGTATTCCTGGAAGATCTCCGGGTGTTCGCGCAGCGCGGTGTCGGTGTCCAGGAAGATGACGCCCTGGGCTTCGAGGTCCTCGCGGATCTGGTGGTACACAACCTCGGACTCGTACTGGGCGGCAACGCCGGAGACAAGGCGGCTGCGCTCAGCTTCCGGGATGCCCAGCTTCTCGTAGGTGTTCCGGATGTCCTCGGGGAGGTCTTCCCAGGTTGCGGCCTGCTTCTCGGTGGACCGCACAAAGTACTTGATGTTGTCGAAGTCGATGCCAGACAGGTCCGAGCCCCAGGTCGGCATGGGCTTCTTCTCGAACAGCCGCAGGCCCTTGAGCCGCAGGTCGAGCATCCACT
>DIZT01000339.1 GCA_002427975.1 Micrococcaceae bacterium UBA6021 | reverse complement strand
AGTTGATCGGCGGCGGTGAGGCATTCGTGCAGGGTGACTCCCGCACCGATCAGTGCCACCACATCATCCGGTCCCTCGCGGTGGACTTTGCACCCGCCGAGGGGAAATTCATCGTTCGGCCCGTAGATAACAGGGTAGGCGCCGCGGGTGGCGCGAAGGTAGGAGATTCCGGTGGTGTCGGCCATGGTCCGGACGAGTTGGGCGGTGGAGGGCGCATCGGCGGGGTAGAGCACAGTCGAGGTGNNNNGTTCAGCACGCCCGCGGGGTCGAGAGCGTGCTTGACGGCGCGCATGGCGGCGATGTCTTCGAGCGCCATTTGCGATGGGCCGTCCTGGCCGATTTCTACACCGGCGTGTGTGCCGACGAGCCGGATGCTGACCTGGGAGACTCCTGCCATCCGGATGAAATCGAAGGGCCGGGATATCAGGAAGGCGGCGAAACTCGCGGCGAACGCGATGTAGCCGCGGACCGAGAGCCCGGTCGCGGACGCGATGAGTTGCTGCTCGGCGATGAACATTTCGAAGTACCGTTCCGGGGCGGCTTCTTTGAATTTTCCGGCGTGGGTCGAGTTCCCTACTTCGCCATCCAGTACCACTATTTCGGGACGTGCGGCCAGGGCCGACACCGCGGCACCGAAGGCGGCCCGGGTGGCCACCTCCTCACCCACCTCCCAACGAGGCAACTTGACCGGAGCCTGCGGGTCGGGGGTGATTGCAGGCTTACCGGCTTCGGGGAGGGCTGTGGTAATCCGGATGTTGCTCGGCCCGCCGAGCAGTGCCACGGCGCGTTCGGCCATGTCCTTGGGAAGGGCTTTGCCGTGCCAGCCGTTCTCGTCTTCGATCTCAGGAACGCCTTTGCCCTTGATGGTTTTGGCGAGAATGACCGTTGGTTGGTCGGGCCATGACCTGGCACGGGTCAGTGCGTCGTCTATCGCGGAAATGTCGTGGCCGTCGATGACGAGAGGATGGGCGCCGAAGGCCTCCACCCGCCGGGCATAGCGGTCCATGTCCCATTGGAGTTCGGTGGGACCGTCCTGTCCCAGACGGTTGACGTCCACGATGGCGGTCAGGTTACCCAGCTTGTAGTAGGCGGCCTTATCCAGGGCCTCCCACATGGAGCCTTCGGCCAGTTCGCTGTCCCCGCACAGAACCCAGATCCGGTAGGGCAGCCGGTCCAGGTAGCGGCCGGCCAGCGCCACCCCGACCGCGTCAGGCAGACCCTGGCCCAATGAGCCCGTCGCCACGTCAACCCAAGGAAGAACTGGTGTGGGATGGCCCTGCAGCCGGCCGCCGAACTGCCGGTAGGTATTGATGAGTTCGTCCTCGCCGACTACCCCGACCGCCCGGTACATCGAATACAGCAGCGGCGAGGCATGGCCCTTGGAAAAAATCAGGTGGTCATTGGCCGCCAACGACGGCTGGTCCCAGTCATAGCGGAGGTGCCGCTCGAGCAGGACCGCCATGAGATCCGCAGCCGACAACGATGACGTCGGATGGCCTGAACCGGCCTGCGTGCTGCACCGGATGGAATCCACCCGCAGTTGCGCCGCCAAACTTCCGATGACCCCGGCCTGCGCCGCGGTCATCGGTACCGGGTCCTGTCCCTGAAATTCATTCAACGCAATCACCTTTCACTCGGGGGTCCTCGTTTCCGGGACGCTTAATATCTGTCAGACCCGGATGCCAGTTCCGGTGGTAGCCGCACGTTGCCCGTGCGTCCCGCGCCCGGCCAGTGTCGGAGACCTTGGCGCCCGGTGGGTCCACTGGGCGCACGAAGCCCCACGCGTGCCGGCAGGCGATGCTGTCTGTTTTTCATCAGGGGGCGCCGGGCCACCTGGCTCGGTCGCGGCACGGTGGGGGGTCCTGTCCAGAGTGCGGGGTTCACCGGCCGGTACCGCCCGGTGCGCCTGCCCTGGGCAGGCTGCCCGGAACCCGAACCGGCCGGCCGGGCAGAGGTCGATGACATGTCCCGTAACGGCGTACTCGCCGCACGCGGGAATGCCGGGGAAAGCTCCGGGCTTGTCGTTCGAGGGCCCTGGAGAGAGCCATCAACATTCGGTCCGGTGCGGTGAGACGGAATCTGACGGTGACTGCGCGGCAACGAAGAGTTCAATCAAGCCCGTCATAGGTGTCCTCCCGTTCAGCGGGCTCCTGCCCGGGTGGCGACGTCGCCGCGGAAACAACCGGACGCACCGTCGTCGTCGGATCCGTCGGTTAATCAATTCATCACAGATTGCCGCAGGCAACCAGCCTTGCGCAAGGGGGCGCCGGACAATGCATGGCAAAACTCAGGAAAGACACGGCGAATGCCGGCTTGCCTTATCTCCTTTGACACCAGGCGCAGGCTCCTCGAGGCAGCCCACCGGCATGGGTCCTCTGCCGGATCAGTCACGGCCAGGCGCTTGCTTGGTGTGCAGGCCGTAAAGTACATGGCGGATCGGTGCGGGCACTGCCGAGCCTTGTAGGGTCATCCGCCGGGAGGTGGCTGCCGGCGGTTTCGAGGCGGCATGTGAAGAAGTGATGGCCTTGACCTCCTATGCGCGTCGGCTTCGGACCCCTCCAAGGGGTCCCTGAAGGGCTGCCGCTGACGTGCGGCAGCGTCCGGGCTGAACGGGAACCACGCCCGATCACTACACCGGATACGTACCCCATGGACCAAGACCTATGCAGCCGGAGAACCTGGGATTGTGGGGTTCTTTTCAGCCGTGGATGACACCCATCCGATGTGGGGAATTGGCTTTTGTAAACAACGTACGGTGGGAATAGCAGGTTGATTTGGGCCCCGGGGTTAATCGCTTGTTTTGGCCCACCCCGGGTAGGGTTTTCCGGTTGGCCGCCGGCGCGGCGGGGTTATCCTTTCTGTTCTTGGCGGGTGGTTTTGAGGCGGTAGGAATCGGTTCCGGTGTTGATGATCGCCGGTTGAGACGCCTGGCGGATCGCGATCGATCGCCCTGCAGCGGGTACTGAGTTCCCGGACGGCAGTGGCCCGAACGCTCGCCCAAGCAGCCGTTTTGAGCTCCAGCTTTACGTACCGTCCGCTAGGGCGTGTTGCTAAAGCTGGCTTTTAGCCACGCGAGTGAGGCAGCGATCTGAACGGCGGCCATGTAGTTGCGTGCGGTCTTGTCAGACCTCATGGCTAGGCCCCGCCAGTTCTTGAGTTGGCTGAATCCTCGTTCGACGACGTTGCGGCCCTTATAGGCTTCTGCGTCGAACGCCGGCGGCCGCCCGCCGGAGGAGCCCTTCCTCTTCCGGTTGGCTGCCTGGTCGGATTTCTCCGGAATGGTGGCCTTGATACCGCGTTCGGCTAGCCATTCGCGGTTGGCCTTGGAGGTATATCCTTTGTCTGCCAGGACGCGGTCCGGACGGGTGCGCGGTCTTCCCTTGCCGTTGCGTGGAACTCTGATCTGCTCCAAGGTGGCAGCCATCATTGTCGTGTCGTTGATGTTGCCTGCCGTCAGGACGGCTGAGAGCATCCTCCCTTTCCCGTCGGTCGCCACGTGGAGCTTGGAAGTTAGCCCGCCCCGGGAGCGGCCGATCGCGTGGTCAGGTGGTTCAAGACCGAGTTTCATGTAATTCGACGGAACCCCCTGTGAGGCGTGGAAGGGTCGCCCCGTGCTGGTGGACGCGGACAATCGTGGAGTCGATTGACGCGACCCAGTCGAGATCGCCAAGCGCTTCGGCGCGGGTCTGGACGCGCTCGAGCACCTTCGTCCAGGTACCGTCCTTGGCCCAGCGGTCGAAGTTCTTGAACACGGTGTTCCAGTTCCCGAACCGCTCTGGAAGGTCACGCCAAGGTGCCCCCGTGCGGAACTTCCAAGCTGTCCCCTCCACAACCAGACGACGGTCAGCGACCGGGCGCCCGTTGCCCTTCCATGCCGGAAACAGCGGTCCGATCACGGACCACACTTCGTCAGAAATCAGCGATCGATTGCCCATCAGCCCAGCCAACCGCATTTATACCTCAATGGGGT
>DIZT01000252.1:8421-11161 GCA_002427975.1 Micrococcaceae bacterium UBA6021 | reverse complement strand
GCGGCCATCGGGTCCGCGGGCAGGCCGCGGGATTCACGCCACTCGGCCAGGATCGGCCGGACGTCCGTGTAGAAGGCATCGTTGAAGACGCCGTTCGCGGCCAGAACATCCCCGGAACGCTGGGCCTCGCCCAGGGCCGCGGTGTCCACCAAGAGCGCACGGGCCGTCATTTCCTGGACGTTCAGGACCGACCGGATCTGACCCGGGATCTTCTCCTCCAGGTTGTGGCACTGGTCCAGCATCAGGGCCACGTGTGAGTTCTGTCCTGCGGACGTGCCGAACCCGCCGCCCCGGATGACCTCGTACATGATCCGGAACAGCTGGAACGGATCAGCCGCCCCCACAATCAGGTCATCATCCGCGTAGAAGCGGGAGTTGAAGTCAAAGGAGCCCAGCTTGCCCAGGCGCAGCAGCTGCATCACGATGAACTCGATATTGGTCCCCGGGGCGTGGTGGCCCGTGTCCAGGCAGACCATCGCCTTCTCCCCCAAAGCCAGCGTCTGGGCGTAGGAGGTGCCCCAGTCCGGAACATCGGTGTGATAGAAAGCCGGCTCGAAGAACTTGTACTCCAGCACCAGGCGCTGGTCCGCACCCAGGCCCGCGTAGATCTCCTGCAGCGACTCGGCCAACCGGTCCTGGCGGCCGCGGAGATCGTCCTGGCCCGGGTAGTTGGTCCCGTCCGCCAGCCAGATCTTCAGGTCCTGCGAACCCGTGGCATGCATGATCTCGATGCACTCCAGGTGGTGGGCAATGGCCCGGCGCCGCACAGCCTCATTGGAGGACGTCAGCGAACCGAACTTGTACTCGTCATCCTGGAAAGTATTGGAGTTGATGGTGCCCAGGCCCACGCCCAGGCCAGCCGCATACTCCTTCAGGGCGGCATAGTCGTCCACCTTGTCCCACGGAATATGCAGCGCCACCGTCGGAGCGAGGCCGGTCAGCTCATGCACCTTCGCCGCGTCCGCGATCTTCTCCTGCACCGTACGCGGGGTACCCGGCGTGCCGAACACCTTAAAGCGCGTGCCTGAATTTCCATAAGCCCACGAAGGGACCTCGATGGCAAGCTGCCCGAGCCTGCCCAGCGCCGTTGCTACGTCATTCATGATTGTTGTTCCCGGTCTCTTGTCCTGCGTGGTCTGTTGTGTGTACGCCCCTGCTGCTGGAGCCGGTGGTTCTCAGTGGGCGGTGGACTCCGCCGCAGCCAACTGGTCGTCAAGGTTGAAGACTTCCTCAAGGACCTGGAACCCTTCGTCGGGCGCCTGGTCCGTATTGTTGAACAGAGTGGCCATCTCGGCCTGCCAGCGGGCGTTGACCTCGGTCAGCGCCATCCGCGCCCGCACGGCGTCGAAATCGTCGCATTCGAGGTAGCCCACCAGGAGCCCGTCCTCGCCCAGGAACAGCGAGTAGTTGTCCCAGCCGGCGTCCTTCAACGCACGGAGCATCTCGGGCCACACGGCAGCATGCCGCCGCCGGTATTCGTCGATCAGCCCTGGCTGGACCGAGGAGCGGAAACACACCCTCATCTGCGACTCTCCTGAACTTTCCAAACTTTGAATCGTTTCATTGTTACGATTCAAAGTACCCTTGGAACAAGAAGGTGTCAAGCAAATTTCCGGGTCAGGTCCTGGACCACTGGAGAAGTACTGCACGCGGCATATCAGCACGGAGAAACATGAATCGCTCAGCCAGCATCAAAGACGTCGCCAACCATGCCAACGTGGCGGTGGGTACGGTGTCCAACGTCCTGAACTACCCGGACCGGGTGTCACAGCGGACCAAGGAACGGGTGCTGCGCGCCATCAATGAGCTGGGGTTTGTCCGTAACGATGCCGCGCGCCAATTGCGGGCAGGCCACAGCAGGACCATCGGGCTGATCGTGCTGGACGTCGGCAACCCCTTCTTCACAGCGGTGGTCCGTGCCGCTGAAGATGCCGCGGCCCTCCAGGGCAGTGCCGTGCTGCTGGGCGACAGCGGCCACAACGCCAGCCGCGAGTCCAACTACATCGATCTCTTTCAGGAGCAGCGCGTCCAGGGCCTCCTGATCTCGCCCGTGGGTGACGTCACCGCCCGCATCGACCAGCTCCGTGAACGCGGCGTCCCCACCGTCCTGGTGGACCGCCTCGCCGATGAGAACAAGTACAGCTCAGTCTCCGTGGACGACGACGCCGGCGGTTACCTCGCTGCCCGGCACCTGCTGGACACCGGCCGCCGTCGGCTCGCCTTTGTTGGAGGTCCCGCCTCCATCCGCCAGGTGGCGGACCGTCTGCAGGGCGCCCAGCGTGCGGTCAAGGAAGAGCCCGATGCCACCCTGGAGGTCCTCGACTCCGAGGGGATGACCGTGCTGGCGGGCCGAGGTGTTGGCAACTTGCTGGTGGAACGCCGGCGCGGGGACCTGCCGGATGGCATCTTCTGCGCCAACGACCTCCTGGCCCTGGGCGTGATGCAGTCCCTGACCATGACCCATACGCTGCGGATCCCGGAGGACATTGCGCTGATCGGTTACGACGACATCGACTTTGCCGTGTCCGCCGTCGTACCCCTCTCCTCCATCCGCCAGCCCACCGAAGCGCTGGGACGAACCGCCATCGAGCTGCTGGCAGAGGAACTCGAGTCCGACAATCCAAAGCACCGGGCCGTCATCTTCACCCCCGAACTGGTGGTACGCCAGAGCACCGGTCCGGCGCAGGGGTCCTCCGCCGGCTAAGGGTTCAACACTTCGAGCAGTTCTGGAGAAGCCGCC
>DIZT01000252.1:479-8366 GCA_002427975.1 Micrococcaceae bacterium UBA6021 | reverse complement strand
ACGGCTGCATGCCATGATCAAGGAAAACGTGCCGGAGCTCGCGCCGAAGACCTGGTACGGGATGCCCGCTTACGCCAAAGACGGCAGGGTGGTCTGTTTCTTCCAGCCCGCGGACAAATTCAAGGCACGCTACCCGACCCTTGGCTTCAACGATCCCGCGAACCTCGATGAGGGCAACATGTGGCCCACCTCCTGCGCCCTCACGAAACTCACCGCGGCCGATGAGGCGAAGATCGTCGAGCTCGCTAAGAAGGCCGTCAGCTGACGTGTAGGACGCGTTGTCAGAAGCATGGACGAGCCGCTCCAGTTCCCTCTTGCCAGTTCGCCCCGATGGTGGGACTCTGCTGGAAAGAGCGAGAGGTCCGTGGGTCCAATGGCACAAGGCACCGAGATCGACGGCGCTGCTGTCGATGAACTGCAGGCATCCTTTCGGGGCGAAATCGTCCGCCCGGATGACGCTGGCTACGACGAGCATCGCAAGGTATGGAACGGGTCGATTGACCGCCGTCCCGCACTGATAGCCCGCTGCACCGGAATCGCCGACGTACGCGCCGCCGTCCGGCTGGCCCGCTCGCAGGACCTGCTGGTCGCCGTGCGAAGCGGTGGTCACAGCTTCCCCGGGCTGTCAGTGTGCGACGACGGCATGCTCATCGACCTCGGGCCCATGAAGGAGATCCGGGTGGACCCCGAGGCTCGGACGGTACGTGTCCAGGCCGGGGTACTGCTCGGCGAACTCGATCGCGAGACGCAGGAGTCCGGCCTCGCCGTTCCGTCGGGAATCGTCACCCATACAGGGATGGCGGGCCTCACGCTGGGCGGCGGCATCGGCTGGGTCATGCGCAAGTACGGGCTCACGATCGATCAGCTGCTATCCGTGGACATGGTTACCGCCGACGGCGGGTTGGTCAGGGCGAGCGAGCTCGAGAACGCCGACCTCTTCTGGGGCGTGCGGGGCGGTGGCGGCAACTTCGGCATCGTCACCGACTTCGAGTTCCGGCTTAACCCTGTGGGTCCGTACGTTGTGGCGGGTCCGGTCTTCTGGCCCATGGACGACGCCCCGGAAGTGCTCCGCTTTTATCGGGACTGGATCGCGGACTGCCCCGACGAGCTCATGACAATCGCCGTGCAGCGGAGGGCGCCGGCACTGCCGATCGTTCCGCCCGACCTGGTGGGCAAACATGTCCTGAGCATCACCGCCTGCTACGCAGGACCTGTCGAGGATGGTGAACGGGTGGTGCGGCCCCTTAAGGAATTCGGTTCTCCCGTACTCGATTTCTGCCAGCCGAAGCCGTTTCTTGAGCATCAGAAGATGTTCGATCCGTCGTTCCCGCACGGCTGGCACTATTACGTCCGGTCCTGTGACGTGGCCGCCCTCAGCGACGACGTCATCGACGTCATGGTTGAGCACGGCAGGCGGATCGTTTCGCCGATCACCAGCATCGCCCTCTGGCAGATGGGCGGAGCGGTGGGGCGGATCGACGACGATGCCACCGCATTCAACGGCCGGCAGGCGGGGTTCACGTTCAACATCAACGGCAACAGCAAGACTGCTGATGGCTTCGACGCAGAACGCCAATGGGCTCGGGACTATTGGTCCGCCCTGGCGCCCCACCACACCAGCGTCTACGTGAACTTCCTTATGGAAGAGGGCGAGGAGCGGGTCAGGCAGGCCTATGGTGCAGCTAAGTATGACCGGCTCAAGGCCCTCAAGCGCAAGTACGACCCGACGAACTTCTTCACCCTCAACCAGAACATCAAACCCGGCTGATCGGGGCCGGAGCGGCCATGACCACAGTAATGGACCCGCCGGTTCGGTGCCCAACTAGGTAGCAGCAGATGTCGTTTTGAGGGCCCATAACGACATCTGCTGCTACCTAGTTGGCTAAACACCTTGCAGAGGACAATGCTAGATCTTCTCCACTGTGAAATTCCGGTAGGCGGCCTTCAGCGGTGCCATCTGGCGGAAGCCGACGCGGCCCCCGCCAAGCACCTTGTCCGACCTGTCCGACCATTCAATGAGGGGCAGCCCGTTGATGGAGAACGCCGCGCGCGGCCCGTCCTTCAACACTTCCATACGGTAGAAATCCACCGCATCCCCCGTGGGCGGCAGCGGATCGGCGCCTTGGGCCACCAGTTCGAAGCCCGCGCTTTTCCGGAGGTTGCAGGTACGGAAGGCCCGCTCGGACTCGTACTTGTGCCGGAAGTAGGACACGTGGAGGGCGTCGATATCGCCGGAGTGGTATTGCGGATAGTAGCCTGTCCGCGGTGCCAGGTCGGCCGAGAACAGGTCGCGTCCGCCGTGGCCCAGGGCTGAAAAGAACAGCATGGCCAGGCCTGGCTCCGCGAGGGGCAGGAACTCCCAGCGGATCCGGATGCCGTCCGGAAATTCCTCCGGGCACCAGAACGTCCAGTGCGCGTGGTCCCCGAACTCTTCATCGTCCAGCGAGCCGGACAGCTCAAGCGCACCGTTGTGGCTGCCCAGGCGCAGCGGCCCTTCCGCCATCCAGGCGGACACGTCCGCCGGGCCGGCGAGCGGGTTGCTGTACAGCAGATCACTGCCGACTTGCGACCCAACCACCTAGCCCCGCACCGCCGTCGTGAGCCCCGCCGTCGTGCCGTCCTGCGAGCCCGACCGGCCCGGACGGAAGCCGAGCCGGTCCAGCTGGGCGGCAACTTCCTCCGCCACGAGGGCCGCCCCGCGTTGGGAGAAGTGTGTGTTGTCCGCCAGCCCGGCCGGCCAGAAGGCGTGCTCACCTGGATCGAAATGGCAGAACAGGGACTGCGATTCATCAACCCCCAGCTCCACATACAGCGCGCGGGTCCAGGTGTTAAGGTCGACGACGGGCAGCTGAAGCTCGAGCGCGATCTCCCGGACCACTTCGGGGTAGTCCTCCAGGCTTTCTTCCAGAAAGCTGTCCAAGCCAGGGCGTCCGCCCGGGCCGTCCAGGAAGTGCCGGCGCTCCACTGAAGTGCAGAGCACCGGCACGGCGCCCAAGGCACGGACCTCCGCCACCATGGTGCGCAGGTTGGCGGCGTAACCGGTCCTGGCCGCGAGGTGGACCTTTTTCTGGTCGTTGTGCCCGAACTGGATCAGGACGAGGTCGCCCTCCCCCGCGGTTTCCAGGAGCTTGCCCCAAAGCCCCTCTTCGCGGAAGGACTCCGTGCTGGCACCACCCTTGGCGAAGTTGTGCACGGCGGCCCAGGTGTACACGTGCCGGGGCAACTGCGTTCCCCAGCCGCTCATGGGGTACTCGGAGGTGGGACAGTTGGCCACGGTGGAATCTCCGGCAAGCAGGATTTTCATGTTGTGCTTTCTGTTGGTTTCGGGCGGGCACTTCGCAACGGCACGGGGTCAGCCCTTGACGGAGCCGATGAGCATGCCCTTGGCGAAGTGTTTTTGCAGGAAGGGGTAGAAGATCAGGATGGGCAGGGTGGCCACGACGATGACGGCGAATTTGATGCCTTGTTCGGGCGGGATGTAGTTCGGGTCCACGTTGCCGGTGCCGAGGAGGTCAGAGGAGGCGGTGACCTGGCGCAGGTACATCTGCAGCGTCCACTTGGAGTTGTCACTGAGGTAGAGCAGCGGGGACATGAAGTCGTTCCAGATCCCCACCGCATAGAACAGCGCAAAGGTGGCCAGCACGGGTTTGGAAAGCGGGAGCAGGATCCGCCAGAGGATCCCCACCTCGGTGGCACCATCCATCTTGGCGGACTCCTCCAGTTCGGCCGGGAGCTCCTGGAAGAAGTTCTTGATGATGATCAGGCTGAAGGGGTTGATCGCGGCCGGCAGGATCAGGGCCCAGTAGCTGTTAAGCAATCCCAGGTCCTTGACCAGCAGGAACGTCGGGATCATCCCGCCGGAGAACACCATGGCGAAGACCACCAGGGACAGGATCAGTCGGCGGCCACGCAGGTTCCGTTTGGCCAGCGGGTAGGCCATGGTGACGGTCAGGATCAGCTGCACCACGGTCCCCACCACCGTGACAACCACCGTGGTCACCAGCGCCTTGATGAACGCGGGGGTGGAGAAGATGTATTCGTAGGAGCCCAGAGTGAACTGTTCGGGCCATACAAAGAAGGCGCGCCGGGTAATTTCGGCTTCGTTGGCGAACGAGCCGGCAAACACGTAGATGAACGGCAGCAGGGTAATGATGCCGACCAAGGTCAGGAAGAGGTAGTTGGCGGCGTCGAACACCTTGCCGCCGGTGGTGTTATGGATCTTCATTAGAACAGCCCACTCTGGTTGAATCGCTTGGCCAGGGCATTAGTGCCGAAGATCAGCACCAGGCCCACCAGTGACTTGAACAGCCCCACCGCGGTGGAATAGCTGTAGGCGCCCTGGGTGATGCCCACGAAATACACGTAGGTGTCAAAGACGTCGGCCACGCTGCGGTTGAGGGCATTGGTCATGAGGTAGATCTGCTCGAAGCCCGTATTCAGCATCTGCCCGATCGCGAGGATGAGCATGACGATGATGGTGGAACGGATCCCGGGCAAAGTGATGTGCCAGACCCTCCGGAACCGGCCGGCGCCGTCGATGATGGCGGCCTCGTACTGGTCCTGGTCCACGGTGGACAGGGCTGCCAGGAAGATGATGGTCCCCCAGCCGGTGTTCTTCCAGATGTCCTGGAGCACGATCAGCGGGCGGAACCAGGCGGGGTCGGACAGGAAGTCGATGTGCGTGCCCAGTACCGAGTTGATGAACAGGAACAACGGCCCGAAGTCCAGGGCGAAGAGCAGGAAGCTCAGCGACGCGACGATTGTCCAGGAAAGGAAGTGTGGAATATACACGAGGGTCTGGACGGTGCGTTTGAGGATGGAGAGGCGGACCTCGTTCAGCAGCAGCGCCAGCACGATGGTCAGCGGGAAGGCGATGCCCAGGTTCAGGAACGCCAGGATCAGGGTGTTGCCCAGCAGCCGGCCGAAATCGGGGTCGGAAAAGAAGTCCCGGAACTGCTGGAAGCCCACCCAAGGGCTCCCGTTCACGCCCAGGAACGGGACGTAGTCCTTGAACGCGATGCTGACGCCGTACATGGGTCCGTAGCGGAAGACCGCGAAATAGACCACGCCCGGCAACAGGAGAAGATACAACCACTTGTAGTGCGCAAAATGCACCGGGAATGTGGCCCGCGCCCGCGGAGCGGGCGCAGCAGGCTGCTTCCGCTCCGCGGCCTTGGAATCAATGACAGGCGCTGACATTTACTTGCTGTCCTGCCACAGCTTGTTGATCTCTTCCTGGACCTTGTCGCCACCGCTGGTCTTCCAGAGGTTGATGGCGTCCTTGAGGCCCTGCTCATCAATCTGGCCGGCAAGGTACTTGATCCGGGCGTCAGCGATGATGTTGTCCAGCTGGGCGCCCTTGGCCACATAGGTGGCCGAGACAAACGGGGCCGCGGGATTGTAGACGGCGCTTTTGAGGTCCGCGGCCATCACGTCGGTGCGCTTGTCGAAGACCTGCTGCTCGTAGTCCGAGGCCTGCTTGGCCGGGTAGAACTGGTTGCCGGTCACGTTGGTGCCCAGTTGGGCGTAGCTCTTGATATCGGTGGACACAGCCTTGCTGGCGTCCGTCTCCGGCTTGACGGGAGCGGCCTTGCCGTCCTGGACAGTAAAGTTGACGCCCTCAATGCCGTTGTTGAGCAGGGTGGCCACGTCCTTGTTGTTCATGGTGTCCAGGAACTTCAGGACGTTCTTCAGTTCGGCCTCGGTGCGGACACTGGACTTGGGGATGGCGAGGAAACCTGAGTAGCCGTCACTGGGGTGGGCATGGAGCGTACCGTCGGGGCCTTCGAGGTTGCCCACGAAGCCCACCTTGTTCTGGAAGTTGGCGGGGTCAGCCTGCTTGAACAGGTTGGTCAGGACGCTGACCCTGGAGTCGACGTCCACGATCATGCCGCCCTTGCCGTTGAAGAACGGCTCGTTCCATTTGGTGCTGTCGAAAGTGGCGAAGTCAGGGTTGATGAGTTTCTCGTCCACCATTTTCTTGATGAAGCGGTCCGCCTGCAGGAACTCGTCGGTTTCGAAGCTCGGAACCAGCTTTCCATCCCGCTCGGTCCAGCGGTTGCCCGCGCCGAACCATTCCTCGATGACGTCGTAGGGACTATTGGTCCCTAAGGCACCCCACTTGGGAATGGTGATTCCCCAGGTATCGTTCAGGCCGTTGCCGTCGGGGTCCCGTTCTGTGAACGCCTTGGCCACGTTGTAGAGGTCCTCGACGGTCTTCGGTGCTTCCAGGCCCAGCTTGTCCAGCCAGTCCTGCCTGAACATGACGGCGGTGCGCATGGGAGCTCGTTCGCGGAACACTCCATAGACCTTGCCGTTGATGCTGGCATTCTTCTGGATGTCCGGGTAAGTGGTTTTCAGGTTGGGGTAGTCACCGAGCTTGTCGGTGAGGTCCCAGAAGGCACCCGCTTCGGCGTTCTTGACGAACCCGGGCGACTTGCTCTGGACCACCATGACCTGCGGAATTTCGGAGGACGCCAGGGTGATGTTCATTTTGTCTTCGTAGGAAGCGTTCGGCGTCCAGTTGATGCTGACTTGCTTGCCCGTGAGCTCCTCGAGTTTCTTCTGCACCGCGCCGTCCGGAGTCGGCGGCTGCGCTTCGAGGAATGGCGCCATGATGCTGATCTTGGAGGAGTCCACAGCAGCCGTTTCGCCTCCGCCGCACGCAGTCAGGCTCAGGGCCGTTACCGTCACGACGGCGGCAGCCAGGGTGAGTTTTCTCATGATCATGATGTTCCTTTTCCACTTCATTGGGGTGTGATTCCGGCGGTTCACCCGCCGGTGTCCGTTTGGTGCAGTTCAGTTGGCAATACGGGTCAGGTCGTGGGGGTGGCCGGCCCAACGGGGCTCCCCCGGCGGGCCGATCAGTTCCAGGCAGAGCATGGCGTTCAGGCCCCACTGGGAGGCCCAGTTGGTGGAGATGGCGGGGTGTTCGACGACGGGCCGCCAGGTCTGTGCCTTCTGCAGCGATTCGGCGAAGGGGGCGGAGAGTCCGCCGCCTGCGTCTTCGAGGAGGATGTCCCAGGCTTTGGCCGCAAGTTCCTCGTCCCGGAAGTACCAGGCGCCATAGGCCATCATTCCGGTGGCCATGGAGGGCCAGCTGAAGTGGGTGTCGTCCAGGGCACCGCCGGTGAGTCGCTGCTTTTCGGCTTCCGGCAGGGCGTAGAACCGGCCGAAGTCTGCGAGCATGCGGCGGAAACCGTCATGTTCAAGTGCCTCGGCCACCTCCATCCACACCTGCGGGGCACCGAAGGCGATGATCATGTGGAAGCCGCCCTCCGTTCCGGTGGACATGTGGTGCAGGTCCAGGGCCGCGGCATCGAATTCCAAAGTGGGTCCGGACAGCAGCCCGTGAGGCATCGCTTCGAGCTGGCTGATGCCCTTCAGGATCCGGTCCTTCCACTGGGCGTCGCCGGTGCGTTCCCATTCGCTGAACCAGTTGGACACCAGCGCGGACCAGTCGGGGCCGATCCGGATGTGCGTGCGTTCCGTGGTCCGCTCATAGAACTCACGCATGGGGTCGAGCCGGTCCAGGGCATGCTCGGCGTCGCGGACCTCGGAGAGGAGTTCGCCGATCCGTTCGTCTCCGGTGAGGAAGTAGTAGTACCGGTGCAGGCCGGCCATGCTGATCCGGACTTCCTTGCAGCCGCAGCCCCAATGCACCACGTTGTGCCGCGAGCCCAGCTGGGAGTACGCGCCGAAATGGTGCCGGTCCACTTCCGCGCTATGCCACGTCATGGCCTCGGCGAGACGGAAGGCCCGGGCGTCTCCCGTGCGGAGGAACGACTGCCAGAGCCACATGTTGGGCGCAAGCTCGTTGTTGGCCCAGGCGAAGCCGCCCAGGTCGTACCGCCACTGGTGCCGGTACTGGTCGTAGCTGTGCATGAA
>DIZT01000252.1:0-280 GCA_002427975.1 Micrococcaceae bacterium UBA6021 | reverse complement strand
AGTCCCCACGTGGTTCCCGCGGCGCGGGAGGAGTAGTACAGTTCCGGGGCGCAGACTGGCTGCGCCGGCTGCTGGCGTTCGCAGGCGAGCTCCCACAGCCAGTGGTTGGAAGGAGAAGACTCAACAAAGTCAAAGGAGATGTGGGAGGTGTTAGCCACGCCTTCCGGGGTGGAGCGCAGCTCGTCGAAGCCTTCGTAGGCGCTGGGCACGTAGCATTCGTCCGAGTAGTGCCGCAGGTCCATGGGTTCCACCGACTCGGCCCAACACCTGTCTCTTATAC
>DIZT01000082.1:4126-4337 GCA_002427975.1 Micrococcaceae bacterium UBA6021 | reverse complement strand
CATGCCCGGTTCAAGTAGCCGCTCGTCGTGCCCAATCGGAAGGTTCACGGTTGCCCAGCGATGAGGTTTGGAACGCTCAAACGTCCAGAGCTGGCCGTATGCAACCCCCACTTGCATCAGCACCGGGCGGGGCATGTTCCCGGGTGCGGGAAGCGCGGCAGGCTGATGATGGGCCATGTGGGGCGTCGAACGGCGGTCCGCCGCTGGTGAG
>DIZT01000082.1:1756-4039 GCA_002427975.1 Micrococcaceae bacterium UBA6021 | reverse complement strand
GGTGACCACAAGCCGGTGCTGCCCTGGCGTGCGGCGGACCGCCCCGCCATTTCCAGGTTCCCCTCCCCCGTTTCCGGGTTGGCAGTATGATTCAGGAATGTCCCTCCCCTGGGGGCTGGTGGGGCGCCAGCGCGGGAGGGCAGAGCTGAAAGGCGGCACGGATGCGCGACATTGCACCTTTCCTTCCACTCGATAAGTACTTCCAGGGGCTGGGCCTTCGGGGCCGGATCGTGATGTGCCAACTGCCGTTGTCTGTGACGATGCTGCTGGTCATCATCCTGGCGGGGGTACTTCATCCGGGACTCCTGCAGCCCGGCCCGTTCCTGTACACTCTGGGCCCCCACCTGGTACTCCTCGGAGCGTGCGCCCTGATGCCGTGGAAACGGCTGCCGGCCCGGGCCTTCCTCGTTATCCCGGTCCTTGACTGCATTGCCATCGGCTTTTCCCGCCAAGCCGCGGATGAATACCTCACGGTGCTGGGCTTCCTGCTCCTCTTTCCCGTTATCTGGCTTTCCGTCGGCCGTCACCGCAGCGGCGTTGTAACCGCAGTACTGGCCACCGTCCTGAGCGCGGTCCTGCCCATATTGGTCCTTGGGTCAGGCTTCAGCGGGCCCTCTTTCATCCGGATCGTGATGGTTCCGGTCATCCTTGGGGCGATCTCCCTTACCGCGCACATGGTCTCCAATGCCGTCCTGCGTCAGCGGCTGCAGCTGGAAAGGCAGGACGCAAGGCTGCAGGATCTGCTGACCGCCAGCAAGAAGAGGGAGAGATTGGTCAGCACGATCCTTGATACGGTCGGCGTCGGTGTGTGCGCAGTCGATGAACAGGGCCGGAAAATTCTCATGAACCAGCAGCAACGCAGCCAGTTCGCCGGTACCCTCAGCGAGGATCCGGACGTGCCGGGGAACGCCGAAGTGCCCGTGTACGGTGTGGACCGGAGTTCCCCGCTTGCGGCGGACCAACACCCCCTGCGGCGCGCGGCCAGGGGCGAACCCTTCACCGAAGAGCTGATCTGGATCGGATCCGGCATCAGTCAGCGCGCCTACTCGGCGACGTGCCGGCTGATCCGGGACGACATCGGCCGGTCTTCGGGCGCGGTTCTGGCCTTTACCGACGTTACGGCCCTGGTGTCCGCCCTCTCGGCCAAGGACCAGTTCGTGGCAACGGTCTCCCATGAGTTACGGACCCCGCTGACCTCGATCCTGGGCTACCTCGGCCTGGCCCTGGAAGAAAAACCTGACCTCTCCCCGGACCTAGCCCAATACCTGGCCGTGGCCCAACGGAACGCCACGAGACTGCTGAACCTCGTCACCGACCTGCTCTCCGTCGCTTCAGACACCCTGACCATCAACACCCGGTCCGCGGATCTGACCGAAGTGATCGGCCTGAGCGTCGAATCCGCTTCCCCGCGGGCCAGCGCCGCGGGGATCAGTCTGCGCCTTGAGCCGGCCGGGCCCGTAACCGGCCATTTCGATCCCGCCCGCATCGGCCAGGTGATCGATAACCTGCTCTCGAACGCCATCAAATACACCCCGGACGGGGGCACGGTCACGGTCCTCGCCCGCAGGCGCGGACACCACATCGAATGCCAGGTCACCGATACCGGGATCGGAATGAACGAGGAAGAACAGGCCCAGGCCTTCACCCGGTTCTTCCGCGCCGAACAGGCACGCCTAACCGCCATCCCGGGGGCAGGCCTGGGCCTGCCCATCACCAAAAGCATCATCGAAAACCACGGCGGAACCATCACCCTTGCCAGCATCCCCGGAAAAGGAACCACCGTCACCCTCACCCTCCCTGTTGCAGACACCGGATCCCCACAGCCCGCCCATCCTGACGCGGCGGCTTGGACCGGCCGCTGATTGCGGCCAGGCAAGACACGCTGCGGTCGGCGCTCCTTGTCCGTCCAGCCACCTCAGGGTGTCCGGTCGTACCGGGCAGATCACTGGCCATTCAGGGACCGGTCCGTCCCAGCGGTGGCTGGCGGTGTGGCTGCCGCGGCGATCTGGTTGCATCGGGGCGGAAGCCAGCGCTGGGAAGGGTTATGCCCCTTCTGGGCAGGCGGAGCCCCTGGATCAGCTCAAGGCTGTCCACACTAGGTCTAACCCGCAGCTGACCGGCAGGACCGGCGGAAAGGTTGATGGGCTGGCGGGCAGTGGGCATAGTGCCATTATGTCCATCCCTCGGCGCCAGCGCTGGACATGTCCAGCGGTCGGGGTCCACTCGGGAGGCGGAGACGGCTCAGCCGGCAGGGACTACGACGTCGGCCGGGCGCCGACGACG
>DIZT01000082.1:0-1732 GCA_002427975.1 Micrococcaceae bacterium UBA6021 | reverse complement strand
TCGGCGTCGGCGTCGGCTTCCTCAACGGAAGTCGCGGCGGAGGGAATCAGGGCCTTCGCGCCGTGCTTGCGGTAGCGCCAGAGCCCGATGCCCACCACGACGGCGGCAAGGGCCAGCGAGAGCAGCAGCGATTCGCGGGTTGATTCGAGGATCACCATCCCGATCAGCAGGGCGACGATGCTGATGATGGCCACCCAGGTCAGGTACGGGAAGAGCCACATTTTCAGCTCAAGGTCCTTGGAGGCCGCGCCCATGCGGCGGCGCAGGATCAGCTGGGAGCCCGCAATCACGAGCCACACGAACAAGGCGATGGCACCGGAGGTGTTGACCAGGAAGAGGAACACCGTGTCCGGGGCAAGGTAGTTCAGGCCGACGGTGATGAAGCCGACGACGGTGGAGGCCAGCACCGCCGCGGCCGGAACGCCGCGTTTGGAGATCCGCATCCAGGCCCGGGGGGCGTCTCCACGCCGGGAGAGCGAGAACAGCATGCGGCTGGCGGTGTAGAGGCCGGAGTTCAGGCAGGACAGCACCGAGGTCAGAACGACGATGTCCATGATGGTGCCGGCGCCCGGGATACCGAAGAGCTCGATCACGGCGACGTAGGGGCTCTTGGCCACGGAGGCGGAGTTCCAGGGGAGCAGGGTGACCACAACGGCGATGGAGCCGATGTAGAAGACGAGGATGCGCCAGACTGTGGACTTCACGGCCTTCTTGACGGCGTCGACGGGGTTCTCGGATTCGCCGGCGGCGATGGTGGCGATTTCAGCGCCGAAGAAGGAGAAGACGACTACCAGGATGCCTGCCAGCACTGCGCCGGGGCCGTTGGGCAGGAAGCCGCCGTTTTCGGTCAGGTTGCTGAGACCGGGGGCCGGTACCCCGGGAATGAGGCCGAGGATCGCCGCCACGCCGAAGAGCAGGAAGAGCGCGATGGCGGTCACCTTGATGGAGGCGAACCAGAACTCAAACTCGCCGAAGGACTTCACGGAGCCCAGGTTGGTGAGGGTCAGCAGCACCATCAGGAGCAGCGCCCAGACCCACTGATCGATGCCCGGCACCCAGCGGTGCATGATGGCGGCTCCTGCCGTGGCCTCGATGCCCAGGACGATGATCCAGAACCAGGCGTAGAGCCAGCCGATGCTGAACCCTGCCCATCGGCCGAGCGCCTTGTCCGCGTAGGTGGAGAACGAGCCGGTTTCCGGGTTGGCTGCGGCCATTTCGCCCAGCATGCGCATGACCAGGATGACCACCAGCCCCGCCGCCATGTAGGCGATCAGGATCCCGGGTCCGGCCTGCTGGATGGCGGCACCGGAGCCGACAAACAGTCCGGCGCCGATCACGCCGGCAATGGCGATCATGGACAGATGCCTGGGTTTTAGGGATTTTGAGAGTTGCTGGTCAGCGTGCATGGAAGCGCCGTCCTTCGTGGATTGTCTGGTCCCGCTTGCGTGGTGGTGCGGTGATGTGCTGTGTGGCGGGCCACATTGTCGTTTCACCCTAGACCGGCGCGGCAGTGCACCGGGTTGTGCATCCCCACATATTGCGTGCCGCCAGACCGGACGTTCCCCCAATATTGACGCCTAGCGGGCAAAGAAAGTTGCATGACCGGCAATTCCGACATGTGCCGGAAACCACATGGCCGACTGCGGGCGGCCCTACCGGTCAGTAGTCCGCCCCGGAAAACGTCCATTCACGGTTCCCCAAACGGGACAGCGGTGTCATTTTTCGAAGTCGT
>DIZT01000120.1:10768-19152 GCA_002427975.1 Micrococcaceae bacterium UBA6021 | reverse complement strand
TTGGCGAACGGCGGGTTGGACCAGTCCAGCGCCTGGTCGAAGTCCTTGCTCCAGGTGAGCAGCTCGCGCGCCTGCTTCGCCCAGAAAGCCGGGCGGTCGGCGTCGGCCTCTGCGTAATCGGCGGCGGTGACAACGGCGTCGGCGGCGAATTCGGGGGTGGGGGCAAAAGCCCGGTTTTCGTGCAGCAGGTTCTCAAGGGCATCTCCGTGGCGGGGTGCCCTGAATGATGCTGCGGTGCGGGCGTTGGACATAGGTAAAACTCCTTGGGCTTCTTTGAGCAGTTCTGTTGGAATGCGTGTGGTTTGCGACCGGTGCTCACTGCCCGCCCTGAGGGCCCACGCCGACTCTCGCCGAGGCAGCAGCCACTCCCACGGAAGAACCGGGTTCCAGATCCGGCGGGCCGGCCCGCATCGCGGGATAGCCCGCCAGAAGTTTCACACGACCGAGATCTCCGATTCCGGACCTGGACGTAACAGGCGTACCCGGGAAGCATCAGCAAGACGGGGACCGCATTGCCAAGGTGACTTCCTCGAAGATGTACGCACTTCGGCGAAGAGGGCCCCGTCGAAGCGTTCGTCGCTTCTTCGCTGAGCCTTCTCAATCATTTCCTGCGGCGACGATGCCCGAAGGCCCATGGGAGGACACCTGCGCCCCTGGCACTTGCGAACGATCAGTACTTGATGACCACTCGGCCGTCGATCTTGGCATGCTTCATCTCGTCGAGGACCGCGTTGACTTCGGAGAGCTCCCGCGTGGACACGGTCGGGTGGATCTTGCCCTGAGCGTAGAAGTCCAGCGCCTCCTCCAGGTCCTGCCGGGTACCCACAATCGAACCGCGGACAGTCAGGC
Organism: Micrococcaceae bacterium UBA6021; assembly: GCA_002427975.1. GTDB lineage: Bacteria > Actinomycetota > Actinomycetes > Actinomycetales > Micrococcaceae > Arthrobacter. The sequence goes on along the minus strand of DIZT01000120.1, from coordinate 18,303 downwards.
CCTTGAGCACAATCTCGAAGATCGGCGCCGGAAAGTCGCCCGGCGGCAGGCCATTGAACACAATCGTCCCGCCCCGCCGGGCCATGCCGATCGCCTGTCCGAAGGCTGACGGGTGCACTGCGGTGACCAGGACTCCATGGCAACCTCCGGTTTCACGCTGAATGACCTCTGCCGGGTCTTCGTGCAGGGCGTTGACCGTCAATTCGGCGCCGTGGCTTTTCGCCAGGGCGAGTTTGTCGTCCGCGATGTCAACGGCCGCAACCCGCAGGCCCATGGCAACCGCGTACTGGACGGCGATATGCCCCAGGCCGCCGATGCCGGAGATGGTAACCCATTGCCCCGGCCTGGCCTCGGTCATCTTCAAGCCCTTGTAGACCGTCACTCCGGCGCAGAGTACAGGCGCCACCTCCACGGGGTCCGAGCCAGCCGGGATCCTGGCCGCAAAGCGGCTGTCCACCAGCATGTACTCGCCGAAGGAACCGTCCACGCTATAACCGGCGTTCTGCTGCGCCTCGCACAGAGTCTCCCAGCCGGTACGGCAGTACTGGCAGTCACCACACGCTGACCACAACCACGCGTTGCCCACCAGATCGCCGACGGCGAGGTCCGTGACACCCTGACCGAGTGCCACCACCTCGCCAACACCTTCGTGGCCCGGGATAAACGGCGGAGTCGGCTTGACCGGCCAGTCACCCTCAGCCGCGTGAAGGTCCGTGTGGCAGACACCGGTTGTGAGAACCTTGACCAGAGCCTCTCCAGGCCCCGGAGTGGGAATAGGGACCTCCTGGATCTGGAGATCCTTGCCGAATTCGGTTACTACAGCTGCTTGCATTGTCGTCGTCATTGGCGAAATCCTTGCGTAGTCGATGCGTGGAGAAAATGGAACATAAATTTGGAGACAGGGCCAAAGTCGTCGGCTCACGTTCCGAGTAGCCGCTGGCCACAAAGAGTTCGCGGCATGTCGCTGTCGCGGCCCGGACCCTTGCGGCCTGATTTGCGAAACACAATCATCGCTAACCCACGTTGTGAGCGGGACGATGAAGTATTGTCTTCAGCTTAGGGACGGGAGGGTTGCGGCCAGGTTGCAGCCTTGTGAGTAACTTCACATGCGCCGGCACGTTCCGAGTTCGGATTCCGGACGCTCAATGCCAGCAACCACCGCAGCCCTCCTGCGTGGGCGCCGACGGGGTTGCCCGCCCGCGACGATTTTTGTCGAACGCCGATAGCAAACGAGGTGTAATCTGGGACGATTCCTACCATTGAACGGAAGCGGAGGGTTGTGGCAAACTCAGTCTCCGGCGATTCGGTGGTGGACCGGGTGGTGCGCGTCATTGCCGCGTTTCCCGAAGGGGTGAGCGTCCTCAGGCTGACCGAGCTCGCCGAGCGTGCGGAGCTGCCGCTCACCACGGCACACCGTTTGGTCAGGCAATTGGCGGAGCATGGCCTCCTCGAAATAAGTGCGGGAGGATCAGTGCGGCTGGGGCTGCACCTGTGGGAGTTGGTTGTCCGCAATTCACCCACTCTGGCTCTGCGGCAGGCAGCCATGCCGTTCATGGAGGACATTCAGCATGTACTCAATCAGAACGTGAACCTCGCCGTGCTGGACGGCTGGGAGGCCCTGTTCGTGGAGCGGCTGTCACGCCGCGGATCTGTGGCCAACCGTGCGCAGATCGCCGGGCGTCTGGCCGTACATGTCTCCTCGGCAGGGCTGGCGCTGATGTCGCAGCAGCCACGGTCCCGCCAGGGCGAGTACCTCGCACAGTTCACGGATCCGGCCGGGAAGGTGTCGACCGAAGTTCTCCGCTCCCTGCTGGGCGAAGCTGCCCATCAGGGGTACGCGCAGCTGGCCGGCGTGATCGACCCCGACACGTGGGGAATTGCGGTTCCTGTACTGGACAGCAAGAAACGCGCGGTAGCTGCCCTCGGCGTCGTCGTTCCCCTGCAGGAGGTGCGCCTCCAGGCGCTCGTGCCGGCACTGCAGACTGCCGCCCGAGGTATCGGGCGCCGGCTGGGGGAGTCGCAAAGCAGCGCGGATTTCCGTTCAATGGAATCACTATGACGCCGGACACGCCATCCCGGGCACACTGTCAGCCAAAGGAACCTTCCTGTCCTGGCATTGACGCCGGGGGCGCGGCAACGAACCGAGGAACGTCATGGCAACACGCAAAATCATCACCACTCAGGTCGCAATCATGGGCGCGGGCCCGGCAGGGCTCATGCTCTCCCACTTGCTGGCCAAACAGGGAATCGCATCCACCGTGATCGAGATCCGCAGTCACAAAGAAATCTCGGAAACCGTCCGGGCGGGCATCCTGGAACACGGCTCGGTGAACCTTCTCGTTGACAGCGGCGTCTCGGACCGGGTCGTGCGCAACGGGGACCGGCACGACGGAATCGAACTGCGCTTCAACGGGGAGAGCCACCGGATTGATTTTCAGGACCTCGTCGGCGAATCCGTCTGGCTCTACCCGCAGACCGACGTCTTCGCCGATCTTGCCGCACGGCGCCAGGCCGACGGCGGCGACGTCCGCTACAGCGTCACCGACACCACGATCCACGACATCGAGGGCAAGCCGAAGGTCTGGTTCACCGACGCCGAAGGCGTGGAATGGGAGCTCCAGGCCGACTTCATCGCCGGCGCTGACGGGTCCCGCAGCCACTGCCGCTTCGAGATCCCGGAAGCCCAGCGCAAGTGGTACTTCCACGAATACCCCTTCGCCTGGTTCGGCATCCTGGCCGAGGCCCCGCGCAGCTCCGATGAACTGATCTACGCCAACTCCGAGAACGGCTTCGCCCTGATCAGCCAGCGGACCGAGACTGTCCAGCGGATGTACTTCCAGTGCGACCCGGACGAGGATGTCAACAACTGGAGCGAAGACCGCATCTGGGACACCTTCCGCAGCCGGGTGAACGGAAACGGGTTCGAACTCAAGGAAGGCCCGGTCATCGACAAGATGGTCCTGAAGTTCCGCAGCTTCGTGCACGCCCCGATGCGGCACGGCAATCTTTTCCTGGCCGGGGATGCGGCCCACACCGTCCCGCCGACCGGCGCTAAGGGCCTGAACCTGGCACTCCACGACGTCAAGGTGCTCTTTGAAGGATTCGACAGCTTCTACAAGACCGGTAACACCGTGCTGCTGGATGGCTACAGCGACCGCGCCCTGGGCCGGGTCTGGAAGGCGCAGCAGTTCTCGTATTGGATGACGTCCATGCTGCACACTCCGGCCGGCGCAGACGATTTCGCCCGCGCCCGCCAGCTTGGCGAGCTCAACTCCGTGGTGTCATCCCGCCACGGTCGCGCCTACCTCGCCGAGGCCTACACCGGCTGGCCCACATCCTAGCCGGCTCTGAGCTCTTTTGCCTGTGGGCCGTAGGGGACAAGGCGGCTGCCGTGATACATGGTCGGTTCGTCTCTCGGATCGGCTACCTTAAGTGATATCCGCTATCGACCGTTGTAGCTGGGTTGCGCTGGACCCCTGATTCCGAGCAAATCCCAAGGTTCAGCTACGCATAATGTAATGAAGCCCCGATCAATCGCTATTGATCGGAGTTCGCCAACTGGCGGGTACGCCGCTGCGATGGCCTCTATTAGTGAGCACCCTTGCCAAGCACTGACCCCGATGGCTGCCCCCTACCAATCTGATACGGCAGAGCCTGGCCAAGGACGAGTCCATGCTCGGGTGATTGCTCACAAGTTGCAGCCTTCGCGGAGTGCAATTCGACGATCGCAGAGCGGGCGGGGAGTTCCCTGGTTCGTCATGTCGGTTTCTGCCGGTGACACCATGAGGGGACTGAAAGGAGGTGACTGCACTGACGATGGTCCTTAAAGCAGGCAAAGGCGTTGATCCTGTCCGAAGTTTCTCGCCGCGACCCAGCGTTATCGGGTCAGGAAGCAGAGGGAGTTGGGCGAGATCGAGGTGGTCGTTCGCGGCGCTAGGGCGTCTTTTTACGACGGTGGTGAAAGCCTCCGCCGATCAGCCCATCGTCGATCGGGGACCGTACCGATGGGTGCGGCACCCCGGCTATACCGGCCTCGTCATGGCGTTCCTCGGTTTCAGTCTGATGCTGGGCAACTGGGTAGGTGTCGTCACGTCGGTGATCCTGATCCTCGCCGCTGTCATTTATCGGCTTAGAGGTGAGGAACGAGCACTCGTTGGGGCGCGGGGTGCGGCGTATCTGGATTACGCGAAAGGTCGCGCTCGGCTGCTCCCGTTCATCTGGTAGCCGCCGTGATGGGTCGGCAGCGAGGGCGCAAGACGATCCTAGTGCGGGACAACCCCACGCTGCGGCGAATCTCTGCCGCCCCCGGCGTTCGAGGAGCGCTGTTCGGCGCCGTCGTGGGTGCGTTCGCTCGCCCGTCGATAAGTGTCTCGCGACTGGTTGGATCAGCGCCTGCGGGCGGTCCGATGGTTTGCGTCTACTCGCGTTTGAGCGTGAGTGCCAGGCTGGGAACGACGAAGGACAAGAGAAAGATCGGTAGGATGCTCTTTCCGCTGCACCGGAACCTTGCGGTTTCGCCCTCGGTGACGTCGAAACTCTGGGTCCGGCTCGAGTTTCGTCCGGTTCGGACTTGCAGGGTGTGATGTCCGGGTTCGACCGTTATGTCGATGGTCTCGTTCAGTTCGAGAGTTCCGACATGTTTCCCGTCGACCACAACATCGTACGTGCCGCGGCGGACTTCCACCCCGATGGTACTGTGCGTCAGCTTCAGCGTTGCGGACATTGTTCATCTCCTCCTGCGTCCTGAATGGGCCTTTCGAAAAGTCCTCGTCGACGGTCGCCAGGCGCCGGCGAGGGTCATCGACGGTGGCTGGTGATGAGCCGTTTGCGGTCGAACATCTGGGCTGGTTCCCGTCGACCGCTACCGTTTCAGCGGCGCGAGCTGTATTTGTTTCGCAAGCACGTAAGCGATCGGAAGATCGCTGTCGCTCTCGACGAAGACACGGCCAATGACAAGCGCAGAATCGGTTGGCGAAGAAATCTGGGTCATGCCGTTTGGTACGGTTCCCTTCCAACCGGGCCCGCTGAGAACATAGTCGCCGGCTTCGGTTCCCGTCGTACGTTTACCGACATAGGCAAAATTGGCGCTCGTCGACGGGTCGGTGAACTGCACACTGAAGTAGCGGCCGGCCATGTCTGGTAAGTGCAGGACTTGCGGCCCCTTGCTCAAGTCAAGCCAGCCGCCAATGTAGAGCAGATCGTCGGCTCCGGTTGCCATAACGCTCCCGCGCGACACCGACGGCGAAGAGGTGCCGGGCACGGCGTACAGCGTGTTGACGGGGATCGGGCCGTCACCGAACCCATGCTTAACAATCGCCCTCTTGTATCCGTTGACCGTGAGACGCGGCCAGAGGTAGATGAAAGCCGGCGCCCCAAGCCCCCACACGATGACTGCCGCTACGGCGAGTGGAATGATCTCCTCCCCGCTGGCGATCCGCCGGTAGATGACCCAAGCGAAGACCGCCAGTATGACGGCCGTAAGGGGACGCCCGTACTTCAAGATGAGGCGGTTCATCTCACTGCGCCCTGACAACGGCCGGCAATTGGTACGTGCCGTCGAGAATTGCCGCGCCAGGCAGATACACGCGGAACATCAACTTGAACTTCCCGGAAGGAGTTGGCAGCCAGTTCGGCTCGTGCCCGCTCGGAGCCTGATGCTGGAGATAGAGATCGACTGAACCGTCGGCGTTCTGCGCGAGAGGTGAACGGTCACCAACGCTGTAGCGATGAGTTGGATTGTTCACCATATACCCCGCAACATCGGTCGGGGTGAGCGACCAGAAGGCGTCATTCAGCGGGAGTTTCCCGGCAGGAAAATGCAGGACGTATCCATGCCTGCCGCTCAGCGTTTGCCCTGAGCCATCCATAGTGGTCGTCCAGTACGCGGCCTCTTCAAACACATTGACGACGGGCAGGGCTTTGGCGCAGGCGGCCCGCATGAGGATTCCGTTGCCAGGCTGGCCGCATTTGCGGATGGCACTCCAACCGTTGACAGTCGTTGTGATCGCCCTGCCCACGGCATTCATGATGAGGATCGCCGTCAAGAACGCCAGCACGGCGCCGAGAATTAATCCCTGCACGACACCGGACTGTGAGAACCACGCGAGGGCATTTACCATAACCGCAAACTACCACTGCGCTAAATAACTGAGTGCAGTGCTGTTCCGCATCGACCCGGCGAGCGGAGACGCAGCGAGGCATCCTTGAACAGGATCAAAAGGAGTGCACGATGTCTCGATTCAGGAACTATTGGATCTACAGCGCCGGGCTGGCCGTGGTCTGGGAAATCATACTCATTTTCGTGTTCAGACTTGGCAATGCGCCCACCGCTGGGTGAAGCGGTTCCGTGTGGAGGCTGAGTCCGGTCTTCTCGACAGATCCAGCCGCCCTCACCGGACCCCGTCAAAGACCAGCACTGAGCGGGAGGACGCTGTCATCGCGGCCAGGAAGGAGTTCAGGTGCGGGCCGGCGCGGTTGAGCCGTGCCACCGGCGTCCCCGAACGAACCATCTCGCGGATCCTCGCCCGACGCGGTCTCCCGCCTCTGGCCGTCTGCGACCCCGTGACCGGGGCGATCATCCGGGCCACACGGTCAACGGCGATCCGTTACGAACGCCAGAGCCCGGGAGAGCTGATCCAAGTGGACGTCAAGAAACTCGGACGGATCCCTGACGGCGGGGGCTGGCGCGCCCATGGCCGATCGGAGAAGGTCCGCGGGCGAGGCATCGGATTCGACTACATCCTTGCAGCCATCGATGACCACACCCGGCTGGCCTACGCCGAGATCCACCCGGACGAAAAGGGCGCAGCTCGGCGCGGAACAGCGGTTCATTAAAAGCCCACTGCCCGTGGACCAACGGCAAGATCGAGCGTTTCAATCGGACCCTGGCCACAGAATGGGCCTACGCCAAGGCATTTGCCAGCAACACCGAACGAGCCGCGGCACTTGACCCGTGGCTGAACTACTACAACACTGAACGTATCCAAGCCGTCAAGGGCCCGCCGATCACGCGAGTGACACTAACCTGATGGCTGGGTACAGCTAGCTCCTTGGCACGGCGGGCATCGGGCGGGGCCGCCGTCGTATGTTCCAGTGAATCACTCATGCAGACGACTTCGGACGGTCCGTACATGACTTTCGGATTGGTCTGCCGGAGGTCCGTCATGGGTTCCCTAGTGGTCTCCTGGGTGCTTGCGGCGGCGGTTGTTGGTTTGTCCGTCTACTTTGGTGGTGCCTTCTGGTAGAGGAATCTCGGCTGGAATTGAGGGACCGGAGTGCAACCCGGGGGCCAGGCAGGGGAGGAGCTTGCTGTGAGGAAGAAAGCGATGCAGGAGCGCTGAGGAACAATGTCTGGGGTTGCCCGGCGCGTAGCGCGCGGTTGCGTGCGGGGCCCAGGGACCGCCCAGCGATGATAACGATCAGAAGGCACCGTCTGGGTCGTGAATTGCTATGCAGTGCCGCCGACGCTGAGCAATATCCTGGACCAGTTTGTCGGAGGGCGAACTTAAGGTGTGATGTCTCGGGACATCGGTGAC
>DIZT01000120.1:3829-10722 GCA_002427975.1 Micrococcaceae bacterium UBA6021 | reverse complement strand
TCGGGACATCGGTGACGCTTCCCCGTGCGTGGCTTATTTGCGGTAGCGGGTGCGGGCCTTGCTGATCCCCACGTAAGCGGTGCCTTCGGGCGGCCAGAAGTACTCCGCAATGACCTCACCTTCGGTACTGGCGAACAGGATGCCTTCAAGGTCCCAATCAGTGATGACGATTCGCCACCCATCCGCTTGGTCAAAGAGAACAGGGTCCTGCCGATACTGACGACTCCGTTGGGATAGACCCGTAGCTTCTGGCTGCCGGTGACTGCCGGGTGGGCAATGCTGCCGCTGATTTTCTGGGACGGGTCGGTCTCCTGAGGTGTTGGTGCCGGCAGCGCTGTGGTGGTGCGCCCTGCTGTTTCCGTACCGGCGTCCACCACGGGTTCGGTAGCGCCCGGAAGCTGAGCCACCGGCCCCGGGCCCCGAGGTTCGGGAAGATCCGACACGGGTTTCGGCCTGGGTGCTTCGGCAATGGCTGTGGCGTCCCACGACTGCTGTGGGGTGATGCGCCCGGGCAATCCTTGGTGCGGACGCTCGGTGTTGTAGATAAGGTCAAACCGGTCGACCTGGGCTTGGAGCTCTCCGTGGGTCTGGGCCAGGGGCTGCTTGTCCAGCCACCGGAACAATGTCTGATGGAACCGCTCGTTCTTTCCCTGGGTGGTCGGTTTGTATGGTTTGCCGGTGATCGGCTCGACGCCGAGCGAGGACACGTAGGTGACCAGCTGGCCTTCCCACCCGCGACGTGAGGGGTTCAACGCCATGCCGTTATCGGTCAGTAACCTTTGCGGCACACCATGAGCACCGATGCCCTTTTTCACGACCGCCAGGGCCGCCTCACTGGTTTCGCCGGACGCTACGTGGGTGGCGAGTGCGCGGCGTGAATGATCATCTTGTAGTTGGAAGATCACGCACTTGCGCCCACCGGTGAGCACGTACTCGGTGGCGTCCAGTTGCCAGCAGGCGTTCGGGGCCGGGTAGACGAACCTGCGGTATGAGGCGCGGGGTTTCTTCTTCGGCTCGAGCCGGGCCACGTTCTTCTCCCGAAAGATTCGTGCCAGCGAGGCTATGGACGGGGCCTGCATCTTCAGGGACACCATCTTGTCGTGCACGCTGATCGGCCCATGATCCAGCCCGGAGGATTCCAGCGCGGCCCGCACCTTCAGCGCGTCTTGCTTGAGGTCCTCGGTGAGTTTCGTGGGTGAGGTTTTCGGGCGGCGTGAGCGTGGCTCCAGGGCTGCGGCCTGGCCTTCATCGCGTGCCCTGGCCCGGATCGCATAGAACGTCTTGCGGGTGATGCCGTGCTCGTCGCAGAACGTGGTGACGGACCCGCGTGGTGCATCATCGGGCCACTGGGCAATCGCAAGGCGGATACGGGCGTTGACGGGCTCATTCCTATTCACCCGCTACCTCGGCGTCCCATGCCATGCAGGTCAAAGCCGTGTTACCCCTCGAAAAGTGTCACCACCAAAACCCGCCGAAGTGTCACCGATGTCCTGAGGCAGAACTGTCACCGATGTCCTGCGACATAACAGGGCGAACTTAAGGACTTTCTTGGTGGCCGTTTATGTGGCCGGGTGGCTCTTCTCGTCGACTTGGCCGCAGCGGTGTGGCCGCTACTCATTCATGGCGGGAGCACCCGGGGTGTCCACGGCGGGTGTTTCGACTAAACGACAGCGGACAGCAGCAATGTGAGTCCGAATCCGACGAGGGAGATTATCGTTTCCATGACGGACCACGTCTTGATCGTTTGTCCTACTGTCAGCCCGAAGTATTCCTTGACCAGCCAAAATCCTGCATCGTTGACATGGGAAAAGAACAGCGATCCGGCACCGATGGCGAGCACAACCAGCGCTAACTGAGCCGGCGCCAGGCCGGTTGCCACGGGTGCGATGATGCCCGCTGCCGTTACGGTAGCCACGGTCGCCGAGCCTGTGGCCAGACGAATCAGCACAGCGATAATCCATCCCAGCACCAGAGCCGACAGACTGGCAGCTACGGCGATCTTGGCGATCGCGGTTCCGGTGCCGCCGTCGACCAGAACCTGCTTGAAGCCGCCGCCTGCGCCGACGATGAGCATGACCCCGACAATCGGCAACAAGCTCTGGCCAATCTTCTTCGTCAGAGTCGACGCCGAGAAGCCCACTCTTGTACCGAAAGTGACCATGGCCAGCAGCACCGCCACGAGCAGCGCGAAGACCGGATCGCCGATGAAGTCCAGCAACGGCCGTAACGCATCGCCTTTGTCCATCCAAATGTCCGCCCCGGCCTTGATCAGCATGAGCACCAACGGAGACAGCAGAGTGATCAGGGTCCAGGTGAAGGACGGGCTGTGGGTGGCCTCGGGATCCTGTGCCTTACCCAGGGGCGCGTCGCGGCGCAGACTTGCGGCTTGTGTACCCTGGTCCTGGGGCTCGGAGGTTTGTGGGTTCCCGCCGGATCCGTCATTGTCGGATCCGACAGCGCCGGAGGATCCGACAGTGACGGCCAGACCGGCCCCAGCGGCGCCAATGGGCACCATCCGTGCGGCGAAACGGCCAAACAAGGGACCAGCGATGATGACGCTTGGAACCGCTATCAGGAGGCCGAAGGCAAGAGTCACACCGACATTGGCGTGCAGGATGCCGATCGCCGCCAGCGGACCGGGGTGTGGCGGGATGAATCCGTGGAGCACCGACAGGCCAGCCAGGGCGGGGATGCCAAGCAGCATTGCAGGACCTTTGGAACGGTGCACAGCGAGCATCACGACGGGTATGAGCAGCACGAGCCCGATCTCGAAAAACATGGGGATGCCTATGATGCCAGCGATAAGTGCCATCTTCCAGGGCAGCGTCGCCGGCCGGCCATGGAGAAGTGTGTCCACGATCTTGTCCGCACCGCCGGAATCGGCCAACAGCTTACCCAGCATCGCTCCCAGTGCGATGAGGACTCCGACGTAGCCCAGCACACCGCCGACGCCGTTTTCGTAGGAGGTGGTCACCTTGTCCAGCGCGATACCGGAGGCAATGCCGACGAAGAGGGCCCCGATGCTAAGAGCCAGAAAGGCATGCATCTTCGCCCAGACGATCAGCAGGACGACAATCGCTATCCCGATGGCTGCCACGACAAGTACTTGGGTGTCATGGCCGTTCCATGGTTGATTCATCGCGTCTGTGGTGCTGTCGGTGGCGACCCCGGCGAGGGGCCTGTTGAGGATGGAGATTCCGTTCATGGTTCTCGTCCTGTTCCGCTCGGCCGCAGGCCGAACTTGTCCATGATTTGTTGGGCAATCGCCCCTGGGGCCGGGCCAACGTCGATCCGGATTCCGGGCTCATCTTGGGATGGTTCCTCGAGGTCTGCGAACTGGCTCGCCAGCATACTCGCGGGCATGAAATGGCCGTGGCGTTCTGCCAGCCGTGCGCTGATGGTCTCGGGGGACCCAGACAGAAAAACGAAGACGACACCGGAGCCCCGGCGGTTGATGATGCTTCGGTAAGTCCGTTTGAGCGCCGAACAGGTGATGACGCCGTTCTCCCCATGTGCCAGCCTCTGGTCGACCCACTCGGCAACCTTCTCCAGCCAGGGATATCTGTCCTCATCCGTGAGTGGATGTCCCGCGGCCATCTTGTCGATATTTGTTTGGGGGTGAAGGGCATCGCCTTCCTCGAAGGCCCAGCCGAGCCGCCCTGCAAGAAGGGCGGCAACTGTGGATTTGCCGCAGCCGGACACGCCCATGACAACCAGTACGACCGGTTCGGTCAGAGCAGGCGTCGCCAGGCCCGGGGTGTCCATGGTGCCATCTTGGCAGCACCGGGGCATCAGTGCCATAGTGAATCGCAGCTGAATCCACGGGGTGACTATGGCGGTGTGGTTCGGAAGCAGATGAGACCGTTGAGATGTGTGAAGGTAATGGGACGCAAATTTCGCGTACCGATGCGGGCTCTCGATCCCCCCGTCACGGAGGTTGCCGGCGGTTGAATTCGGTTGGCCACTAAGGCGCAGCGCGGGATCCGGTTCCGCGGTTCCGTTCCGGGGTTTTCGGTCGGTTCGTCACGCATGCGCTAGGCCGGACATCCCTTGCAGGGACTTCGTCTCTGATTTCCGGAGTAGCCGAACTTGTCCGGTTCAGCTGACAGCTGGTGAATCTCCGGTCATTGTTGTCAATACTTCCAGGCCTGCGCTCTCTGCCGTGGACCGGCCGGCGTCGCTGTGCGGCCGCACCGCAGAACGGCCAACCGTGGCCGGCCCGGCCAGCCGGAGCCGCAGGGTCCGATGCCTACTACTGGCACCGGCGCCATCACCGGGCTACGTTTGGGACATCGGTATGCCCCGGAGGCCTGTGTTCCTTGCCTGACAGCTGTGCGGGCAGCCCGATCGAGTAAGGACAATCACCATGGCATACAACGTCGCCCAGAAGCTCATCGCCTCACATTTGATTACCGGAGAGATGATTCCCGGGTCAGAGGTCGGTCTGCATATTGACCAGACCCTGACCCAGGACGCGACCGGAACCCTGGTCATGCTTGAGTTGGAGGCCCTGGGGCTCGACCGCGCACGCACCGAAGTGTCCGTCCAGTACGTCGACCACAACCTCTTGCAGGACGACAGCAAGAACGCGGAAGACCACGATTTTCTCCGCTCCGCCTGTCTCCGGTTCGGTCTGTGGTTCTCGAAGGCCGGCAACGGGGTATCTCACCCAACCCACATGCAGCGGTTCGGCATTCCGGGCAAGACCATGGTCGGCTCCGACAGCCACACCCCGGCAGCGGGTTCGCTCGGGATGCTGGCCATCGGCGTCGGAGGCACCGAGGTGGCCCTGGCTATAGCGGGGGAACCGCTCTACTTGAAAATGCCGGAGATCTGGGGCGTCCGGCTCACTGGGGAGCTCCCGCCGTGGACCAGCGCCAAGGATGTCATTCTCGAAATGCTGCGTCGGCACGGGGTCAACGGTGGCGTGAACCGGATCATCGAGTACCACGGCCCCGGGCTCACAACATTGACCGCGATGGACCGGCATGTGATCGCCAACATGGGCGCCGAACTGGGCGCGACAACCACGGTTTTCCCGGCCGACGATCAGGTTCGGGCTTTCATGCGCTCCGAGCAGCGCGAGGGCGACTTCACGGAACTTCTCGCCGACCCCGACGCCACGTACGACCTGACCGAGGAAGTCGACCTCTCCGCGATCGAGCCGCTCATCGCCCTCCCCAGCTCGCCGGGCAATGTTGTTCCGGTGCGGGAGGTCGCCGGCCGCCCGGTGGCGCAGGTCGTGATCGGGTCATCGGCGAATCCTGGGCTGCGCGATTTTGCGATTGTCGCTGCAATCACAAAGGGGCGGCAGTCCCGCCCCGGCCTGTCCTTTGACGTCAATCCCAGCTCGCGTCAGATCCTGCAGGACCTGACGAAAATGGGTGCCACCTTCGATTTGATCAGCGCGGGAGCGCGGCTGCATCAGTCCGGTTGCATGGGCTGCATCGGCATGGGTCAGGCTCCCGCGAACGGAACGAACAGCCTGCGTACCATGCCGCGCAACTTCCCCGGCCGTTCAGGAACCCGGGAAGACTCGGTCTACCTGTGCTCGCCCGAGACGGCCGCGGCGGCCGCACTCACAGGAACGATCACCGACCCGCGTGATTTGCCGGGGCTCTTCGACCTGGAGTACCCCGAGCTCGAACTGCCCGCGGTGTCCAGCGTGAACCTGACGATGCTCGAGAATCCGTTGCCGCCCGAGGAGGCCTCCCAAGTGTCGCTGGTCAAGGGCGAAAACATCTCCTCGCTCCCGGTCTTCGGCCCACTCGCCGATCGGATCGAGGCACCCGTCGCCCTGGTCGTAGGTAACGACATCTCGACCGATGAGATCCTGCCGGCCGGCGCCCGCGTCTTGCCCTACCGCAGCAACATCCCGAAACTCGCCGAATTCACCTTCAGCCAGATCGACGAAACCTACCCTGCCCGCGCCGCCCAAACCCGCGAAACGTCCGGCCACATAGTCATCGCCGGCGCCAACTACGGCCAGGGATCCTCGCGGGAGCACGCCGCGATCACCCCGCGCTTCCTCGGACTGCGCGCAGTAGTGGCCATCTCATTCGCGCGAATCCACTGGCAGAACCTGGCCAACTTCGGCGTCCTCGCACTCGAATTCACGAATGCCGCCCACCACGAACGCATCCAGCAAGGCGATGTGCTCCTGCTGACAGACACACGCGAGGCGCTCCTGACCGGCAAGGCGATCCTCCTGCGCAACGAGACCCGCGACGAGGTCTACCCTGTGCGGCACGCTCTCTCCACCCGTCAGGTTGACATGCTCCTTGCGGGTGGCCTCATTCCCTGGCTGCGCGAGCGAAGAGCGCGGGACGCCGGCGATCCTTAACAACGTTGGTCTACGGTCTCGTTCAACCGGCAAGCGCTGCCTGCAGCGCGGGAACGAGCATGCTGGGGGATGTGTCCAAACTTCTTTGAGGTCCGGATGCGCTTGGCTGTGTGATGAGTAATCGGTTTCTGGCTCTGACGAGATGTGGTCCGTGAGTGGACCGCCGCATCGTCGTGGAGGGGCTCGCACGGCGGGCTGACATCCAGGCTCCACGTGGACGCCGGCGGCAAACCCGCATGCTCCCGCACGCCCTTGCGGAAAGACGTTGGTGCACGCCGTTCCATGAGAGAAGGTCAGGAGTTCGAATCTCCCTACCTCAATCGAGAACGCACCCAACTGATTGCGCTGGCGATGCGAGTGGGCCTCTCGTAAAGTTCGCTGTTGGCCAGGCAGCCTGAGGCATCTGCCCGGAGCCCCTTGCGGCGCCGCGTTCAACGAACACTCTCCTGGTTCAAGGCGCGGGATGCCAGTCAGTGGGGTCGGAGCCGGGCGGGTGCTGGTATGGAGTGAATGTTCAGAAAAACGGGGTGTGCACAATGTGCACAATGTG
>DIZT01000120.1:0-3749 GCA_002427975.1 Micrococcaceae bacterium UBA6021 | reverse complement strand
CACAATGTGCACAATGTGCACACTTTGGGCGTCGGACTCGGCCGTACATTGGTCGGATCGGGCCGGATTCCGTATGTTCTCCTCGGCGGCAAGCCGCTCAAGCCGCCGGTCAAGCTCTTCGGGAACACGCAGATTCATGGCCATACCTCATGGTACCAAACCAGTACCACACTGGTACCAGCTCCCCCTTCAGCTGCGGCCCGCCCCGCCCGGAAATCAATGACGTCACCAAGGACACGACCGAACCCAAAGCTTTGCGCGCATACTGGGCGTCGCCCCCTGCCACACCGAGTAAGCCGAGAAAACGCCTAGAGTCCACTTGACCCGCCTGGTTCAACTGGCACGCCGGCTGGTCATCGCCCCTGGGCAACACCGGCATCAGCTATCAGATCGCAGCACTCCTGGGCTTTCTTGGCTTGTCCCACGCGGCGTCATTTCTAGGCTCGCTGGTATGCGGCAGCCAATAAGGCGCCCTGGACACCCCCGGACTCACGCTAGTGGCCAATATACATAGTCATGGATCTCGGCCGTCGTCGGACCCCGGTCGCCTCCCTGACCAGGACCGGCGCCATTCCCGCCGCCGCAGGCGACCGCACAGGCGGGATGGGGCCGCTTGGAAACGAAGGGGCGGCTAGGGCTTGGCAGGCATCTGGGTTGCGTTGGTTTGGATGGTTTTTGCTTGCTCTTGTATCTTGTTCCCGTAGCCGCCGTTTAGGGCGGTGTCTTTGATTTTCGTGGCATCCCCGTCACGATCGGCGGCTGCGGCCGATTCCAGGGTCTTCAGGTCCGCCTGCAGGTTTGCGGGCAGTTTAGCGAAGGCATCGGTGTGATGGATCAAGACGTAGGCCACTTCGTGGGCCTTGTCCCCGAAGCCGGCCCTTGCCTGGATGTCGACCCTGAGCTCGGTTCGAAGGGCACGGGCAAACGGATGCCGGGTGTCGTTTGTCCCGCTCCCGGGTTTCGCCGCCGTCGGCGCTGCGGATGGGGCGCCGACGGAAGGGGACGGGCTTTGGCTATCCGCCAAAGCAGCTGTAGCCCCTAAAACGGCTCCCCCGATGAGGACAGCCCCCGCGGCGGTCGCGCCTACGCGGATGCGCCAGCGCCGGCCGCCGCTGCTGATGGATGTGGGTTTAGTGTTCATGGTTTTCTCCTTAGTGATCCTTGGACCCGGGGCGAACGCGTCGGCGTCTGCACTGTCTGGCTGTTTCTACTGTGGCCTGCCGACATCCGGGCCGTGTTAGGTGAATGTAAGAGGACGGTAAAGTGTGGGCGGCGGGCCGCCATCGGGGCTGCCAGAGCGTTCAATGGAAACATGGAAAAACCAACGACTGCCGGTGCCCTGCCATCCCGCGGGCTGGTGCTGATCGTGGAAGACGAGCGTGCGATCGCTGACGTGCAGCGCCTCTATCTCAGCCGCGCAGGTTTCGGAGTCCACGTCGAGACGACCGGCGAAGGGGCCCTGGACCGGATCCAGGGCCTTCGGCCGGTCGCGGTCGTACTCGACGTCGGACTGCCCGGCATCGACGGGATCGAAGTCTGCCGCCGAATGCGGGCCCGGAGCGACTGGACACCCATCATCTTCGTCACCGCCCGCGACGAGGAATTAGACATACTCCTCGGACTGGAACTGGGCGCCGATGACTATATGACCAAGCCGTTTTCCCCGCGCGAACTGGTCACACGCCTCAAGACGGTCCTCCGTCGCAGCTCCGGCGTGCCGCGCAGCGGGATCCTGCGCGTCGGTACGGTCGCCCTGGACCCGGACCACCGGGCCGTCAGCGTGGACGGCTCACCGGTGGACCTGACAGCGAGGGAATTCGACGTCCTTGCCTACCTGATGGCCAGCCCGGGCCGGGTGTTCAGCCGCGAACAGCTACTCTCGGCCGTCTGGGGGCAGGCCAATTACACCGCCGGCCGCACCGTGGACGTCCACATCGCCCAGCTGCGCTCCAAGCTCGGCGACGGCAACCCCATCCGGACATTGCGCGGCGTCGGTTACTCTGCCGACGGAGACCGCCCGTGAACAGCCAACACCCCCGAAACGGCGGACACGACACACACCCGAGACGAAAACCAGGGAAAGCTCCCCTGGCCTGGCTGCGCTCACTGGCCGGACGTATCACCCTCGTCACCGCCGCCGTCGCCGTACTCGCGGTCCTTGTGACCGGCAGTATCGCATTCCCCCTGATCCGATCCGCCGCCGTCGCTCAAGCCAGAGATCAGCTCTCCCGGCAGGCCGATGCTTTCGCCGCCGCCCCCGTCGCCTCGCAAGCGCTGGACCTACGCGAACGCCACCTCCTCGGACCGGACACTTACGAACTCTCCACCATCACTGCCGCGGGCGCAGTCAGCGGGGCAGCGACACAGACCCTCAGTCCCGAGGAGGTGCAACAAGTCCTCACAGGGCAAAAAATCTCCCGGACCGTCACCCGGGGCGGAGCCCAGGTCCTGGTGGAGGCGCGGTCCCTTCCCCGGGGTGGCGGGATCGTGCTGACCCGCTCACTGGCGGATGTGAACGCAGCCTCAGCCCAGGTCCTGCAGCCAACACTTCTGGCCCTGGCGGCCGGACTGCTGATCGCCGTGACGGCCGGAACGCTGCTCGCGCGGAGGCTCTCGGGCCCGCTCGTCACGACAGCAGCCGCAGCCCGGCGGATGACTGCCGGCGAACGGACCGTTCACCTGGAACCGTCAGGGGTTACCGAGGTACGCGCCGTGGGCGAAGCCATCAACACCCTGGACCATGCACTGCTGGCCAGCGAAGGCCGGCAACGCGAATTCCTGCTCTCCATCTCCCACGAGATCCGCACCCCGCTCACGGCGATGCGAGGTTACGCCGAGGCACTGGAAGACGGACTGATATCGCCGGAGGACACCGCACAGGTCGGGCAGACCCTGTCCGCAGAGACGGACCGTCTGGACGGTTTTGTCCGTGACCTGCTCGCATTGGCCCGGCTGGAGGCAGACGATTTCGCACTTGACCTCCAGCCCGTCGACGTAACCGCACTCCTGGAACAGGTGCAGCGGGCATGGCAGCCGGCAGCGGCGCAGGCCGGCGTGCAACTCAAGCTCCAACTGTCCGCTCCGGACAACGGAGACACCCTGCTGGTCACCACGGACCCACAAAGGCTCCGCCAAATCATCGACGGGCTCATCGACAACGCGCTCCGCATCACCCCACCCGGAAAACCCCTCATCCTCCACGCCAGACTGGAAGATCCGGCACCCTTCCCCGCACCCCTCCAAACCACGAGCCAGCCTACCGGCACCAACGGCGTCGTCGCGATCGAGGTGCGGGACAGCGGACCCGGCCTCACCGCCCAGGACGCAGCCATCGCCTTTGACCGCGGCGCCCTGTTCCACCGCTACACGGGGAAGCGCCCCACCGGCAGCGGTCTCGGCCTGTCCATAGCAGCACGGCTCGCACAACGTATGGGCCTCCACCTCACCGTAGAACCAACCAGCCCCACCGAAGACGGCGCCTGCTTCTGCATCCGGCTCCCCCGCACCCCTGCTCCTCAACCCTGATCTGTGCGCGGCAACTGACGACGGCCGCCGCTCATGATCCGCTCGGGCACGAACCGCCCCGGGAACAACCCAGGGCGGTTCGCCGGCCTGCCGGAATGAGCCGTGCGCTTCTATAATGTATTCATACCCGCGGCGGGAGATGAGCGATCATGCGCGGATTTGGCAGGCGTCAAACAGGCAGGCGCGGCATTGGCCTGATCGGGTTCGTGTATCTGGCCATCGGA
>DIZT01000249.1:2542-7186 GCA_002427975.1 Micrococcaceae bacterium UBA6021 | reverse complement strand
CAGATCAAGGAAGAAGTCGGGATCGACATCGACGATGTCGACTGGAAGAAATATGATCCCCGGCAGTACGATCCGCGGCGCATCATCAAGGAAGCACTCCTGGACGACGACACCAAGCCTGTCAGTTCCGGCGCGCCGGCCGCGGTAGCTGCTGTCGCCGGTGCAGGGGCCGTTGCCACCGGCGGGACGGCTCCCATCCGTCCGGAACGGGTGGTCCAGTCGCTGCCTCCGGGCGAGCCCGCGCCGTTCGATACCGAAGCCACGTAGGCCCCCGCCGCATAAGCAGGCCACTCGGCCTGGTAAGCCAGTCGGCCTGGTAGGCCACGAGGCCCTGGGCCACGTTTAGCTAGCGCGGTTGCAGGCCCAGGTTCATCCCCGTGAGGCCTCTTGGCCTGGCAGCAAGTTTTCCGGCAATCTCCATAAGGGCAATAGCCGCCGGCGTCTCCGGCCGGCCAAGCACGATGGGCGTGCCGGCGTCGCCGCCTTCCCGGAGCAGGATGTCCAGCGGAATCTGGCCCAGGAGCGGCACATCGGAGCCCACCGTCGCCGTGAGCCGTTCGGCGAGGACCGCCCCGCCGCCGCTTCCGAACAGTTCCATCCTCCCGCCGTCGGGCATTTCCAGGTATGACATGTTCTCGATAACGCCGGCCACCGTCTGTCCCGTCTGGGTGGCGATTGCACCGGCCCGCTCGGCGACGTCTGCGGCCGCAGCCTGCGGCGTGGTGACCACCAAAATCTCTGCCTTCGGCAGCAACTGCGCCACGGAAATCGCGATGTCACCCGTGCCGGGCGGGAGGTCGAGGAAAAGTGCATCCAGGTCGCCGAAGTAGACGTCGGTCAGGAACTGTTCCAAGGCCCGGTGGAGCATCGGCCCGCGCCAGGCAACCGGCTGGTTGCCCGGGACGAACATGCCGATGGAAATCACCTTGACGCCGTAGGCCACCGGCGGCAGGATCATGTCGTCAACGCGGGTGGGCGCCTGCGTGATGCCCATCAGGGCCGGAACGGAGAAACCATGGACGTCCGCGTCCACGATGCCCACACGGAGCCCCTGGGCAGCCAGGGCGCAGGCCAGGTTCACCGTCAGGGACGACTTACCCACACCGCCCTTTCCGCTCGCTACCGCAAACACCTTGGTCAAGGACCCCGGCTGGTTGAAGGGAATCCCGCGCTGGCCCCCGGCGCCACGGAGCTGTTCCTTCAGGGCATCCCGCTGCGCCTGGTTCATCACCTTCAGTTCAACTTCGACGGCGGTCACGCCCGGAACTGCGGACAGCGCCTTTTCAGAGTCGGCAGTGATGGTACCGCGCAGGGGACAGCCGGCGATGGTCAGCAGCACGGCCAGCCTGACGCGACCGCCCGCCGAGATGTCCACGGACTCCACCATGCCCAGTTCCGTGATGGGTCGGCGGAGCTCTGGGTCAATCACGGTGGCCAGTGCAGCATGGACTGCCTGCTCCAGGGGGGCGCTCATGCGGGGAGGGCTCAGCTTTCGGTGGTGGGGTTTTGCGTCGGGAGGCCCGGGTCCTGGGCGGAGGGCGCCTTCGCGGCCTGCTCCAGGGAGGCATGGTCGGGTTTGAGCTTGGGAATCTGCTGCGTGCGGGGATTGCGCTGCTTATCGCGCTTTTCCTTCAGCTTTTCCTTGACCTTCTCCCGTGGCGATTCGTGGCTTCCCGCTCCGGCGTGGTCGTGGGTCCGCAGCTCTTCCTGCGCTTCCAGCATGTCCTCCAGGAGGGTGCGGAGTTCCGTCCGGACGTAGTCGCGGGTGGCAACCTCGCGCAGCGCGATCCGCAGGGAAGCCAGCTCCCGGGTGAGGTACTCGGTGTCGGACAGGTTGCGTTCGGCGCGCTGCCTGTCCTGCTGGAGCGAAACCCGGTCCCGGTCGTCCTGCCGGTTCTGGGCAAGCAGCAGCAGCGGGGCCGCGTACGAGGCCTGCAGCGAGAGCATCAGCGTCAGGAGCGTGTAGCCCAGGAGGCGCGAATCGAACTGCCACTCCGCCGGTGCCCATGTGTTCCAGACCAGCCAGATGACAACAAAGACCGTCATGTAGACCAGGAACTGCGGCGTTCCCATAAACCGGGCGAAGCCTTCAGTGGCGTGGCCGAACGCGTCCGGATCGGGCGAGAACTTGGGCAGGATGCGCTGGCGTCCGCTTAGGGGCGTGTCGAGGCCGCCGCCCTTGGCCACGGCTTTCCCCGGTCCGCGCTGCCCGGGATTCTTGGGGGCGCCGGTGTCAGCCAATGCGGCCTCCCAGTTTTCTTATCGGGGCTTCGCCATCATAGGCGCGCCAGTCATCGGGCAAGAGATGATCCAACACGTCATCAACAGTCACCGCCCCCACAAGCCGGCCGGCGTCGTTGACCACCGGAAGGGAGTTCAGGTTGTACGTTGCAAGCGTGCGGGCCACTTCGCTGATGTGGGCCTGGTCCGACAACGGTTCAAGGTTTTTGTCCAAGAGGTTGCCCAACGGCTCGAACGGCGGGAACCGCAGCAGTTGCTGGATGTGGACTACGCCCAGGAACCGTCCGGTGGGGGTTTCCAACGGGGGCCGGGTGATGAAGATGGACGACGCGAGGGCGGGGGAGAGTTCCTCACGCCGGACGTGGGCCAGGGCTTCGGCGACGGTTGCTTCCGGGGGGAGGATCACCGGAACGGGGGTCATGAGGCCGCCGGCGGTGTCCTCGTCGTATTCGAGCAGCCGCCGGACGTCCTCGGCGCCTTCGGGTTCCATGAGCTGGAGCAGTTCTTCCGCCTGTGCGGTGGGCAGTTCGCCGAGGAGGTCGGCGGCGTCGTCGGGATCCATCTCCTCCAGGACGTCCGCCGCGCGCTGGACGTCAAGGGCGGACAGGATCTCCACCTGGTCATCTTCCGGGAGCTCCTGCAGGACGTCGGCGAGCCGTTCATCCTGGAGTTCGCTGGCCACTTCGAACCGGCGCTTGTCGCTCATTTCCTGCAGCGCCTCGGCGAAGTCTGCGGGCTTGAGGTCCTCGTGGTTGGCCACGAACTGGGTGGCGGCCTGGGGTTCAGTGCGGGCACCCTGGAGGGCGTCGGCCCAATCGATGATCATGGTCTCGTTCCGGCGCAGCCGGCTGAGCGGGGACAGTGAGTGGCCCCGGCGGACAAACAGCTTGCTCACGAACCAGTCGCGGGACCGGTGCTGGTCCATGGCGATGTCCTCGATGGTGGCGTCGCCGCTGCCGTCCCGGAGCGTGACGCGGCGGTCGAACATTTCCGCGACCACAAGTGTCTCCGCGCCGCGCTGCTCAAAGCGGCGGAGGTTCACCAGGCCTGTACAGATGATCTGTGTCTGGTCGATGGACGTAATGCGTGTCATCGGCACAAAGACGCGCTTCTTGCCGGGAACTTCGACGACGATACCCACTACGTGCGGGGCGCCGCGGCTGCCGCGCGAGAGCACCACCACATCGCGCAACCTGCCCAAGCGGTCACCCAGGGGGTCGAAGACGTCAAGACCCAGAAGGCGGGCCACGAAGACGCGCGAAAGATTTGTGCTCACGTCTACAGGCTACCGAGTCTGCTCTCTTTTAGCTGAATTTACAGGCGGCATACATCCGCATGGGCAAGAATGGGTGTATGTCAAACATTTTTGGTGCTCCAAAGGCCGGCGGCCCCAACGGGCCGGACGAAGCCCGCACGGTTCCCACCGGTGACACCGTAGGCTCGTACACCTCCTACTTGGATGCCCAGAAGGCGGTGGACTACCTCGCCGACCAGCAGTTCCCGGTGCACATGGTTTCCATTGTGGGTAACGAACTCAAGATGGTGGAACGGGTGACCGGCCGGCTCAGCTACCCTCGGGTGGCGCTCTCCGGGGCTCTCAGCGGCATGTGGTTCGGCTTGTTCGTTGGCGTGATGCTGTCCTTCTTCGCACCGTCGCCGGGCTATTTCTCCATCTTGGCTTCCGTGCTCATGGGGGCGGCCTTCTTTATGCTGTTCGGTATCGTCACGTATGCCATGCAGCGCGGCAAG
The DNA here is from genome assembly GCA_002427975.1 of Micrococcaceae bacterium UBA6021. Taxonomy (GTDB): domain Bacteria; phylum Actinomycetota; class Actinomycetes; order Actinomycetales; family Micrococcaceae; genus Arthrobacter. Next base: position 3,196 of record DIZT01000249.1, on the reverse strand, counting down.
CGCGATTTCACCTCCACCAGCCAGGTGGTGGCCACTAACTACGACGTCATAGTGTCGCTGGAAGCCGCCCATGAGGCGCGCCGGCTCCTCCAACAGCTGCCCATGACCCGCTCGGACGCAGCTGCCGGCCCGTACCCCCCACAGGGTCACCAGAACCCGCAGTACGGCCAGACAGGCCAGCCCGGTCAGCACGGTCAGCAGACCGGCCAGCCCGGCAACCAGCCCGGCACCGCACCCACGCGTCCTGCGAGCTGGAACGACCCCTACGGGCAGCAGGGTGCTGGCACTCCGGGCGAAGGTGTCAATCAGGGCGCCGGCCAGGGCCACGCCGCCGGAGCGGACCAGGGTTCGCAGCCGGACGCAGCGGCCCCGCAGGCCACGGCCCCCGTGCGCTACCCGGACCTCCCCGACGGCCGGCCCCAGTACGGTGTCCGAGTCACCGATCAGGCCTCCGCAGACCAGCCCGCTGCAGAGCAACCAGGCGCAGACCATTCCCACACGCAGCCCCAGCCGGACTCCGCCAAGGACGCCGGCGGATCCACGCCTTAGGCGGCGCCGCCGGCGCCGGTTTACCCAAGGCCCGAGGGGCAGGTCCCGCACCAAACAACTCCGCCCGGAACCGGCAGCTGCTGGTTCCCTGTCTCTTATACACAT
>DIZT01000249.1:0-2497 GCA_002427975.1 Micrococcaceae bacterium UBA6021 | reverse complement strand
TTCCGGGCGGAGTTGTTTGGTGTTTGGGGCTTTTACTTGACGCTGCCGGCTGTCAGGCCGCCGACGAGGTACTTCTGGAACATGAAGTACAGCACCACCACAGGGGCGGCACAGACCAGCGAGGCGGCCATCATCTGCGAATAGACGGGCACCGCGCCACCTTCCGCGGCGGAAGCGAAGACCTGCAGTGCAACTGCGGCAGTGTGCGTGTCCGGCCTTGTGAACACTGACGCGAAGAGTACGTCATTCCAGCCCAGCAGGAAGGCAAAAATTCCGGAAACGATAATTCCGGGCCAGCTGAGCGGAATGATGATCCTGAAGAGGATGCCAACGTTTGAGGCACCATCGATGCGGGCCGCCTCCTCCAGTTCCCTCGGCAACCCGCGGAGGTAGGTGACCATCACCCAGGTTGAGAACGGCAGGGCGAAGGTCAGGTAGGCGATGAACAGTCCCCAGAGCGTGCCGATGACGGTCACGCCCAGGTAGGTTCCTGCAGAAGAGAAGAGCACAAACACGGGCAGCAACATGAGTGTTCCCGGGATGGACTGAAGGCCCAGCAGGCCGCGGAGTACGGTCAGTCGGCCCCAGAACGAAAACCGGACCAGCACGTAGGCCGTGCCGATTGCCATAAGCGCTGAGACCACTGCCGTGGCGCCCGCGACGATCAGGCTGTTGCCGATGGCTTTGGCCAACCCCACAGAATCCCAGATCTTGGAATAGCTTTCCAGCGAAAAGCTGCTCGGCCAGAACTCGCCACTGGCGACTCCTATGTCGGAGTTCAGCGAGGCCAGGAAGATGTACGCGATGGGGACAAGTACTACGGCGCAGAGCAGGACCGTAAGGATAGTCAGCAGCGGCCGCGGCATGAGCCGGGTGACCTCCAACGCCGCGTCACGCCGGATCGGCTGCTTCTTCTGCCGCTCGATCGGATTTGCTGCATCGATGGTCATTTCGTTCCTCCGTCGTGCACGTCAAGCTTGACTGCGCGCAGGTAGATGAAGAGAGGAATGGCAATCAGAATCAGCGACACGACTGCCATTGCGGCACTGAGACCAAACCGGAAACTCTGGAAGCTGGTGACGTAGACAAGGATCGGCAGTACGTTCACATCCGCAGGTGCCGGCGCACCAAACAGGACATACGGGAGGGTGAAGTTGTTGATGTGGTTCAGCGTGGCAAGCAGGAAGGCGAGCGAAACCGGCCCCTTCAGGTAAGGGAAGATCACGTACCGCAGCTTGTTCCACCACAATGCCCCATCCAGCGCCGACGCCTCGTGAACCTCGTGGTCCACCGCCTGCAGGCCGGACAGCGCCAGCAGGTAGATGAACGGCCAGGCCGCCCAGATTTCCACCCATACCAGCGTCCAGTACGAGTTGGGACCGTTGAGCCACAATCCGCCGCCCATTCCCAGGTTGGTCAGCGTCACATTCACGATTCCATCCGGCTGCAGCATGGTCCGCCACACGCTGGCCACCACAAACGACGGCAGGACGTAGGGGATGAGGAAGATGGAGCGCACCACAGCTCGGCCACGGTAAGCGTTCTGGGTGACGACGGCGGCGGCCACGCCCAGCGGGACGGTCACCACCGTGGAAATCACCGCGAAGGAAACAGAAAGCCAGATGGAGCGGAGCAAGTCGCTGCTGACTGCCGCTTCAATGTAGTTCTTGATGCCAATGAATTCAGAGCTGACCCATTGACGAAGGGTGTACTGATCCAGATCGATCAGGGACATCCAGATGCCCATGGCCAAGGGGACGAGGATGACAATCGTCATCAGCAGTCCGCCGGGAATCAGGAGCCAAAGCGGCCGGTTCTTCTCGCTGATCCCCTTTCGGCGCTTCCCTGAGGGTGTAGTTTCGCCGGGTCCGCCGGCCGTCCCGGCCGCCGGACTGCTGTCCGCCGGCCGGGGCTCGGTAACGCTGCTAGCCATTTTCCGTAACCTTCCGCAGTTGGTGGGTCGGTCTTACTTCTTGGCCCGGTCCAGTGCGGTCTGCGATTTGTTCTGTTCGTCCTTAAGCCGCTGGGACAGATTGGCATCGCTGACTGCGCCAGAGGAAAGATCCGGAATGGACTGGACGACCACGTTTGTCAGGGACAGCTGGACATCGCCCCACGCACCGCTGAACGGCGTAGCCACCGACTTGGCACCCGAGTCCAGGGCCGGCGCAATCACTGCGTTGGTCGAAAGTTCCTTCGCGGCTTCCTGGTTGGCGGGAAGCTGGCCGAAGACCTTGAAGTAGTTGAGCTGGACATCCTTGTCAGTGATCATTTTGATAAACGCAAAGGCGAGGTCCTTCTGCTTCGAGTAGTCAGCTACCACGAGGTTGTCACCGGAGAGGATGCTGGTGGCAGCCTTACCGCCCGAAGGGTTGGACGTCTGGCCCGGGGGAACAGTGGGCATCAGGGCGTACTTGTATTTGCCCTTGACCGCCGAGGCATCCAGGGCGGGGATGGACAGCGGCGACGTCATAGGGAAGTACGCTGCTTTACCGGC
>DIZT01000177.1:1789-3807 GCA_002427975.1 Micrococcaceae bacterium UBA6021 | reverse complement strand
TGTCCAGGAGGCCCTGACGAACGTGGTGCGGCATTCCGGTGCCCGGACAGCCGCCGTCGTAATTCACGGGTCGGAAGGAGAACTCACGGTGGCCGTCAACGACGACGGCGCCGGGGCCGCCGGCGTGCCCGAAGGCAACGGCATCAAGGGGATGCGGGAGCGCGTGGCCGCTTTGGGCGGCCGCCTGGAGCTGGGGGAGCCGGGGCCGCCCGGCTGGCACGTCCGCGCGGTCTTCCCGCTGCCCGCGACAGGAAACGGAGAGCAGCGGTGATCAGGATACTGCTGGCCGACGACCAGAACCTCATCCGTGCAGGATTCCGGGCCCTGCTGGACGCCGAGCCGGACATGACCGTAGTGGACGAATGCGGCACCGGCCATGATGCGGTACGCCTGGCCCTGCGGCACCACCCCGACGTGATCCTGATGGATATCCGCATGCCGGGGGGAGACGGCCTGGAGGCAGCCCGGCAGATCCTGTCCAACGCGGCGCTCCCGGGTACGCGCATTATCATACTCACGACCTTCGAGCTGGATGAATACATTGCCGAGGCCGTGCGCGCCGGCGCCTCCGGGTTCCTGGTCAAGGACACCGAACCGGCCGAGCTGCTGCGTGCCGTCCGTGTGGTGTACGACGGCGATGCGCTGCTTTCGCCGTCCGTCACCCGGCGGATCATGGCCCAGCTGGCCACGCATTCCCGGGCCGCGGCACCTCCGGCCACACTGGAGCGGATCACGGAACGTGAGCGGGAGGTCCTGCGGCTTGTGGGGGAAGGGCTGAACAACGCTGAAATCGCTGCCCGGCTGTTCATCACACCACTGACGGCGAAGACCCACGTTTCGAGGATCATGACCAAGCTCATGGTCCGGGACCGCGTGCAGCTGGTGGTGCTGGCGTACGAATCCGGCCTCGTGCGGCCCGGCTGGGCAGGCTGAGCCCGGGGATCCGGTGCATTGAACGGACTCCCGCAGGAGTACGCGGCCCGGGGAAGGTGACTCCCGCCGTCGGACGCGACTTCCCTGGGCGGGGGCGAGACTCGATACAGAGCCGAAAGACGGCTTCCAAGAGTGTCTGGAGAACTTGAGATGTTGACTACCATTACCACCGCTGTGGGCACCGCTGTAGCGCAGATGCCGGCCGATACAGTCGTGCACGGACCATGGCACGGCGGCTTTTCACCCTGGTTCCTGCTGTTCCCGCTGTTCTGGATCCTGGTGATCGGACTGTTCATCTTCGTGGCGCGGAGGACGTGGCGCAGGAACCACCACTGGGCCGCCAGCCAGGGAGCTGAAGGAGTGCTGCGGGAGCGCTACGCCCGCGGCGAGATCGATGAAGTGGAGTTCCGCCAACGGCTTGAAGTGCTGCGAAGCGGTGACACCCCCAAACGCTGACCCACGCCCCCCAACCAGGTAGCAGTTACAGTCGTTATGAGCCCTCAAAAGGACACCTGCTGCTACCTGCTTGGCCGGCGGAGCCGTTCGCCGGGGGTGGAAGGTGCCATGGGGCGCGGCGGCATTTGAGACAATGGACCCATGCGATCTCTGGGTAACCCTCAAACTCCGTCCGGCCGGTCCAAGGGCGGCTTCTCCGTGCTCCGGATCAGCGGCCCGGGGATGATGGTCTTTGTCATCGCCTTCCTGGTTGCCGTGATCTTTGCCGCCAACCAGAACGACGTCGTGGGCTGGGTTGTCGCGGTCATCGCTGCCTTCTGGCTCGCGCTCGCGGCCTTCGTGGTGTTCAGCATCCAAAAGGCCGCCAAGAAAGCCGGTGCCAAGCTAACGGAAGCCCAGAACGCCTTCAACAGCGCAGCCGGACGCGCACCGTCGTCGTCCTCGGCTGATCACGGCAGCACCACGGTGGTTTACGAACGCACCGAAGCGGACGAAGTCCGCGATCTCAAGCTGGACCACTCCTTCAAGATCGTCCAGGTGCAGATCCAGGTGGTGGAAAGGGAACGCGCCAAGGGTGGGGCAGCGGACCAGGACACCATCCGCCGCGCGCTGGAGACCATCGAGATCAC
>DIZT01000177.1:0-1608 GCA_002427975.1 Micrococcaceae bacterium UBA6021 | reverse complement strand
TCAGCGGAACCATCATCGACTAGAGTAGTGCGGGTGAGTTCGGCATTGAAGAAGGATCACCTTCGCATCGCATCAGTCAACGTCAATGGCCTCCGGGCTGCCTTCAAGAACGGGATGGCGGCATGGCTGGAGCCCCGCGAGGTAGACATTCTCTGCCTCCAGGAAGTCCGGGCACCTGACGCGATCGTCCGCCAGCTGCTCGGCGACGGCTGGCACATCCTGCACGCCGAAGCCGAAGCCAAGGGCCGCGCCGGTGTCGCTATCGCCTCCCGCGAAGAACCCCTGGACACCCGCAACGGCATCGGCGACGACTACTTTGCCACCGCCGGCCGCTGGGTCGAAGCTGATTTCAGGCTCCCCGACGCCGACGGCAACCCCGTGCAGCTGACCGTTGCCAGTGCCTATGTGCACTCCGGCGAGGTGGGAACCCCCAAGCAGGCGGACAAGTACCGGTTCCTTGATGTCATGAGCACCCGCCTGCCGGAGCTGAGCAAGCACAGCGACCACGCCCTGGTGGTGGGGGACCTCAACGTGGGCCACACGGAGCGGGACATCAGGAACTGGAAGGGCAACGTCAAGAAGGCTGGCTTCCTGCCCGAGGAGCGCGCCTACTTTGACCGCTTCTTTGGCGAGGAAATCGGCTGGAAGGACGTCCACCGGGACCTGGCGGGTGATATGGACGGACCCTACACGTGGTGGTCCCAGCGTGGCCAGGCTTTCGACAACGACACCGGTTGGCGCATCGATTACCACATGGCCACCCCGGCCCTCGCCGCAGCCGCTTTCACGGCAGTGGTCGACCGGGCGCCCTCGTGGGACACCCGCTTCTCTGACCATGCCCCGCTGGTAGTGGACTACCGGCTCTGAGCCCCGAAGGGTTTTCTCCCCATGACTAGCTCGACCTCCCCGATGACAAAGAAGCGCATCCTCTCCGGTGCCAAGCCCACAGCGGACTCCCTGCACCTCGGCAACTACATTGGCGCTGTCCGGAACTGGGTGGACATGCAGGCCGAATATGATGCTGTGTTCTTCATCCCGGACCTGCACGCCATCACCGTGGACTTCGACCCCGCTGAGCTCGCCAAGCGCACCCGCGTGGTGGCCGCCCAGTACATTGCCGCCGGCATCGACCCGGACAAGAGCATCTTCTTTGTCCAGTCCCATGTTCCCGAGCATGCCCAACTCGCCTGGGCGCTGAACTGCATCACCGGGTTCGGCGAAGCGTCGCGGATGACGCAGTTCAAGGACAAGACGCAGAAGTCCGGCGCGGAGGCCGCAACCGTTGGCCTGTTCGCGTATCCCACCCTGATGGCAGCGGACATCCTGCTGTACCAGACGGACCTCGTGCCGGTGGGCGAGGACCAGCGCCAGCACCTGGAGATGACCCGGAACCTGGCCCAGCGCTTCAATACGCGTTTCGGCCACACGTTCACCGTGCCTGAAGCCACCATCCTCAAGGCCAGCGCCAAGATCTACGACCTGCAGAACCCCAGCGCCAAGATGTCCAAGACGGGGGAGTCGCCCAAGGGTTCCATCCAGCTGCTGGAAGACCCCAAGATCGCGGCGAAGCGCATCAAGTCCGCGGTGACCGACACAGGGTCCGAGGTC
>DIZT01000343.1:437-3688 GCA_002427975.1 Micrococcaceae bacterium UBA6021 | reverse complement strand
ACTTCGACGGCGACCAGATGGCAGTCCACCTGCCGCTGAGCCCCGAGGCCCAGGCCGAGGCACGCATCCTGATGCTGTCCTCGAACAACATCCTGAAGCCGTCCGACGGCCGCCCGGTCACCCTGCCTTCGCAGGATATGATCATCGGCCTCTACCACCTGACCACCAAGCGTGTCGGTTCAGCTGGCGAAGGGCGCGTCTTCTCCTCGGTTGCCGAAGCCATCATGGCTTACGACCTCCGCGAGCTGCACCTGAACTCGCAGGTCCGGATCCGTCTCGAAGGCTTCGTTCCTTACGCAGGCTGGGAAGCCCCGGAAGGCTGGGAGCCCGGCCAGCCGGTCATCGTCCAGACCTCCCTGGGCCAGGTCATCTTCAACCAGACCCTGCCCGAGGACTACCCGTGGGTGGAGAACGTTGCCGACAAGGGCGAACTGTCCACGATCGTCAACGACCTCGCCGAGCGCTACCCGAAGGTGGTCACGGCTGCAACGCTGGACAACCTGAAGGACGCCGGTTTCTACTGGGCCACCCGCTCGGGCGTTACCGTCGCCATCTCGGACATCGAGGTACCCAAGGACAAGCCGCGGATCCTCGCCGGCTACGAGACCATGGCTGCCAAGATCCAGGGCCAGTACGACAAGGGCCTGATCGACGACGACGAGCGTCGCCAGGAACTGATTGAGATCTGGAACAAGGCAACCAACGAAATCGCCCAGGCGATGCGTGACAGCCTGTCGCCGATGAACACCATCAACCGCATGGTGTCCTCCGGTGCGCGTGGTAACTGGATGCAGGTCCGTCAGATCGCGGGTATCCGTGGCCTGGTGGCCAACCCCAAGGGTGAAATCATCCCGCGCCCCATCAAGTCCTCCTACCGCGAGGGCCTGTCGGTGCTGGAATACTTCATCGCCACCCACGGTGCCCGTAAGGGCCTGGCTGACACCGCGCTGCGTACCGCCAACTCGGGTTACCTGACCCGTCGTCTGGTGGACGTGTCGCAGGACGTCATCGTCCGCGAGGAGGACTGCGGCACCGAACGCGGCCTGGTCACGGCAATCGCCGTGCCGGACGCCAACGGCGAACTGGTCCTGGATGAGAACGTCGAGAACAGCGCCTACGCCCGTACGCTCGCTGTTGATGTTGTGGACTCCAAGGGCAATGTCCTTGCAGCCGGCGGCACCGACTGCGGCGACGTCGTTATCGCTGAGCTGTTCGCAGCCGGCATCACCGAGGTCAAGGTCCGCTCCGTACTCACCTGTGAGTCCAGCGTCGGCACCTGCGCCCTGTGCTACGGCCGTTCACTGGCCACCGGCAAGACCGTGGACATCGGCGAGGCCGTCGGCATCATCGCCGCACAGTCCATCGGTGAGCCCGGTACCCAGCTGACCATGCGTACGTTCCACACCGGTGGTGCTGTTTCCGCCAGCGGTGGCGACGACATCACCCAGGGTCTGCCCCGTATCCAGGAGCTCTTCGAAGCCCGTACTCCGAAGGGTGTCGCGCCGATTGCTGAAGCAGCCGGCCGCATCACCATCGAAGAGTCCGAGCGCCAGATGCGCCTGGTCATCACCCCGGATGACGGATCTGAAGAGATCGCCTACCCGGTACTGCGCCGTTCACGCCTCCTCATCGAGGATGGCGAGCACGTCACAGTAGGCCAGAAGCTCATCAACGGTCCGGTGGATCCCAAGCAGGTTCTGCGCATCATGGGTCCCCGTGCCGCGCAGAAGTTCCTGGTTGACGAGGTCCAGGGCGTGTACCGCAGCCAGGGCATCGGTATCCACGACAAGCACGTCGAGGTTATCGTCCGCCAGATGCTGCGCCGCGTCACGGTCATCGAATCCGGCGAATCGGATCTGCTCCCCGGCGAACTCGCCGAGCGCAGCCGCTTCGAAGAGGCCAACCGCCGCGTTGTGTCCGAGGGCAAGACTCCGGCTTCCGGACGTCCTGAGCTCATGGGCATCACCAAGGCGTCCCTGGCCACCGAGTCCTGGCTGTCCGCAGCTTCCTTCCAGGAGACCACCCGCGTCCTGACGCAGGCGGCCATGGAAGGCAAGAGCGATCCGCTGCTCGGCCTCAAGGAGAACGTCATCATCGGTAAGCTGATCCCGGCCGGCACGGGTCTCCCGCGCTACACCGAGGTCACTGTGGAGCCCACTGAGGAAGCAAAGGCCAACCTGTTCACCGGCCCCAGCGCGTTCAGTGACTTCTCGTACGACTCCCTGGGCGGCGACGGAGCTCCTGAGTTCCACGCCATCCCCCTGGATGACTACGATCTCGGCAACGACTTCCGGTAGTCCATTGCGTTGAAAGGCCCCGCTTCCAGTCTGTGGCGGCGGGGCCTTTTGCATACACCGGTTTAAGGGCCGGGATCCAGCCGTGCTAAACTTTTTGTAATTGTTCTGTGTGGCAGTGGATGAAGGCCGCCGCAGTATCATTTTGGTTTTGTTCTCATGATGCTGGGTGGAGCTTGTTTCCGGGTTGCGGGTAAGGTGCGCAACGAATGCCACGCTTTTGCACGCCTACGCAAGTTTCCAGAGGCCGCAGCTGCAGGAACAACGCCAAAACCATTGTGCTCGGGCTGGCGCCGGAGCGCGAAGGTAGAGATCAAACCAACGGAGAACACGAGAGTGCCTACGATTAACCAGCTGGTCCGCAAGGGCCGCACGCCTAAGGTCAAAAAGACCAAGGCTCCCGCGCTTAACGGCAGCCCCATGCGCCGCGGTGTTTGCACCCGCGTTTACACCACCACCCCCAAGAAGCCGAACTCGGCTCTTCGTAAGGTTGCACGTGTGCGCCTCAACGGTGGCGTTGAAGTTACCGCTTACATCCCCGGTGTAGGCCACAACCTGCAGGAGCACTCCATTGTGCTCGTTCGCGGCGGTCGCGTGAAGGACCTCCCCGGTGTCCGCTACAAGATCGTCCGTGGCGCCCTCGATACCCAGGGTGTGAAGAACCGTAAGCAGGCCCGCAGCCGCTACGGCGCAAAGATGGAGAAGAAGTAATATGCCTCGCAAGGGTCCGGCCCCCAAGCGGCCGCTCGTACTAGATCCCGTTTACGGCTCCCCGCTGGTTACCCAGCTGATCAACAAGGTGCTGGTTGACGGTAAGAAGTCCACCGCAGAGCGCATCGTCTACGGTGCCCTCGAAGGCGCCCGCGCCAAGTCCGGCGGCGACCCCGTAGCATCCCTCAAGAAGGCCATGGAGAACGTCAAGCCTTCCCTCGAGGTCCGCTCACGCCGCGTTGGCGG
>DIZT01000343.1:0-371 GCA_002427975.1 Micrococcaceae bacterium UBA6021 | reverse complement strand
GCCACCTACCAGGTTCCGGTTGAGGTCAAGCCGGGCCGCTCCACCGCCCTCGCCCTGCGTTGGCTGGTTGGCTACTCCAAGGCCCGCCGTGAAAAGACCATGACCGAGCGCCTCCAGAACGAAATCCTGGATGCCTCCAACGGTCTCGGTGCGGCTGTGAAGCGTCGCGAAGACACCCACAAGATGGCCGAGTCCAACAAGGCCTTCGCACACTACCGCTGGTAATACTTCCCGGACGCCGCCGGCTCAGCTGAGCCGGCGGCGAACGTGTAGTCCATCCGAAAGGGAGACCCCGTGGCACAGGACGTGCTTACAGACCTTAGTAAGGTCCGCAACATCGGCATCATGGCCCACATCGATGCCGGCAAGAC
>DIZT01000153.1 GCA_002427975.1 Micrococcaceae bacterium UBA6021 | reverse complement strand
CATGGGCTGCTCGATTCTCTAAAGGATCCCGGCTCAACCCGACCACGGCCAGGGACCCGCAGCTAGAGTCTTTCGCCCCAGTGCTCCCGAATGCTCGCAGGACCAGTGGCCTTCTGCAGCCTATGAGCCCTTTCTGGGGTGGTGCGGCCACGAAGCGCTCCCATCCACGCACGATTGGCCAGCATTCAGGAAGGTGCTGACTAGCGGTCCCTGAGTCGGCCCGCGTCAACCTCGCATCTGCCTCGGGCGTCTGCGGCATAGCGCCTTTATTGTCAAGCCCCTCGATACCGATGTGGGCCACGGTAGGCGACCCATTTGGGTTCAGGATAGGTTTCCGGGATGTCGGCCGCGAGCACGGTGACCTGGAGGAACGGCCCGCTGCCCGTGGTGGTCTGCGTCCAGATGTGGTCTCCACGCTCGGCCGGGTCGACGATCCCTACGGTCCAAGGCCCGGTCCGGTTCGTCCCGCTCGCCAGCACATCGCGGCTGGCATTGATGCACCAGTTGTCCAGTCCCGCTGAGGTCAAAACCTCGGCGGCTTGGGCGATGGCCCAGCCCTTGACCACGCCGGAGAGGTCGATGGTTCCGTCGCCGCGGTGCGGCGTGTACCGGCTGTCGGTATCATCGAATACTTTCTTGATCCGATCAAACGTTCCTGGCCCGCTGCCCTCTTAGTACCGTCCCCTGATGATCAGGCTGACGGTGGTGCCATGGTGTCAAAGGTCATCCTTGTCACAGAGTCCCGTTCTCAAGGCTGGTGCTCATCGGATCCGCCACTGTTATCCCTTGAAGTTTGCCGCGTCCAGTGCGGCCTGCAGCGAGCTGAGGTATCCCTGGCTGGTGTAGGTGGCGCCCGCGATCGTGTGCACTTTGGCCGATTGGCTGGAGAGCACCTCGGATCTGAGCATTGGCACGGCCTGCCGGTCGATTTCGCCGGACAGGGAACCGACGTCCGTCAGCTTCAGCGGCACTATGTCGGTGATCTTGCCGCCCGCTATTGTCGTCCGGACCTGCATGGTGCCATACCGTGTCCGGATCTGGCGGCCGTCGAACGTCCCGTCTTTGGCGCCCGCGGCGGGAGGACCGGCGCTCTTCCCGGCCGCCGTCGAACCGGTTGATCCGGAAGGCGTTCCGGCGCCCGGCGTGGTTGCGTCGGCTGTGGTGCCGCCTGGTGTCGAAGCCTCGCTTCCGGCCTGCCATCCGATCAGGAGGATGGCGGCGGAGGCGAGGGAGGCCAGTACTGCGCTGCGGGCTCTCACCAGCTGAACCTTTCGTAGTGGATCCGGAACTTCGGTACGCCGGCCTGTTTCGCGTCCTCGACCACAAGGTCAGTCCAGCCGCGGGGCCCACACACGAACACGTCGGCGTCCCTGACCTCGGGGACGATCGTGGACAGGCTCACATGTCGGCTGGCGTCCCGGGCCGGCAGCCAGCTGTCATGGCCTTTCTTCGGCCGGCGCCCCAGTAGGACGCAGAGCGCTGCGGACTTCTTGATGCACAGTTTCTGGAGTTCCTGGTGGAGGTAGAGACCCTTCTCGTCCGGCGCCCGAACGATCACCGTCATCTCGCCGGGGGCGAAATCGCCCTGCTCGAGCAACGAGATGATGGGCGTAATTCCGATGCCGGCTGCGACGGCGACCGCACGCCTGGTGGTGCGGGCCCGGTCCGTAAAGAGGCCGTAGGGGCCCTCGATGCTCACCCGCGTGCCGATCCGCAGGGCACCCAATTCGGAGGTTCCGCCCCCCAGCTCACGAACGGTCACTTTCAGGCGCAGTATCCCCGGCGCGGCCGACAGCGAGAACGGGTGGGCGTGCCACCACAGCCCGCGGGACCAGAACCGCCAGATGAAGAACTGGCCGCCGCGGACCCGCAGATCGGCCAGGGAACGTCCGGTCATCTCGATTGAATACACCCCAGGGGCCTCGGCGACGACATTGCTGACGCGCAGGTCGTGGCGCAGCGTCCGCAGCATGGGAACGATGAACCGGTAGACCAGCAGTGCGGCGGCGACCCCGAAGTAGAGCGCCAGCCAGTAGTAACGCGCCCAGGTTCCATCCGCGAACAATTGCCCGGTGCTGAACTGGTGGGGCAGGGCGGCCAGTACCGCGGCATAGGCAAGAAAATGCACCACATGCCATGCTTCGTAGGGAAATTTACGCCGGACAATCACCAGGGAGGTGATCACCACAACGGTCAGCAACCCGTAGCCCAGATAGGCAATCTTCATGTCCGGCAGCGTGGTGAACATGTCCCAGATCTCGGCGAATACGTTCAATCGCGCCGTGAGCGCGTAGCCAATCCAAAGCAGCACCATGTGGGCCGAAATGAGGTAGAACACCGGCTTGCCCATCCGCTGGTGGACCAGTAAGGCATGGTCGTGGCCGAAGGCCCTGTCGATGACCGGGAGCCGGGCTGCCAGAAGAAGCTGGACCAGCATCAAATCGGTCCCCACGAGTCCGGCGATGATGCCGAGCGCGGTGAAAGTGCCCGGGACGGTTTTGAATTCCGCGAGCCCGCCGTCGGCCAGAAACAGTGCCAGAACCAACGCCACTGTCAGCCAGACGATTGTTTCCAACGAGTCCGCCAGACGCGCCCGCCGCAGATAACGCTCCCGCTGGGGCGGCGACGTCGTCCTCTCTTCAGTGGTACGTGTTCTGCTCATGCTTGCGATGCTAGGCGGACGTTCTTAGAACATTCTTCGAGGCCGGGTCCTCGGCAGGCGCACAATGACGGCCGCACCGGGGTTTTCCGTGCCGATTTCCACCTTGCCGCCGTGCTGCGCAGCCACTTCGGCGACGAGAGCCAGTCCGAGACCGTAGTGGCGCTGCCCCGGGCCGTCCCCCGGTTCGGTGCCGGCTGCGGCCGCGGTTGCGAACCGCTCGAAGGCCCGCGGCCTGACATCGTCGGGAAAGCCGGGGCCGTCGTCGCTGACCGTGATGACCAGCGTCCTCGAGTCGGTGGATACGTTGACCTCCACCCGCGACCTTGCGAACCGGACGGCGTTGTCCAGCAGCGCGACGAAAAGCCGACGCAGCTCCGTCGGCGCGGCAGTTATCGGCTGCGGGCCACCTATTCCGGTTCGCTCGACGCCGACGCCGCGGCGCGCGGCGGTGGCCGAAAACGACTGGACGACGTCGTCGGCCAGGGCCACGACGTCGACGGCGGTGTGTTCGACCCGCCGTGAATCGGCGGAGGCGAGCAAATCTTCCAGGAGCCGGCCCAGCGCCCGCGAGTCTTCAATGATGGCGTCCATATCCGCGTCAATGTTCAGCGGGGGCTCCTGCGGTGCAGGAGATGCCAGGCGCCGGCGCAGCATTTGCGCACGCATACTGAGCAAGGTCAGCGGCGTCCGGAGTTCGTGGCTTGCATCGGCGACGAATCGCCTCTGCCGGTCGAGGGCCTCCGCCATGGGCCGCATGGCGCGCCGGGCCAGCCACACGGCCAGCAGACTCGCCAGCACCACCGCGCCGCCGCAGGTCAGCAGGAGAGCAAGGCCCAGCCGGTTCAACTCCTCCAGATTCTCATGACGGTCGAATACCGCCTGGACCACCCGGCCGCCGGAGTACGCGGTGCGGACGATATACGAGCGGCCTCCTATGGAGACGTCCTCCTGGGTTGTGGCTCCATTGGCGGCGACAGCCTCCATGGCCTTCAGATCGGGCAGCCCGGACGGCATACCGGGGGAAACAGTCAAGGTGCCCTGGCTCGAGATCGCCAAGCGGGTCCCGGCCGGCGCGTCCTGGACCGAATCGACGTGCTCGGTGGCGGTGGTCAGGAGGCGTTGGGCCGCGGAGGCCTGGCTCGTGCTGACAATCAACAGTACCGACGCGGCGATCGCCACCAGCAGCAGTACCAGCAAGGCGCCGGTCTGCAGGGCCAGCCGCCATGAGGACCGGTGCAGTTCGTCCACTGCCCGGCTCCTCACGCGAGTGTGCCGATCCTGTAGCCCATGCCATGAATCGTTTGCACGCTGCCGCGTCCGAGCTTGCGCCGGAGGTAATGCACATAGGTATCGACCACGCCGGCTTCTTCGGCATTCGGGAAGACGTACTCAAGGATCTCGTCCCGGCCGAATACCCGGTTCGGCCAGCGTGCCAGCTCCTCCAGCAATGCGCTCTCCCGCTCGGACAGCACGACGACGGAACCATCCGGGCGGGTTACGCTGCGCGATTCAAGGTCAAAGCGGCCGCCGGGGATCCGCAGGGTGCTGGCGGTGGTGTTATGCCGGCGTCGTAAGGAACGCAAACGGGCCAGAAGTTCGTCGACGTCGAAGGGCTTGGCCAGATAGTCTTCCGCGCCGGCGTCGAGCCCCTCGACCCTGTCGGCGGGATTGCCCAATGCGGAGAGAATGAGCGCGGCCGTTTCGACGCCCTGGCGGCGCAGCTTCGTCAACAGGTGCAGTCCGTCCATGACAGGAAGCCCCCGGTCCAGAATGAGCACATCGAATTCCTCGGTGAGCGCCAGGTGGAGGCCTTTCTGCCCGTCCGGAGCGCTGGATACCTCGTACCCCTCACCCCGGAACAGCTCCTCCAGCATCGCCCGAAGCTGCGCGTCATCCTCGACCAAAAGAAGGCGCGGCTTCATCTCACTCATAGTCGGAGTATAGGCGTCAGGACCCCAGTCCAGGCGCGGCGGCCACAAGGGAGCGGGCCATCTTCGACGAATGCACCCCGTGGTCCCTTGTGCTTACCGGCGGCCGGGTCTGGTGACGGACTGGCCCCAGTTTGGGACGAGGCAGTGCGGCGCTGCGTTCTTTCCGCCGTCGCCGCTGGCCGCATGTCGGGCGCTTGCGGGGCAGAGATCTTTGATGAGACCGGTTCCGGCGCACTCACGAACATCTTTTATAGCGGCTGCGGCGTGGCGCTTGTCCGGGTACGGCCCGGAAATGGCGAGCACCGTCCCGTCCGGTGCCACAAGGGTGAACCGCACTTGTGATTCCTCATCCGTGAACAATTCGAATGATCCTGCCATACGTTTGCTCTTTCCAAACTTCATCGTTCGGGTGGTGGGCGGCGGTAGTTTGTGCCAAGGCTTCCAGAACGGAACCCGCTTCGTCAGGGACGAAGGTCCCTGGATGGAATAAAAGCTGAGCTCCTTAGGTCCGAAGGCCCCTAGTTGTGAACGCCGGACGGCCATAGTGTCGGCATCATGAGTCCGACAGCGTTGAGGGCCGCGGTCATGCGCTTCCAATTGATCGCCGGCACCGTCGTGGCTGGGGCGGCCGTTGCCGCGCTCCTCGCCGCAGGGCAGGCACCCGCAGCCCAATGGACGGCGAGCGTCTACGCCCTCATAGTGGCGGTTGTCCGGTTACGCTCCATGGTAAAGGCGCTGCGCAGCGGCCGATGGGGGATTGATCTGCTGGCGGTGACCGCCATTGCCGCGACCGTGGCTGTAGGGGAGTATGTGGCAGCCCTGATCATCGTACTGATGCTCGCTGGGGGCGAAGCCCTGGAAGAGTTCGCCGAGGGGCGTGCTACCCGGGAACTCAGGTCCCTGCTCGAGCGCGTCCCGCACACAGCCCACCGTGAACTGCCAGGTTTACCCGCGGAAGACATCCCGGCCGGGGACGTCCGCCGAGGCGACATCCTTCTGATCAAGCCCTCGGAAGTGGTTCCGGTGGACGGCCTGCTCCTCTCGGGGACCGGCAGTTTCGACGAATCAACTTTGACGGGTGAGAGCCTGCCGGCGGAACATGTCAAAGGCGATCCGCTGCTCAGCGGATCCGTCAACGGCGACAACGCCGTGCGCTTGTTGGCGACCTCCACGGCGAAAGACTCGCAGTACAGCCAGATCGTGGCACTGGTCCAGGAGGCCGCCTCGAGCAGGCCGCCGGTGGTCCGGCTTGCAGACAGGTACGCGATTCCATTCACGCTCCTCGCGTTCGCCCTGGCCGGAGTGGGCTGGTATTTCAGCCAGGATCCAGTGCGGTTCGCACAGGTCCTCGTCGTCGCCACCCCGTGCCCGCTGCTCATTGCTGCTCCGGTGGCATTCCTCGCGGGCACAAGCCGGGCGGCCCACGCCGGAGTCATCATCAAGAACGGCGGAACCCTTGAGCGGCTTGCCCGGGTGCGGACGGCCGTGTTCGACAAGACAGGCACGCTCACGCACGGCCGGCCCACCCTGCACAGCATCAGGGTCCCGCGGGCGGCATCGGGACTGATCACCGAGGATCGGCTGCTGCAGTTGGCGGCGTCGGCAGAGCAGTACTCCTCCCATGTCCTTGCCGCATCCGTGATGGACGCCGCCCAGCACCGCGGGCTGGACCTTCTGCAGGGGAGTAACGCGTCTGAACACGCGACCGAGGGGGTCACGGCCACATGCGGCAACCATACCGTCGTCGTGGGCAAGCCTGACTTCGTCAGTTCGGTCACTTCGGGGTTCGAGGCCGGTGACGTGGCCGGCGGACAGTTGGCCGTTTATGTGGGCGTCGACGGACGCTTCGGGGGAGCCCTGATTATGAGCGACCCGCTGCGGGACAATGCGGTGGGCACGCTGACCGCGTTGCGCCGGCTGGGCGTCCGGGAAACTCTGCTCCTTACCGGCGACTCGCGGGCCACGGCCGAAAAGATCGCTTCGCAGGCCGGGATCTCCCGGTTTCAGGCAGGTTGCCTCCCGGGTGACAAAGTCGCCATTGTCGCTGGGCTCCGGAAACGCCCTGTGATGATGGTGGGGGACGGTGTGAACGACGCCCCGGTGCTGGCCGCAGCCGACGTCGGTATCGCCATGGGCGCCAAGGGGTCAACCGCAGCCAGTGAGTCAGCCGATGTCGTCATCATGCTCGACGACTTGTCCAAGGCTGCGGTGGCCGTCGAAATCGGACAGCGCACGGTCCGGATTGCGCTCGCGAGCATCTGGACCGGGATCCTGCTGAGCATCGGCCTGATGATTGNNCCTCCTCCAGGAGGTGGTCGATCTGGCCACGATCCTGAACGCCCTTCGTGCCCTGCAGGAGGGCCCCCGAGGGAGCACGACGGCGGTAGGAGGCACACGGGCCAGCGTCGCCAGCGTGAGGTGACGGCCGCCGTCGTTACCTTGACCTGCCGCCCCGTGGTTCATGCCTCGGGGAATCCAGCGGCGGCCACCAGGGGGTTGGTGGATTGATGACAAAGCGCCGGCCGCTGATTTCTGTTGGCGTTACCCGGACCAAATGCTCTTTGCTGCCATGCTGCCAGGGTGAGAGACCGGCTTCTGCTGCCTCCTGAAACGCTTCCTGCGTGTCGATAACCTTGGCAGTCCCCTTGATGATGACACTCCAGGCGATGGTGCCGTAGGTATTCAAGCCGTCAGCCTCCAGGGCGACGGTGTTGCCCCCGAGTACAGCATTCAGCTTGGTGCCGGGCCCTGTGCGGAAGACCACGGTCCCGTAGTCTGGCACGTAGTTTACGGGGAATATTTCCGGCGCCCCGGCTGCAGTCAGGGCGATCCGGCAAATCGAAGCCGATCGGAGGTATTTCCAGCAGTCATGAATATCGAGGACTTCCGTTTCCGGGCCCGAATCGTTGCGTTGCATGCTGCCCGGCTCCTACTTCTTGTGCTTCCGGCGTTGGACGGGGGTTATCACCGTCGGGCACGGCAGATGTGTCAGGACCGCGTGGGCTGTGGAACCGAGCAGCAGCCGTTTGAAGCCGCCCCTACCGCGGCTTCCCACCACGAGCATCCGGGCGGCCCCTGCGGCCTGTACTAACGCCGCTGCCGGTTCTTTGTCGGTTTTCAGGACCTTGTTCACCACAAGGTCCGGATAATCCTCGGCGAGGCCGGAGATGGTTTCGGACAGCACGACCTGCTCTTCGTCTACAATCCGTTGGGCCAGATGCTCGGTGAGGGCGCCACTGTCGATCCATCGGTCCGGCCCCCGGAAGGCGTAGACCACTGTCAGCTCCTGGCCTTCACGGTCAGCCTCCGCGGCAGCGAACGCAACGGCCTGGGTGGCTTCTTCCGACCCATCAACGCCTGCCACCACGCCCTGCCGGTCTTCGATCTCCTGGTCTCCGATAACTGCGACTGGACACTTCGCTGCGGCGGCGACCTGCAGGGCCCTGTCGGTCAGCGAACCCCCCAAATGGGCGGCGCCGGACCCCACCACGAGCATTGAGACCTTGGTCGAGTACTTACCCAGCGCGCCGGCAACGCCCCCTTCCAGGACTTTGGTGCTGATCTCCACCAGAACGGTGCCCCGCACGCGCCCGGCCGCGGTTTCCAACAGTTCGCCGCCCTTCTCCAGCAGCATTCCAGTGAAGGCGACGGGCTCGGCCGTCCAGCGGTCATCCACTACGTGAAGGATCACTAAGGGCAGGTGCGCGTTCGCGGCCCGTTGCGCCGCCCACAGTACGGCCGCTTGGCTCTGGGCAGAGTCATTGGTAGCGACGGCGATTGGGTTCGAGGATCTCACGGCTGGCCTTCCTGCTGCTTTTGTTCGGGACTGTGGACGACGAGGACCGGGCAGTGCGCGTGGGCAACGCATGCCGCACTGACTGATCCCAGGAGGAGGCCGCCGAATCCGCCGTGGCCGCGCCTGCCCACGATGACCATGTCGGCGTGACGGCTGGCGTCTATGAGTGAGTCCCTGGGGTGGCCCCGGACGACGCGTGGAATGACGTTGGGCGGAATCTCCGGGCCGAACGCCTTTTCCATCGCTTCTTTGAGGATCCGCTCCACACGTTCCTCGAAGCGGTCTATGCCCATTGCGACGTAGCCGGCATAAACCTGCGGATCGTCCCAGCAGGCGGTGGCCAGCACTTTGGCCCCAACCGGGACGGCCAGTCGCTGGGCCTGCCGGAGCGCCTCCACCGAGGCCTCCGATCCGTCTACCCCCACTATGAACCTGGCATCCTGCAACGCTGACTCGACCATGACCGCTTCCCTTCATTACGCGATTGCTTCCCCTTCAGGCTGCAGCGTGGGCCAGCGGACCTGTAGGGCCAAAAGTCACCTAGAAACCGGAGGAACTGCCTGACCCCGAGAAGCTCCCGCCGCTGCTCCCATAACCTGTGGTGCCGCCCCCGCCGCGGGCGGAGCTGACGCTGCCGACCCCGGTGCTGAAGCCGGAGTTGAAGACAGGAACCGAAAAGAGGTAATAGGAAGGGTAGACCGTTCCAAGGATGCTGGGTTCATAAGTCGGCCTATGGCGGTGGTCC
>DIZT01000289.1:8073-8605 GCA_002427975.1 Micrococcaceae bacterium UBA6021 | reverse complement strand
GACAAGGCGATCGACCTGATCGACGAGGCCGGCGCCCGGCTGCGTATCCGCCGGATGACCGCTCCGCCGGAGCTGAAGGCCATGGACGAGCGGATCGCCAAGCTCAAGATGGAGAAGGAATCCGCCATCGACGCGCAGGACTTCGAAGGCGCCGCTTCGCTCCGCGACAAGGAGCAGAAGCTCATCACCGAGCGCTCGGAGAAGGAACGCCACTGGAAGTCCGGCGGCATGGACGATATCTCCGAGGTGGATGAGGATCTCATCGCCGAGGTATTGGCCAACTCCACCGGAATCCCGGTCTTCAAGCTGACCGAGGAAGAGTCCTCGCGCCTGCTGAAGATGGAAGATGAGCTGCACAAGCGCGTGGTGGGCCAGAACGAGGCCATCAGGTCACTGTCCCAGGCTATCCGCCGTACCCGTGCAGGCCTGAAGGACCCCAAGCGTCCCGGCGGCTCGTTCATCTTCGCCGGCCCCACCGGCGTCGGCAAGACCGAACTTGCCAAGGCCCTCGCCGAGTTCCTGTTCGGTGACG
>DIZT01000289.1:0-7817 GCA_002427975.1 Micrococcaceae bacterium UBA6021 | reverse complement strand
CTGCAGATCCTGGAAGACGGCCGCCTGACCGACTCCGCAGGCCGTGTGGTGGACTTCAAGAACACCGTGATCATCATGACCACCAACCTTGGCACCCGGGACATCTCCAAGAGCGTTGCCACCGGNNCCGCCCCGAGTTCCTGAACCGCGTGGATGACGTTGTGGTGTTCCCACAGCTCACTCAGGACGAGATCATCGAGATCGTGGATCTCATGATGGGCCGCCTGGAGAAGCGCCTCAAGGACAAGGACATGGGCATCGAGCTCACGACCAAGGCCAAGGTGCTCCTGGCAACGCGCGGCTACGATCCCGCCATGGGTGCCCGGCCGCTGCGCCGCACCATCCAGCGCGAAATCGAGGACCAGCTCTCCGAGAAGATCCTGTTCGGCGAGCTCCACGCCGGCGACATCGTTGTAGTGGATGTGGACGGCGAAGGCGACGACGCCAAGTTCACCTTCGCCGGCAACGCCAAGCCGCTCATCCCGGAGATCGCCCCGAGCGTCTAACCAGCGACAAGCAAGGCCCCGCCTGCTCCCCACAAGGGAAAGGCGGGGCTTTTGCGTTGTCGTCCGCAGCCGTCCCTGCCTCGTAGGATTGACCTGTGACTGACTCTTTCCATATCCGTTCCGCACGCACCGGCGACGTTGCCGCCATCAAGGGACTTGTGGCGCCGCTGGCCGAGCATCGTATTCTGATGGCGAAAGAGACGGTTGCCTACTACGAAAGCCTCCAGGAGTTCCGGATCGCCGAAGCCGACGACGGCGAGGTCATCGGCTGCGGCGCACTGCACGTTATGTGGGAAGACCTGGCCGAAGTCCGCACCCTGGCCGCATCGGATGCGTGGCGCGGCAAGGGGGTGGGCCACGTCCTGGTGGAGAGCCTGCTCGCGGAGGCCCGTGAACTTGGCGTCGCGCGCGTGTTCTGCCTGACCTTCGAGGTGGACTTCTTCAAACGCCACGGTTTCGAGGTCATGGCGGACCAGACGGCAGTTGACCCTGTGGTCTACTCCGAGCTGCTGCGCTCCCATGACGAAGGCGTGGCCGAGTTCCTGGACCTGGCGCGGGTCAAGCCCAACACCCTGGGCAATACGCGCATGATCAAGATCCTCTAGACAGCCCCAATCATCCGGCCGCGGGCAACCGTGGCAAGGAGCGTCACCCTGTGACTTAAATAGCTTTATGGCGAATTGATGGATAAACTGACGGGGTTGCAGTTTGGGGCCTGCCGTAAGGGACAGTCATTGGGGGCTGTCCCTTACCCATGCCCCCGGCGGGCGGGAGACTACCAGAGATCATGCGGCGGTAGTAGGGTCAAAGAGCATCCTCCAGGAAGCACCCACACCCCAGGAGTTCTGCCATGAAAAAGCTCATCAATGATCCCCGTTCCGTGGTTGACGAGTCCGTCGAGGGATTCGGCCTGGCCCACGCCGGACTCGTCACCGTTACTGCCGATCCGAAATACGTCACGCGCAAAGACGCGCCCGTGGCAGGAAAGGTCGGACTCGTTTCCGGCGGGGGAAGTGGCCACGAGCCACTCCACGCCGGTTTTGTCGGGCTGGGAATGCTCGACGCCGCCGTGCCGGGGGCGGTGTTCACCTCACCTACGCCGGACCAGATCCTTCCGGCGACGCTCGCGGTTAACTCCGGTGCCGGCGTCGTCCATATCGTGAAAAACTACACCGGCGACGTCCTGAACTTTGAGACCGCAGCGGAACTGGCGCAGGCCGAAGGCGTGGACATCCGTACGGTCCTGGTCAATGACGACGTCGCGGTGGAGGACTCCCTGTACACCGCGGGACGCCGCGGAGTCGCCGGAACCGTGCTGGTGGAGAAAATCGCCGGCGCCGCGGCTGAACGGGGCGACAACCTCGATGCCGTGGCCGCGATCGGTGACCGCGTCAACAGCAACGTCCGCACCATGGGCGTGGCGCTGACCCCGTGCACTGTTCCGCATGCGGGAACGCCCAGCTTCGACCTGGCGGAGGACGAGATCGAGATCGGCATCGGCATCCACGGCGAGCCCGGCCGGCACAAGATTCCCATGGAGAATGCGGACGGCATTACCGACCGCCTGCTGGACCCGGTACTCAGTGACCTGGGCATCACGGGCGGCGAGAAAGTCCTTCTGTTCGTCAACGGGATGGGCGGCACCCCCCTGAGCGAGTTGTACATCGTGTACCGCCGCGCCGCCCAGGTGATCGCAGAGCGCGGAGCCGCCGTCGAACGCTCGCTGGTGGGGAACTACATCACCGCCCTGGAGATGCAGGGCTGCTCCATTTCCGTGCTGCGGCTCGACGATGAGCTGACACGGCTGTGGGACGCTCCCGTGCACACCGCGGCCCTTCGCTGGGGCGTGTAACCGTGGTGCTGGACGTGACATGGGCCGTCAGGTGGCTGACTCTCTGCGCCCAGGCCATGGCGGAACACCGGGTGTGGCTCATCGAACTGGACCGTGCCATCGGGGACTCGGACCACGGAGAGAACATGGACCGCGGCTTCCAGGCCGTGCTGGAGAAGCTCGCCGAAGCCCAGCCGGAGACACCCGGTGCGGCACTGAAACTGACTGCCATGACCCTGATGTCCAAGGTGGGCGGCGCCGCCGGCCCCTTGTACGGAACCGCGTTCCTGCGCGCTTCCACCGCTTTGGGAGACGCCGCCGAGATTGATCCGGCGCGCCTTGCCGATGCACTTGTGGCCGCCCGCGACGGGATCGTGGCCCGCGGCAAGGCCGAATCCGGCGACAAGACCATGGTTGATGCCTGGACCCCCGCCGCCGAGGCAGCCCAGGCCGCTGCCGCGGACGGTGCCGGCACCGTCCTTGGCGTGCTGGTCGCCGCAGCCGAAGCCGCAGAGGCCGGCGCTGTGGCCACCGACCCGCTGGTGGCCCGCAAGGGCCGCGCCAGCTACCTGGGGGAGCGGAGCGCGGGCCACCGCGATCCGGGGGCCGCCTCCAGCGCCCTGATTCTCCGGGCCGCCGTCGGGGCCGCAGCATGACGGTACGCCTGGTGGTGGTGTCCCATAGCGAAAAGATTGCCGACGGCGCCGTGGAGCTCGCCGCCGAGATGGCGCCCGACGTCGTAATCCTCGCCGCCGGAGGCACCGCCGACGGCAGGATCGGAACAAGCCTGGAGAAAGTCATGTCTGCCCTGGACAAGGCGGCCGGCGGCGATGGCGTGGTGGTCCTGACGGACCTGGGATCTGCCGTGATGACGGCGGAATCTGCTCTCGAGCTCACGGCGGACCCGGTCGGTGTACTGCTCGCAGACGCGCCCCTGGTGGAAGGCCTCGTGGCTGCCGCCGTCGCCGCACAGGGCGGCGCCGACGTAAAAGAAGTCAAACGTGCCGCCGAAGCCGTCTACGGATTGGGGCCGGAGGTGGCGGCCGCATCGCACTCGCTCGCCGCAAGCACCGTCACCGAAGGGTCCGTCACCGGTGCGGGGCCGGACTTCACCGGCGACTTCGAACTGGTGAATGAGGCCGGAATGCATGCCCGTCCGGCCGCCAAGGTCGCCGGCGGACTTGCATCCCTCAATGCCGAAGTCACGGTCAACGGCGTGGATGGCGCGTCAATGACAGCCCTGATGACGCTGGCGGCGGGCAAGGGATCCGTGCTCCACATCGAGGCTTGGGGGCCTGACGCCGAGCGTGCCCTGAACTACGTGGGTGGCCTGGTGCAGGCAGGCTTCGGCGAACCGTAGGACAGCCTGGTGTGGGCCGGGCGGTCAGAGGCATCGGCCTGATCGGCAGCCTATTTGACCTGACGGCTCCGGCCGAGGTTGAACGTGTGCTTGTCCAGGAGAAGATACGTGCCCACTCCCATCAGAAGGAAGCCGCCGACGCCGATCGCGATGATCTGGGTGCTGACCCCGGCAATGAGTGAAACGATCCCCAGTAGGCAGGCAATGGCACCGAAGTACGTGCGGCGCCCAAACCTGACGCCCACGGAGCCGGACGAGAGTTCCTCGGCGAGCCTCGGATCGTCTGCCGTCAGGCCCGATTCCAGGTCCTCGAGCTGTTTCCGCTCTCGATCTGAAAGTGGCATCGAAACCCCTTCCTGGCGGTAAATCTC
Source organism: Micrococcaceae bacterium UBA6021 (assembly GCA_002427975.1). Taxonomy (GTDB): domain Bacteria; phylum Actinomycetota; class Actinomycetes; order Actinomycetales; family Micrococcaceae; genus Arthrobacter. The sequence goes on along the minus strand of DIZT01000289.1, from coordinate 3,749 downwards.
TTCTAAATCCAACATATTTGATGTTAGTAATACTGACCGTAGGAGTGTCCCGGAAGGAAGTCAAGGGCAGGCCTGGCGGGGCCTTTTCTGCCACCTAGACCGCCTCGTGAGAGGCCGCCGAGAGTCACCCCGTAGTTTGCCGCAGCCCTGCGGCGTCAAGGATTACCGACGCCGTGACGAACTTCGCGCACTGCTCCCCGTAGGGGTAGGCGCCGCGGGGGCGGAAGTCCAGGGTGCGCACCGGCAGGGCCGACCCATCGGGTGAGGTTCCGGTGGCGGTCAGCGCCATCGGCGCCTCTGTCAGGGAGTCCAGGAACAGCATCCCTATCAGCGTCCCGTCCGGGGAGGCCGTGGCAGAGCAGACGCCGTCCGGGCCGCAGCCCTGGTCCACGGAAACGCTGCCTGGGCGGAGCTCCACATTGTCTTCCTTGCACACTCCGTCCTGGCACGCCTTCAGACGCAGTGTTCCCACCTTGGGAACGTAGGAATGCGGAACGGTCACCGAGACCACTGACGCCTGGGCGATCATCGGGCACGGCGCCGGGACGGGGTAGTAGTAGCAGCCAGAGGTGAGCACCGTCGTCGTCATCAGTGCCAGAAGTACCCCGGACTTGCGCATACTTCAGCGTAAAACCCGGGGCCGGTAGCCCGCATTGGCTACCAGGAAAGTGATGCAAACATTGTTATGGCCAGCGTCCCAAAGACCACCAGAATGAGACCCGTGGCCAGCCGGCCCTTGGCAACAACGAAGACCGGCAGCGTGGATTCGGCCGGATTGGCCGGGTTGTAGACCACGGGGACGCGGGTACCGATGATCGCCTGGTCCTGGCTGTAGATATCGGACTGCCCCAGCCGGCGTTTGCCGCTGCCGTCCTCGAATTCGTACGACGGCGCGAACCGGTTCCGGCCGTTGCCCGCGGGCACGTCCATGCCGTGCAGGTTGCCGGTGACCGTGGCGGAAGCTTCCTGCCACCGCGCCATGGAACGTTTTCGGCGGAAGGATGCGGCCAGGGACAGCCCCACGAGGGCCAGCCCGAGGGCAAGGAAAAGCCCGGGCAGCACGATGAACAGCAGTTTCAGGGAGTCCATGGTTCAGCCCAGCGGGAAGACGCCGACGACCCAGAACAGCACAAGGGCAAACAGTGCGAAGAACGGCACCAGGCACCCGAGCACCATTTTGGATTCGGCCGCCACCTGGAACGACTGGTTGGGATTCGCCGGGTTGTAGGCCACCTCAACGAGTGATCCAGGTACCTGCTGGTTGGCGTACGAAACTTCCGATTCACCTGCATACAGGGTCCCGGCAGGGTGGGCGAACTGATACGTGGGGTAAAAGCGCCGGCTGCGCGTCGAACCGCCCCCGCCGTTGGTCCAGCCCACAACGTTGCCGGTGACCGTAGCCTGCACTTTTGGCCAGCCGGCGACCAGTTTTTCCCGGCGCCTGGTTTTCCGCAGCGAATGGATCAGCGCAAAAATGACACCCGCAACGAACAGCGCCCAGATGACGTACAGTACGATTCTCATAAACTTCCCCCGGTTCGAGTCACCAGAAAGTATGCCATCCTGGCGGGGGCCACCCTAAGTGTGCCTCAGGCGGGCAGCCGGTAACCGCCCAGGTGTTGCTCGGCCAGCCCGTCGCCGAGCAGGCCGGCAAGCGCACGTTCGAGCTGTTCCGGGGCGGAGTTCAGGCGGTGCAGAGCGGCCAGGGGAACGCCGATTCCGTCGGCCGCGAAGCCCAGGTCGGCGGGCTCCTGCTGGAACATTTCCGGCGGCACCGGGGTGTCCGCAAGCCGCAGCACAGCCATCACGGCACCCCGGACCTGCCGGTCAGTGCCGTGCCATGCCTGTCCTTTGGGAAGGTACGACGGCGGCGGCTCGCCGGCTGCCAGCCATGCGCAGGAGTCCCGCACCGGGCAAGCCGCGCACTTCGGCGCACGCGCTGTGCAGACCAGGGCGCCCAGTTCCATGACCGCAGCGTTCCAGCGGACGGAGGTCCCGACGTCGTCCGGCAGCAGTTCTGCCGCGAGCCGCATTTCCGCCGCGTTCAGGGATGGGGAGGGGAGGGCGACGCCGGAAATCAGGCGCGCGTGCACGCGCCGGATGTTGGTGTCCACCACCGTCTCCCGGCGTCCGAAGGCAAAGGCGGCAACGGCCGCGGCCGTGTAGCTGCCCACTCCGGGCAGGGCCAGCAGTTCCGTGTAGTTGTCGGGAACCTTGCCGCCGTGGTCGCTGACTATGGCGGCAGCCGCCGCGTGAAGGCGCAGTGCGCGGCGGGGATAGCCGAGCCTGCCCCAGGAACGGACGGCTTCCCCGGCCGGCTCACCGGCAAGCCCGGATGGGGTGGGCCAGCGTTCCAGCCACTCCCGCCAGACCGGCAGTACCCGCACCACGGGGGTCTGCTGCAGCATGACCTCGCTGACCAGCACTCCCCACGGCGAGCAGCTCTCTTCGCGCCAGGGAAGGTCCCGCGCGGTCTCCGCGAACCAGCCGGTGATCCTGCGGTGCAGCTTGCTGAGCTGGCCGGCGGTGAGTTCGCCAGCGCCGGGGACGGGCGCGGTGTCCGCGGGCATGGCTGGGGAAAGGATTGTAGCGTCGATCCCAACACTGTAGTGGATGCCCCGCAGCCCACGCGAGGCGGCCAACCTGAGGAGCCCACGGACAAACTGTGACCTTAGCGTCGGTCGGGGGACGGCGTGGTGGGACACCAGAATCCGGTGCGGTCTCTAGCCTAGAAGGATGGGCAGGCAAGGCAATTCATCACCACATAAAACGGTATCCAAATCCGGTTCCCGGGGCGGCTCCGGCGCTACCCGGCAGCCGAGCGCAGCCGTCTACCGGCGCCGTCGTCTGTTTGTTGGAACAGCCCTTCTGCTGGCGGTGGCCTTGGCGTTCGGCGGCTTTGCCGTGGCCGGTGCCTTCAGGGGCACTGAGCAGGCTTCATCCACCGGCGGCGCAACTGCAACCGCCCCGACGCCCGGTGCCTCGCCGTCGGCAACTCCGGACAGCACCCCCACGCCCACACCGACGCCCACTCCCACGTGCAACCAAAACCTGGTGACAGTGTCCGCTTCAACCGACAAAGCCGCCTACGGTCCCGACGAGAACCCGCTGCTCAGCCTGAAGGTGACCAACGGCGGGGCCATGCCCTGCGAGGTTAACATCGGGACGGCGCAGATGGAGTTCGTGGTGACCAGCGGACCGGACCGGATTTTTTCGTCCAAGGACTGCCAGGCCAACAGCGAGGACATGGTGAAAACCGTTGCCCCGGGCGCCAGCGAGACAGCGAACTTCCCGTGGGCACGGAACCGCACTTTGGAAGGCTGCAGCCCCATCGCGGCCAAGCCCGGAGGCGGCGGGGCGTACTACATTTTCACGGCCAAGCTTGGCTCGAAGGCCAGCCCCAAGGCCGTCTTCCAGCTCAACTGAGGCATCCCCTTCATCGATTGCTCCACAAGGGCCCTTTTGGGGGCTCAAAAGGGCCGGTGGGGAGCAATCGATGACTTTAGAGGAAGCGGTCCAGCAGGCTGGCTTCGGCCATCCGGCTCAGGCCTTCGCGGACGGTGCGGGCGCGCTGGTCGCCGATGCCGTCCACCGTCATGAGGTCGTCAATGGTGGCCGCCATCAGGAACTGCAGGCCACCGAAGTGGTCCACGAGGCGGTCGGCAACAGCCTTGGGGACAGCCTTGAGGCCGGACAGCAGCCGGTAACCGCGGGGCTGGACTACGGCGTCGAGCGTGTCCACGCCGCCG
>DIZT01000093.1:1119-3554 GCA_002427975.1 Micrococcaceae bacterium UBA6021 | reverse complement strand
ATGTCCCAGTTGTAGCCCAGGGCCCACTCGGGTTCGGTGAGATCGTGGTCGTAGGTGGCCACCAGCCGGTCGCGGGCATCCTGGTCCACGATTGACTGGTAGATGGGGTCCAGCGGGAACAGCTGGTCGCCGGGGAAGTACATCTGGGTGACGATGCGCTGGGTGAACTCCGTGCCGAACATGGAGAAGTGGATGTGCGCCGGGCGCCAGGCGTTGAGGTGGTTCTTCCACGGGTAGGCGCCGGGCTTGATGGTGGTGAACCGGTACGAGCCGTCCGGGCCGGTGATGCAGCGGCCGACGCCGGTGAAGTTGGGGTCCAGCGGGGCCGGGTGCTGATCGCGCTTGTGGATGTAGCGGCCGGACGCGTTGGCCTGCCAGATTTCCACCAGCTGCCCGGCCACCGGGCGGCCGTCGCCGTCCAGGACCTTGCCGGCCACGATGATCCGCTCGCCCTGGGGTTCGCCGTTGTGCTGGATGGTCAGGTCCGCTTCGAGCGCGTGCACGTCCTGGTGGCCGAACGCCGGAGAATACAGCTCGATGGTCTCCGGGTCCGCGTGGTGAAGGCTTTTGGTGGGATGCCGGAGGATGCTGCTGCGGTAGGGGGCGTAGTCCAGCCGGGGCTGGGTTTCGGCCGGGGCGCCGTCCTTGAGTGCGCGCGCGTAGGCATCGCCCATGGCGTTAATCTCTGCACTGAGATCCTGCTGTGTCTCCACTGCGGCCTCCCTTTCTGGTTGTTGTTGCTGCTGCTTGGTTCTGCTTCTTCGGGTGGGGCTGCTTGTGGGTGGTGCTGTCTTACCGGTGCTGCAGGTGGTCGTACTGAACTGCGTGCCGCACGGGGGCGTTGGGGGCGCCATAGCCGTCGTAGGCGCCTCGGCGTTCAACCATTTCGAAGAACACACTGCCCACGGTGGCCGTGTAGAAGTGGAGGAATTCGCCGTCCGCATCCCGGTCGTACAGCAGGTTCAGTTCCTGCAGCGTGGCCAGAAAATCCGGTGCCAGGCCGAAGCGGGCGTCCAGGTCCTCGTAGTAGTTGGCCGGGATCTCGAGGAACTCCAGTCCGCGGGCCTTGCAGTCCCTCGCGGTGGCCACCAGGTCATCCACCGCGAAGGCGATGTGTTCCTGGTACGTCTTCCGCTGCTGGTTCAGCGGCGCCAGATTCAGCACCAGCCGCACGGCGCGGTCCCCGGTGGCCATGACCTGCGAGCGGACCAGGCCGGTGGGGCTGGGCACTTCCGCGAACGGCTGGGGCTCCAGGGCCAGGGCGCTTGTGTAGAAGAGGACGGCTTCGTCGAAATGCTGCCACGGCTGGGCCAGGTTGACGTGGTCGATCACCGCCGGGGCTCCGGCGCCGGGCCTTTCCAGCCCCTCCCCGAATTCACTGGTCCAGGCTGCGGTGCCGTCGGAGGTGCCCTGGCACAGGAAAATCTCGGTGGAGTCCGGGGCGGCGAAGCCCTGGAACACTTCCTCGTTGGCCTGGCTCTTGCGCGGGACCGCGGGGGCCTTCAATTGCTGGGCCCGGGCGGAGGCAATGACTGGAGAATCGACGTCGAACCCCAAAGCGGCGATAGCCGGTGACGTGTCTTCCGCCGTGTTGTCCGCGTCTGCAGGTGCAGCCTCGTTGATGATCACCCGGGCGTGGCCCATGGTCCAGAGCTGCACGTCCTTGGTGCGGTGCCGGCCGTTGAACTCGAAGCCCAGTTGGCCCAGGACGGTTTCCAGTCCCTTGGTGTCCGCCGCCCTGACCTCGGCGAAGTTGTAGCCTGCCGGTTCGGCCACCTGGGGGAGCGTGGCCAGTTCCATTGGATAACGACGGCGGCCAGGGGCCGTAGGACCACCAGCCTGGGTGCCCACCGTGCCGGCCTCGGCAAGGGCCGGGGAGTTGGCATCGAGCCACTTGGCGCTCTGTTCCTCCAGCCAGATGAGTGACCGCATGGCGTCGACGGCGGTGCGCTCCACGTCCGACTGGCGGAAAACGTCGTTGAAGATCTCCAGCGACACGGGGCCGGTGTATCCGGCCCGGACCACGTGGCCCATGAACTTGGCGAGCTCGAACTGGCCCTCGCCCGGGAAAACCCGGAAGTGCCGGCTCCAGGAGAGGACATCCATGGAAAGCTTGGGCGCGTCTGCCACCTGGACGAAGAAGATCTTTTCCGGGTTGAAGGCCTCGATGGGGGCGGTGTCCCAGTTGCGGGACAGGATGTGGAAGGAATCCAGGCAGGTGCCCAGGTTGGGGTGGTCCACGGCTTCCACCAGCTTGTGGGCGTGCTCGTAGTCACTGACGTACTTGCCCCAGGCCAGGGCTTCGTAGGCAACCTTGACGCCGTGGTCCCCGGCCAGTGCCGCCAGTTGGCTGAGCTGTTCCACCCGGAGGTGGTCATTGTCGATACTGGCGGTGGCCACGTTGGAGCAGACCAGGATGGTGTCCATGCCCAGCC
>DIZT01000093.1:0-790 GCA_002427975.1 Micrococcaceae bacterium UBA6021 | reverse complement strand
ATGTCCGCCACCCAGTGCCGGGGCTCCAGCAGGTCCAGGTCCAGCGGGACGCCCGGATGGGCGGCCATGCCTACGGGCGTGCAGTGCACCAGACCGTCGGCCAGCGGCATCAGCTGCGGCAGCTCCGCCGTCGTACGCGCTGTGATGGTGCTGCCCGGGAAGAAGCCGGCCAGCTCTGCGGCGCGTGCCGCGCAGCGGGCGGGGTCCACGTCCACCAGGTCCAGCGACTTCACGCCGGCGGTGAGCAGGGCATAGGCGACGGCGGAACCGGCACCTCCCGCGCCAAGCTGGACCACACGGTCCAGCCGCGCGCCCGGGAGGCCGGAGGCGAGCGCGGCGGCAAAGCCGGAGAAGTCGGTGTTGTGGCCGATGAACCGGCCGTCCTCGATCACCACGGTGTTGACGGCGCCGAGCCTGAGGGCATCGGGGGAGATTTCATCGAGGTGCGCAAGGACCAGCTGCTTGCACGGATGGGTGATGTTCAGGCCGTTGAAGCCCAGGCTGCGGGCACTCCTGAGCAGATCCCCCACGGCGTCACCGGTCAGCCCGAGCTCCAGCAGGTCAATGGGGCGGTAGAGGTAGCGCAGGCCCTGCACATCGCCTTCGCGTTCGTGCATGGGGGGAGTGAGGGACGGCATCACGCCGTCGCCGACCAGTCCCACAAGGTAGGACTCAGTTCGATTGCTCATCCGGGCAGCTCCTTTGATACGGCACCCGGCGGGCGGCGGCGCTCAAGGCGGCCGCGGCGGGTCGGGTGATAGGGATTACAGTACAACACTTGTTCACTTCT
>DIZT01000107.1:4169-4395 GCA_002427975.1 Micrococcaceae bacterium UBA6021 | reverse complement strand
GAGATCACAGTGTCTGCGGCTACCGCTTTCTCTGATAGTTGGTCCGTCATCACGGCCTTTCTTGCTGATGGTTGGTTACTTCATCCAGACTGGCGGGGGCTGCCTGCGGGACCTGAGGTCCCCCGGCAGCCAGCCGGCCTGTGGGTATATGGGTGGTGCAGACGTGACCGCCGCGCGCAAGCGTGGACAGGCGGCGCACGTCAACGCCTACGAGGCGGGAGAACAC
>DIZT01000107.1:3527-4019 GCA_002427975.1 Micrococcaceae bacterium UBA6021 | reverse complement strand
CTGGACGCTGGACAGTGCTGCCGGCAGCGGGGACCTGGCCTCGATGGAGGCGGCGGACGCCACGAAGCCATCCCGGCTCAACGCCGAGGACAGTGCCTGGGCCCTCGCTGTGATGTCCGGTCCGGCAAGCCCGATCTCCGGTGCGTACCGGCGTTCCATGTCGGCAAAACGTTCGACGGCGAACGCGCGGACTGCTTGTTCGCCCGCCACTGCCTTGAGCTGCTTGAGTGCGAGGGTGGCAATGTCGAGGTAATCGTTGCCAAGGGTGGACTGGCCCTGCGAACTCAGGACATAACGGCGTGCGGGACGTCCGGCGCCGGCACCGGCCCTGGCCACGCGCTTGACCTCAATAACACCGCTGCGGTCCAGATGATCAAGGTGCCTCCGTACAGCAGCGGGCGTGAAACCAAGCATGTCACCGAGCTCCGCCGCACTGATCGGCCCGTGCTCGAGAACGGCGCCGAGGACCCGGTCACGCGTACGCTCGTCGGT
>DIZT01000107.1:0-3431 GCA_002427975.1 Micrococcaceae bacterium UBA6021 | reverse complement strand
ACGCGTACGCTCGTCGGGGTCTGCCACCGGCACAGCGGCCACGTGGCCGCGGTCAGCGGCGGTACGCGGCGCTCCGTGCCCGGCAAACGGCACAGCAGTATCATTGGTCATGGAATACACAACACAATCATGTCCTAATTTACTCCCCGGTTCCAGTAAGGTCAGGCTGGCCTGCGGTGCGGGCCCTCACGCGGCCCCCGTACTACATCGCGTAGAATGCTGGGGTGCGATCCCCCGAATCCCCGGTTCTGTCCATCAGCGGGTTAATTAAGGATGTTGGTCCGCTGGCCAGCCTGGACGGAAAAATGCTCCGGGTGGTCAACGGCGTATCCCTCATGGCCGAACGCGGCCAGGTCACGGCCCTCCTGGGTGCCAACGGCGCCGGAAAGACCACCACGATCGAATGCGCCCAGGGCCTTCAGAAGCGCAGCGGCGGAAGTATCTCCCTTCTCGGCCAGGATCCGGGCCGTTCGGGCGCTGACCTGCGGTCCCGCGTAGGCGTGATGCTTCAGGACGGCGGCCTCCCGCCGTCGGCCCGTCCCATCCCGCTGTTACGCCACATCGCCGGAATGTACGCGAGGCCCCGGCCAGTTGATGAACTGGTCCAGCGGCTGGGCATCGATACGTTCGCCAGGACGTCCGTACGCCGGCTCTCCGGTGGGCAGAAGCAGCGCCTGGCGCTCGCCGCGGCCCTGATCGGCAATCCGGAGGTCCTCTTCCTGGACGAGCCCAGCGCCGGCCTGGATCCCCAGTCCAGGCAGCTGGTCTTTGAGCTGATCTCGGAACTGCGGGCCGGCGGGATGGGCATCATCCTGACAACCCACCTCATGGACGACGCCCAGCGGTTGGCGGATTACGTGTACATCATCGACGCCGGCAGGAACGTCGCCGAGGGAACTGTTTCCCAGCTCCTTCAGCGGGACCCAGCCGTGGAGGCCGGCACGGACCATATCCGCACCCTGGTGTTCGAGGCGCCCCCGGGGCTGGATTTCGCCGGCGTTCTGCCGCATGCCATCACGGTGACTGAAACACGGGCCGGAAGTTATGTTGCCTCGGGTGCATTGAGGCCCCGCGATCTCGCGTCGTTGACCGCCTGGTGGGCAGCCCATGACGTGATGCCCGGCTCCATGAGCCTGGCGGCACGAAGCCTGGAAGATGTCTTCCTGGACATCTCGGGAAAGGACATCCGATGACGGCTCCCACAGCCACTGCCACCCAGGGAGCGCCTGCCACGCTGCTGCGCCGTATCCTGCTGCAGGGCCGGTACGAATCACTGGCCATGCTCAGGAACGGCGAGCAGCTGATTCTCGCCGTGGTGCTGCCGCTTCTTGCGCTGGTGGGGCTCACTGTCACTCCCTTCCTTGACGGCTTTGGAGCCAGCCGCATCAATGTGGCGGTTCCGGGCATCCTGGCTTTGTGCGCGATGTCCACGGCCTTTACCGGGCAGGGCATCGCCACCGGCTTCGATCGGCGGTACGGGGTTCTCCGGTTCCTGTCCACCACACCCCTGGGCCGCGAAGGCCTCATCGCGGGCAAGGTTCTGGCGGTTCTGGCGGTGCTCTGCCTCCAGGTGGCAGTGGTGACTTTGGTGGCGCTTCCTTTGGGCTGGCAGCCGCCTGCCGCCGGCTGGCTGCCCGGGCTGTCGCTGCTTGCCCTGGGCGCCGCGGCGTTCACAGCGTTGGGGCTCCTGGTGGCCGGCACGGTGCGGCCCGAAGCGACCCTCGCCATCACTAACCTGCTGTGGATCCTGCTGGGCGCCCTGGGAGGGATAGTGATTCCCGCGGAACGGCTGCCCGCTGTTACGCAGGGAGCTGTCCACTACCTGCCTTCCGGTGCACTCGGTGAGGCCCTGCGCGAAGCTTTCCTGCACGGCGCGCTGAACGGCGGCGCCGCGCTTATCCTGCTGGTCTGGACAGTTCTTGCCGGAGCAGCAGCCATCCGTTGGTTCAAGTGGAATTGAGATATCCGTGAGCACGGCTTCACGCCTCCCCCAGATCGCCGGCCGCCTCATCGCGAGGCTGCCCCGCACCGTCGACACCAGCGTCCGCCGCCTCGCGGTGGCGTCCCTCGTCGGCCAGACGCTGCTGGTGGTGACCGGCGGCGCGGTGCGCCTGACCGCGTCCGGCCTCGGCTGCCCCACCTGGCCTCGCTGCACCGACACCTCTCTGGCCAACACTCCCGAAATGGGCATCCACGGCTTCATTGAGTTCGGGAACCGGCTCCTGACGTTTGCTCTGGCGACGATTGCGCTGCTCATGCTCGTATATTTGTGGAACCTTCGCAAGGAGCGCCGGGATCTCTTCCTGCTGGCGCTGGGCCTTCTGGCCAGCATCCCGGCACAGGCGGTGATCGGCGGCATCACCGTCCTGACCAACCTCAATCCGTGGGTGGTGGGGTTGCACTTCCTCGTTTCCATGGCGCTCGTGGTGATCGCCACGCTGCTCGTCAACCGGGCATACGGCTGGACGGGCCGCCATGCCACCGTCCAGCTCCCCGCTTTGCCGGGCGTCCTGCGTCCGGTGACTGCCGCCGTCGGGCTTTTCTCCGCTCTGGCCGTGATGCTCGGCGTGGTGGTGACCGGCTCCGGTCCCCACGCCGGTGACGCCGACGCGCCCCGCAACGGCCTCGACTGGGACCTGTTCTCGCATATCCATGCGGTCCCGGCGTACCTGATCACGGCCGGAACACTCGTCGCACTGGTCCTGGTGATTGCCCGCCGGATTAGGGGGCCATTCCGCATTTCGGTGCTGCTGCTCCTGGCTGTGACCCTGCTGCAGGCGGTCATCGGCTTCACCCAGTACTACAACGGCATCCCCGCGTTGCTGGTGGGCGCCCACATGCTCGGTGCCGCCCTGCTGACGAGCGCCGCCACCAACGCTGCCGACGTCGCCCGCTCGAGCCCGGTCACGTAGCCGACGACCCTGCCGGCCCTACCCCCCCCGGACGAAGTGCCACGGTTCCCGACGGACCGTGGCACGCCGCATTTACGGACGCTCTCTCACTTCCTGCACACAACTGAAAGACCCTCTATCACTGGAGTGAGAGAGGGTCTTTGGAAAACCTGCAGGAAGTGAGAGAGCGTTGGGGGAAAGCTACGGGAAGTGAGAGGGCGTCCTGGGCTACTGGCCGATGATCGCTGATCCGACGAACGGATCCACGGCCAGGGCGATGAACAGCAGCGTCAGGTAGCTGATGGAGCCGTGGAAGACCTTCATGGCGCGCTTGTCCGAGATGTCCTCGCGCTGCGCCCGGTTGTACAGGGAGTGCGACTCGTACAGGAACCAGGCACCTGCCAGGACCGCAGTGGCTGTGTAAACCCAGCCCGCCCCACCGGCTGGAACCATCAGCAGGGAGCAGACCACCATGGCCCATGCATAGAGGACCACCTGGACGGAAACCACCTTGGCGCCGGCAATGGCGCCGAGCATGGG
>DIZT01000335.1:12087-12208 GCA_002427975.1 Micrococcaceae bacterium UBA6021 | reverse complement strand
GGGGCTCTGACATTTAAGCCGCTGTCGCATAATTCAGTGTTGGAAGCGCCCCCAACAGGCGAGGCAGCGTGCGTCAGTACGGCGGTGGTGCCGCCGTCCTCCGCAAGCTGATCCCTCAAAG
>DIZT01000335.1:2189-11923 GCA_002427975.1 Micrococcaceae bacterium UBA6021 | reverse complement strand
TTCCATAGGATTACTCTGCCGTGGGGGTACGACATTTAAGCCGCCGTCGCATAATTCAGTGCTGGAAACGCCCCCCGAACGGGCCAACCGGCACGCACTAGAACGGCGGCGGCACCGCCATCGTGCTCCGAGATCTTATCCCCAAGAGCTTCCATAGGAACGGTTTGGCGTATCAAGCCTGCTCTCGGAATGCGTCTTATCTTCCGCGAAACGCCGCAGCTCGCATTGAAACGCGAATTAACCTCGACGCTGCCGCTGGCCAATTGGAGCCACTGCTCGCTGCAATCTAACGACGCTGGCCGCCGCGTCCCCCAAGGAGCGCGGCGGCCAGCACCGACCATTTTTAGCACAATTCCAACGCGGCTCCGTGTCACGGCCCGGATCCCGCGTAATGTCCCGGCACAGAGCCCCGGATTATTCCCGCCTGGGATCAACATTCGTGGCTGCACCGGCAGGAGTGGCGCCGCCTTCATCCGACCAGTCCTGGCCCTGGGAGTCGTTGAGGGCAGGGTCGGATTCAACGTCGGATGTTCCCAGGTTCACCGTTTCCGGATGCGTACTGTGGGCGGAGACGTGGTCCCCTTCAGCAGCAGTACCAGCAACAGCCGTGCCGGAGGCGCCCACCGGTGCGCCGGCGTCGGACGTTTTTATGTTGCTGAAATTGGACCCGGCGTCATGGTGGACGGCCGAGCCGATGACGGTGCCCGCCCGGCGGGCCGCTTCACCCAACTGGTCCGCCACCTCTGGGGCCTTTTCCTTGATGGCCTCCGTGGCGGCACTGACCTTGTCCTGCACCGGCTTGCTGGCCCAGATGCCTGCGGCCCTGGCCTTGAGCCTGTCGTACGCTGCCCGGCCGGACCTCGATCCCAGTACATAGCCTGCAGCGATGCCAATGCCCAAAAGAAGTTTCGATTTCATGATGAACTCCTGCTCGTTGAGAAGGTGTCAATCCCCGATCCGCGTGGCCGGGGGGAAAGAAAAACCGGCCCCGGGATCCCCAGGGCCGGTATTCATCCCGGTGACGAAGCTAGCTGCGGACGCTCCGCTTCGTGACCATGCCGTAAACCAGCAGCACGATAATCGAGCCGACGATCGCGACCAGCCAGGTCTGAAGCGAGAAAAAGTTCTGCAACGGCACGTTGAAGAGCAGTCCGCCGAGCCAGCCGCCGAGGAATGCTCCGACAACGCCCAGGATAAGGGTCATGATCCATCCGCCACCCTGCCTGCCCGGAAGGATCGCCTTAGCGATCGCGCCGGCAATTAGGCCAAGAATCAGAAATGCAAAGAAACCCATTTTGTCGTTCCTTCTTCCTATATCAGGGAGGTCCCGGATCCCGGGTACGCTTCATCCCTCTGCCTAATACTAATCATGCTTACTTTCTTTTCGCTACTCTCGAGCTGCGCAAATCGGTATTTCGAGGGCCCTCTCAGTGACCTGTAGCGTCCGAATCGTTTCCGGCGTCGGGACCCTCGTCCAGGATGGCAAGTTCCGCGAGATCCTGCGCGTCCAGGGAGAAATCGAAGATGTCCAGGTTCTCCCCCATCCGCTCGGGATTGCCCGATTTTGGGATGACTGCAAGTCCCTGCTCAATATGCCAGCGCAGCACCAGTTGGGCCGGCGTTTTGTCGTACTTTTCACCGAGTTGGGCAAGCAGGGGAGCGCCTAGCAGGCTGGCCCCGGAGCCGCCCAGAGGACTGTATGATTCGGTGACAATTCCGTGCCGTGCGTTGAATTCACGGTCAGCCCTGCGGGTGATCGCCGGGCTCAGCTGGATCTGGTTCACGGCCGGCACCACGCCGGTTTCGGCCAGCAGCCGTTCCAGGTGGGCCGGCTTGAAGTTGGAGACGCCGATGGACCGGACTTTGCCCTCCGCCTGCAGCCGTTCGAACGTCTTCCAGGTGGAGACGAATTCGTCACGCGAAGGGAGCGGCCAGTGGATCAGCAGCAGGTCCACAAAGTCCAGCCCCATGCGGGTCAGTGACCCCTCCAACCCGGTCACGGCGCGGTCCTGGCCCTGGAATTCGCCGTCCAATTTGGTGGTGACGAAGATTTCGCTTCGGTCCACGCCGCCGGCGCGGATGCCGTTCCCAACGCCTTCCTCATTGCCGTATTTCACTGCTGTATCGATGTGCCGGTAGCCGGCTTCCAGGGCATGTACGACGGCGGCAGTCACCTGTTCGTCGTCCAGTGGCCAGGTGCCGAGCCCCAGCTGCGGGATGCTGTGGCCGTCATTGAGCGTGATGAGCGGTGAAAGTGTCATTTCAACAGTCTGCCCCCAATCAGGCGGTGGCGTCTTCCGATTCCCCAGGCTCCCAGCGCAGCCGGGTTATCCGTCAGCCGCCCTTCGAGCCCACCTGATCAGCCGATCGCTCAGATCCATGAACGAGCGGTCCACCACCTGCAGTTCGGGGTGGCGCTCGTGCCAGTCAATGATCTCCCTTGTCCCGTCCGCGAAGGGGATGGTGGCCGCAAAACCGGGCACCAGGGATTTGATCTTGGAGTTATCGAAAACTACGGAGTGGGCGCGGTCGCCCAGGAGGCTTGGCCCCAGGTGGGGACTGTGCCCGGTGCCGTGCGCGGCGATGGTTTCCGAAGGCACGTGGACCAATTCCGGCTCCGAAACCCCGGCGGCCCGCGCAAACAGGCCGTAGATCTGGTTCCAGGGCAGGTATTCGTCCGACGTGATGGTATAGCTCTCGCCCACTGCCTGCGGCCTGCCGAGCAGTCCCACGAAGGCCTTCGCGAAGTCCCGGGCATGGGTCACAGTCCAGAGCGAAGTGCCGTCACCGTGCACCATGACCGGCTGGTCGGTGCGCATCCGGTGGATGTCTGTCCAGCCGCCCATCAGGCCCACTCGCGTGCGGTCGTAGGTGTGGGACGGGCGCACCACGGTCACCGGGAAATCGTCCGAACGGTAGGCCTCGAAGAGCAGGTCTTCGCACGCGATCTTGTCCCGTGAGTACTGCCAGAACGGGTTCTTCAGCGGGGTGGATTCCAGGATCGGCAGCCGGGAGGGCGGCTTCTGGTAGGCCGACGCCGTGCTGATGAACACGTACTGGCCGGTCCGGCCGCGGAACAGCTCCATGCTGGACTGCACCTGATCAGGAGTGAAGGCGATAAAGTCCGCAACGGCGTCGAACTCCCTGCCCGCCAGCACCGTCCGCGCGGCGTCAGGGTCGCGGATGTCCGCGTGCAGGACCTCCGCGCCGTCCGGGTCCGGCTTGCCCGACCGGCCGCGGTTGAGGATGGTCACCCGGTGTCCGAGGGCGACGGCGCGTTCCGCCGCTGCGGCGCTGATCACCCCGGTGCCGCCCAGGAAGAGGATGTTCCGTGGTGCCACGGTGTCGGCTGCGGTATCCAATTGATTCACCATGCGTAGTCCTCCGGTGCCGGGCGGTGCCCTGGGAAAATGTCGTCGAGCCGCTTGAGGGCGTCGGCGTCGAGGGTGACCTTCAAAGCCCGGATGCCGGCGTCGAGCTGTTCCTGCGTGCGAGGGCCGACGATCGGTGCGGTGACAGCAGGCTGGTGGAGCAGCCAGGCGAGGGCGATGTCGCCTGGCTCGTGGCCCAGGACGTCGGCAAAATCCTCGAATTGCTGGATCTGCTCCCGGTGCTTTTTGAGCGTCTCCACCGCGCGGCCTTCGGTGCGACGGACCCCTGCGCGTTCCTTCTTCAGCACGCCGCCCAGCAATCCGCCCTGCAAGGGGGACCACGGGATCAGGCCAAGGCCGTATTGCTGCGCGGCGGGAATGACCTCAAGTTCAAGCTCACGGCGGAACAGGTTGTAGATGGACTGCTCACTGACCAGCCCGGTGTAGTTCCGGCGTCGGGCGGCTTCCTGCGCCTGGGCGATATGCCAGCCAGCGAAGTTGCTGCTGCCGGAGTAGAGGATCTTGCCCTGCTGGACGGCAACTTCGCTGGCCTGCCAGATCTCGTCCCAGGGCGTGTCCCGGTCGACGTGATGGAACTGGTAGACGTCGATGTAGTCCGTCTGCAGGCGCTTCAGGCTGGCGTCCAGGGCCCGGCGGATGTTCAGCGCCGAGAGCCTGGACTCGTTGGGGCGGTCCGTCATGGTGCCGTATACCTTGGTGGCCAGGACGGTCCGTTCCCGGCGTTCGCCGCCCTTCGCGAACCAGCGTCCGATGATCTCTTCGGTCCGGCCACGGTAGCCGCTTCCGCCGTAGACGTTGGCCGTGTCGAAGAAGTTGACGCCGGCGTCCAGGGCGGAGTCCATGATGTTGTGCGCGTCAGCCTCGTCGGTATGCGGGCCGAAGTTCATGGTGCCCAGGCACAGGCGGGAAACTTTCAGGCCCGAACGGCCCAGGTGCGTGTACTGCATGAGGAGGGATCCTTAAGCCAGGTGGTTGAGTCTGCCGCGATGGGCTTCGGCAGGCTCAACCAGCGTTTGCTACAGCTGTGTGAATGCGGCGACGGCGGGGTCGGAACCGATGCGCGCACCCCGCTCGAGGGCGGTGATGGAGGCGAGCTCGTCGTCGGTCAGCGTCAGGGACGTGGCCGCGAAGTTCTCCCGGATCCGGGAGGGGTCAACCGACTTGGGGATGACGACGTTGCCCGCGGCAAGGTGCCACGCCAGAACCATCTGGGCGGTGGTGGCGCCGTGGGCGTGCGCGACGGCGGTGACGGCGTTTCCGTTCAGGTCCCCGCCCTGGCCCAGCGGACTGTAGGCTTCCACCGCAATCCCGAGGGCACGGCTCTTCGAGGCCAGTTCGGCCTGCTGGTAGCTGGGGTGCAGCTCAATCTGGTTCACGGCGGGAACTACGTCCGTGGATTCGAGCAGGGTGTCCAAATGGTCGGAGAGGAAGTTCGAGACGCCGATCGCACGGATCTCCTTGGCGGCGTACAGGTTCTCCAGCTCCTTCCATGCCTGGACGTAGAGCCCCTGCGACGGAACCGGCCAGTGGATGAGGTAGAGGTCCACGAACTCAAGACCCAGCGCTTCCCGGCTGTCCTGGAACGCGTCCCGGGCCCGGCCCTGGTCACCGTTGCGGAGCTTGGTTGTCACGAAGATGTCCTCGCGCGGGATGCCCGAGGCTGCGATGGCGGCCCCCACGCCTGCTTCGTTGCCGTACCCGGCGGCGGTGTCGATGTGGCGGTAGCCGGCTTCAAGGGCATCCTCAACGATCCGCTGGGTATCTTCCGGCGGGACCTGGAAAACGCCGAAGCCGAGCTGGGGGATGGTGACGCCGTTGTTCAGCGAGATTTCTGACATGGGGGACTCCTGGTATTGCTGAAGGGTGGTTCCTGGCGGGATGTCCGGCCGGAAACCGCTTTCGGGGATTGCTCCGGTACGAGCCTATTCAAATTTCCGGCTCCCGTCAGCCTGTAACCGTCAATCGGGTTAAAGCAGTGATGGCCGCGCCCAAAGGACGCGGCCATCGCTGCTAAAACTCAGGCAGGGTCAGCCTTCGTGTCGGAACCCGAGCTTGACCCGCACCTGCCAGTTGGCAATCTTGCCGTCTTCGAGGTGGCCGCGGATTTCCTTCACTTCGAACCAATCAAGGTTGCGCAGGGTCTTGGAGGCCTCGGCGATCCCGTTCCGGACTGCCGCGTCCACGCCTTCTTCGGAGGTGCCGACAATTTCAGTAATGCTGTACGTGTGGTTGGACAACTTCGCTCCTCGTGATCGCCTTCGATTCCCGGTTGCGGGCCGTCCTTGAACCCTAGTGGCACTTCTTAGGCGTGGCCAGACCCAATATTTCTTCAGTGGCCGCTGGTCAGGGAGCTTGAAGGACCAGGTTCTTGAGGTCATCAAGGGTCTGCTGCATGTGCGCGTCCATGGCTTCCCGTGACCGGCCGGGGTTGCGCGACTCCAGCGCCTCGACGATGTTCAGGTGGTGTCCGATAGCGTGCTCCTGGATGGTGGGCACGGCCGATGTTTCGGCCCGGCGCTTTTCCAGAACCCGGTGCAGCGGCTCGAAGAGGACCGCGACAAACACGTTCTCCGAGGCCCTGAGGATCAGGTCGTGGAAGGCCAGATCAGCCGCCACAAAGGCGGCCACGTCATTGATCTCATGGGCTGCCCGCATCTGGGCGACATTGCCGAACAGCTTCTGGATGTCTGCGTCGCTGATCCGGGCCGCCGCGAGTTCGCACGCTCCGGTTTCCAGCATTCGGCGCAGTTCGATGAGCTGCACCGAGGCAACGGCTTCGTTCTGGCCCTCCGACGCGGCACGCAGAACAGCTTCCAGCGAGGCCCAGCGGTTCAACGGGTTAACGAACGTCCCGCGGCCGCGTTCCACGCTGAGAATCCGCTGCGCTTCCAGGGTTTTCATGGCCTCGCGCACGGTCATCCGGCTCACCTCGTGCCTGGCGCTGAGTTCAAGCTCCCCGGGCACGCTGGATCCGGGCGGAAAGTCCCCGGCAATGATCCGGTCCAGGAGTTCGTCTGCAACAACGCCCACCAGTGATTTCCGTGCCATATGTCCCCCTTGCCGCCGTCGCCAGATGTCTGACAAGTCTACTTGCGCGTTGCTATGTCCTGTGCCACACTATTTGAAATGTTAGATGTCAGACATCTTACAGTTACCTCAATACTTGGATTTCCACACAACGGAGTGCACTGTGACCCTTGAAGCAGACATCCTGGCCGCCTTCCCGGCCGAAGTCAGGATTCCCGCCGGCCTGGTTGCCGACGCCGTCGCCGCGTCCAGCGCGGAGACCCCCCGGATGCTCGTAGTGCTCGACGACGACCCCACCGGAACGCAGTCCGTTGCGGATCTGCCCGTGCTCACCCGCTGGGAGGTCGAGGACTTCGTCTGGGCCTTCGGACAGGCGAAGCCAGCGGTGTACGTGCTGACCAACACCCGGAGCCTGGACCCCGCAGAAGCTGCAGCCCGCAACGATGAAGTGGTCCGCAATGCGTTGGCCGCTGCCGGGTCCGCAGATGCCAGCGCCGGTTCCGGTCTGCGGCTGGGGTTCGTGAGCCGCAGCGACTCCACCCTCCGTGGCCATTACCCCTTGGAGCCTGACGTCATCGCCGCCACGGTTGAGGCCGTCACCGGCGAAAGCACCGACGGCGTGGTGATCGTCCCGGCCTTCCCCGACGCCGGCCGCGTCACCATCGGCGGCGTACATTACATGCGCGGCACCGGGGAGGACGCAGGCAAGCTCACGCCCGTGGCGGAGACCGAGTTCGCCAAGGACGCCAGCTTCGGCTTCGCCAACTCGGAGATGGCCAAGTACGTGGAAGAGAAGTCCAAGGGCCGCTTCGCCGCGGAATCCGTGATCGTCCTGGACCTGAACATCATCCGCGCGGGAGCAGTAAGCGAAGGTACAGCAGAAAACCCCGACGGCGACCCCGCAATCAGCGCAGCCATCAGCGCCAAGGCCATCGCCGACGCCATCGGGCCCGCCACCAACTCCACGCCGATCGTGGCGGACATCGTCACCGAAAACGACCTCCGCGCCCTGTCCCTGGGCCTGGAAGAAGCCGAACGCCGCGGCAAGAAGCTCCTCTACCGCGTAGGCCCGCCGTTTGGCCGTGCCCGGATCGGCCAGGAGATCCGCACCGAGCTCAGCGGCGCTGAAGCCTACGCCGGCAACACCCCGTCCGAGGCCGGTGGCCTTATCGTGGTGGGCTCCCACGTGGGCGTCACCACCCGCCAGCTCAAGGCCCTCACTGCGCAGCACAGCGCCGCCCGCATTGTGGAGATCGACGTCGAGAAGCTCCTCAGCGACGCCGCGGACGCCCACCTGGATCAGACCGTGGACACCGTCGTGGAAGCCCTTCACGTGGGAGACGTCATCGTCCACACGAGCCGCCTGCTGATCAAGACTGACAGCCCGGCCGAAAGCCTCCGGATCGCTCGCACCGTGTCTGCCGCCGTCGTCGCCGTCGTGAACCGGACCCTCAAGACGTTCCCACCGCGGTTCGTCATCGCCAAGGGCGGCATTACGTCCTCCGACGTCGCCGCCCACGGCCTGGAAATCCGCCACGCCATTGTCCGCGGTCCCATGTTGCCGGGCATCGTCTCGCTCTGGGAGCCGGTGGACGGCCCCGCCAAGGGCATCCCGTACATCGTGTTCGCCGGCAACGTAGGCGACGACCAGTCCCTCGCCGACGTCACGCGCAAGCTCAGCAACACCTTCTAATACCTGTATTCAAAGGAGAACACCATGACCAGCAACTACACCGTCACCGTCCTGGGCCTTGGCGCCATGGGCCTGCCCATGGCCACGCGCCTGGCCAGCAAGCTCACCGTCCACGGCTTCGACATCGCCGAGCCCCGCCTGAAGCTCGCCGAAGAAGCCGGCATCCGCACCTTCGCGTCCGCCCTGGAAGCCTCGAAGGGCGCCGACGCCCTGCTCCTTGCGGTCCGCAACGGCGAGCAGCTCAATGATGTCCTCTTCGGCGAGAACGGCGTGGCCTCCGTGCTTGAGCCGGGCGCCGTCGTGATCCTGGGCAGTACCGTGGGCACCGAAGCGATCCCCGCCACGGTGGCACGCCTCGCAGAATACGGCGTTGAGCTCGTGGACGCGCCGCTCTCCGGCGGCCCCAAGCGCGCTGGGGAAGGCGACCTGCTGATCGTTGTTGGCGCTTGCCCGGAAGCCCAGGAGAAGGCCCGCCCGGCGCTGGAACTCCTTGCCTCCACTCTGACCGTGGTGGGCGACAAGCCCGGCGACGGTCAGGCCCTCAAGACTGTCAACCAGCTCCTGTGCGGCGTGCACATCGCCGCGGCCGCCGAGGCCATGGCCCTCGCCGACGCCCTTGGCCTGGACCAGGCCAAGACCCTCGCCGCCCTCGAAGCCGGCGCCGCAGGATCGTTTATGCTCTCCAACCGCGGCCCGCGCATGCTCGAGGCCTACACCGAGGAAGGCGCCGAGGTCCTGTCCCGCCTGGACATCTTCGTCAAGGACATGGGCATCGTCGGCAAGGCCACCCGAGCCGCCGGCCTGGCAGCACCCGTTGCCGCCGCCGCCGAGCAGCTCTACCTCCTGGGCCAGGCCCAGGGCCTCGCCGCCGCCGACGACTCAGCAGTCATCAAGGTCGTCGCGCCCACCAGGCGCACCACGGCCTAAGCATCACCACCTCCCCCCTCCCGAGTTTTTGTCCAGATAATGCGCCTTTTGACCCCCGGAAGTCCCTTTATCTGGACAAAAACTCCAAGATCCGGACGTACGACGACGGCGTTCCCCCCTCCTCCGTCGTCGTACCTTCCAGCGTTCCCCGGCAGAAATAATTAGCGCCCGTCAGCCCGTCTTCTGGAAGACGGGCTTGTCAAAGAAGCGGAACTCGGGGGACTGGCCGGTGACGAGGACCGTGCCTTCGGCGCGGACGAAGCCGGTATAGCCGTTGCCGGGCTGACTGATTCGGCGCAGGTGGAGGACTTTGTGGCCCGGACCGGCGCGGAACTGCTGGCCGTGGCCGTGGGCAACGTCCACGGTAAGTACAAGGGCGAGCCGCAGCTCCGCTGGGACGTCCTGCAGGACATCGCGGTGCGGACGCACATCCCGCTGGTACTCCACGGCGCCTCCGGCATTCCCGCGGACGAGCTGGTGAAGGCCGCTGCCATGAACGTGGGCAAGGTGAACTTCAATACCGAGCTCCGCACGGGCGTGCTGTCCACGCTCCAGGGGCAGCTTCCCGCGCACCGGGCCGACGGCGAAAACCTCCAGGGCCTGCTGGTCCACTGGAACACCTCGGCCAGGGAATTCGCCACTTCGGCGCTGGGTATGCTCACCCGCTGAGAGTTTTTGTCCAGATAAAGTGACTT
>DIZT01000335.1:0-2069 GCA_002427975.1 Micrococcaceae bacterium UBA6021 | reverse complement strand
CTGAATACGGCGATTATCTGGACAAAAACTCCCGGGGCGGGGGCGCAGGGGAGGCTAGGATCAGCACATGATCCTGGCCTCCCTCCTTTTTGCGTTCGTCGCCGCAGCACTCCACGTGTACATCTTCACCATGGAATCCCTCACCTGGACCAGGCCGGCTACCTGGAAGCGGTTCGGGCTGGCATCCCAGGCCGACGCCGAGACCACCAAACCCCTCGCCTACAACCAGGGCTTCTACAACCTGTTCCTCGCCATCGGGGCGTTCATCGGGGTGGGCTGCGTGGCGTTTGCCCCGAAAGGTTCCCTTCAGCCAGTGGTGGGCTGGACCGTGATCTTCAGCTGCTGCGGCTCCATGCTGCTCGCCGCCGTGGTGCTGGCACTCAGCGGGAAAAAGTACCTCCGAGCCGCGGTCCTACAAGGCACGACGCCGTTGCTCGCCGTCGTGCTTGGGTTGCTGGCGGTTACCGCCGGCTGATGCTCCCTTTCTCAGCCACCCTTGCTGGTGATGGCCGGCTGGCGTAGACATAAACCAACTGCCCGAATCCCGGAAACAGAAGGACGCCATGATCCAGCACGTGAAATCGGCCGATGGAACCACGCTCGCCGTCGAATCCTTCGGCGACGGGGAGCCGTTGATTATCCTGGGCGGTGCACTGAGCACCCGAGCGGCCGTGCAGCCATATGTCCCGTTCCTCGGCGGCGCCTTTACCGTCTACGGGGTGGACCGCCGCGGCCGTGGCGACAGCGGGGACACGGCGCCCTACGCCGTCGAACGCGAGATAGAAGACGTGGCCGCGATAGTGCAGGCTGCCGGCGGATCCGCCAAAGTCTACGGGCACTCCTCCGGTGCCATTCTGGCGCTGGAGGCCGCCGCGGCGGGAGTTCCGATGAGCGGGCTGCTGGCCTATGAACCGCCCTTTTGCACGCCTCAGGAACCAGGGGAAAGCTGGGACCAGTTCGCGGCCAGGGTCCGTCAGCTGGCCGAGACGGGGCAGCGTGACGACGCCGTCGAAGCCTTCCTGCGCCACACCGGGATGCCCTTCGATCCGGCCGTGAAGCAGTCGCCTTGGTGGCCGGGTATGACGGCACTCGCCCACACGCTTTTCTACGATCTGAGTCTGGCCGGCAGCGCGGACATCCCAGCGGAGCGCCTCGCTAAAATCCAGGCGCCGGTGTTGGCCGTGTATGGAGGCAACAGCGATTCCTGGGCACAACGCTCCGCCGACGGGGTTGCCTCAGCGGTTCTAAACGGCCGCACCAAGCTGGTGCCCGGCTACGATCACCGGGTGGCACCGGAAGCGCTGGCCCCAGTGCTGCTGGACTTCTTCGGCAAACCCGCAGGCAAAGCTGCCGAGGAAAACTGATGGCCAGGCTCCGTGTACACAACCTCGCAATCTCGCTGGACGGCTACGCCGCCGGTCCGGGGCAGGATGCAGAACATCCGCTGGGCCACGGCGGCGAACTGTTGCACGAGTGGGTTTTCGCCACCGCCTACGGGCAGAGCATGATGGGTGAAGAAGGCGGCAGTTCAGGGCTCGACGACGAGTGGCTTCGCCGCGGGGACGACGGAATCGGCGCCACCATCATGGGGCGCAACATGTTCGGCCCCATCCGCGGCAGCTGGGATACCCCGGAGGGCCAGGCATGGTCCGGATGGTGGGGCCCTACACCGCCGTACCATCATGAAGTTTTTGTCCTGACGCACCACCAGCGCGCACCGATCACCATGGACGGAGGCACCGTCTTCCACTTCGTGACCGGAGGCATGGAAAACGCCCTGGAGCAGGCGTTCGCTGCGGCAGACGGACTGGACGTACGTTTGGCCGGCGGCGCGGCAGCTGTCCAGGAGTACCTGCGCGCCGGGCTGGTGGACGAGCTTCATGTGGCGGTGGTCCCGGTCCTGCTGGGCGCGGGTGAGCGGCTTTTTGACAGGCTCGACGGCGGCCCGCGGAGTATGGAGCTCGCCGAATTTGCCGCCTCGGAAGGGGTAGCCCACAGCCGCTTCATCCGCACCCACTAAGAGTTTTTGTCCAGATAACGTGACTTTCCCTCTTTGCCAAGCTGGCCGT
>DIZT01000345.1:10260-10438 GCA_002427975.1 Micrococcaceae bacterium UBA6021 | reverse complement strand
TCTACGGCCTGGACTGGGTGGCTACGGTACCGCCCACCGCGGCAATCTGCCGGAAAACGTTCGGCGCGGACGGCAGCGTGGTGTTCGGCTGGGTCTTCGCGGCCCATCAACTCGGCGCGGCCGCGGCTGCCCTCGGCGCGGGCGCCATCCGTGACGCCACCGGCCAGTACACCTACGC
>DIZT01000345.1:0-10141 GCA_002427975.1 Micrococcaceae bacterium UBA6021 | reverse complement strand
TGGAGAGTTATCCACAGGCCGACGTCCCGCCATGCACCGAGACGGCACTTCGCGGCAGTGCCGGAGCCCGGGACTGCCGCGAAATGCCATCTCGCGGGCTTCAGGGCCAGACGCGCTACCGGAACGCGCCGAGGCCGGTGATGTGCTGGCCGAGCACCAGGGTGTGGACCTCGTCGGTGCCCTCGTACGTGCGGACTGACTCCAGGTTGGCCGCATGCCGGAGCGGCGAATAGTCCAGCGTGATGCCGTTTCCGCCGAGGATGGAACGGGCTTCGCGGGCGACCTTGATGGCCTCGCGCACGTTGTTCAGCTTCCCCAGCGAGATCTGCTCGGGACGTAGTTTCCCTTCGTCTTTGAGGCGTCCCAGGTAGAAGGCCAGCATGGTGCCCTTCTGGATCTCAACCAGCATGTTGACGAGCTTTTCCTGCGTCAGCTGGTACCCGGCCAGCGGCTTGCCGAACTGCAACCGGTCCTGGGAATAGGCCAGGGCGGCTGCATAGGAATCACGCGCGGCGCCCATGGCACCCCAGACGATCCCGTAGCGGGCCTCGTTCAGGCAGGTAAACGGACCACGCAGCCCCAGCGCGCCAGGCAACATGGCCTCCGGACCCAGCCGGACGCCGTCGAACACCATGTCGCACTGGATGGAGGCGCGCATGGACAGCTTCTGGGCGATGGGGGTGGCGGTAACGCCGGGCGTACCGGCCGGCACCAGGAAGCCGCGGACGCCGTCGTCGGTTTTGGCCCACACCACTATCACCCCGGCCACGGATGCCAGCCCGATCCAGCGCTTGGCGCCGTCCAGGACCCAGCCGGCGTTGTCCCCGCTACCATCCCGGCGGGCAAAGGTGGTCATGGAGGACGGGTCGGAGCCCGCCGTGGGTTCGGTCAGGGCGAAGCAGCCGATGACCTCGCCGGCGGCCATCCGGGGGAGCCACTCCTGCTTCTGGTCCTCGGATCCCCACTTGTGGATGGCCGTCATGGCCAGGGACCCCTGCACCGAGACGAAGGTCCGGATCCCGGAGTCGCCGGCCTCAAGTTCCATGGCGGCAAGGCCGTATTCGACGGCGGAGCGGCCACGGCAGCCGTAGCCTTCCAGGTGCATCCCCAGGACGCCCAGCTCGCCGAGTTCGGGAGCGAGTTCGAGCGGAAAGACGGCGTCGTCATACCAGCGGGCGATGTTTGGTTTGATCCGCTGGTCGGTGAAGTCGCGGACCCGCTGACGGAGCGCGCGTTCGTCAGCGCTCAGGAGCGCATCAAGGGCCAGGACGTCGGACGGGTCCGGTGCGGCGGGTACTTCGGCGGTGACTTCGGCGTCGCTCATCTGAGTATCTTAGGCCGACGTCGGCGCGGTGGCCGCGGCCGTCGGCTTCCCGGTGAAGTACTCCCGCGTTGACGGCAGGAACCGGCAGACAACGGCCAGGACAACGCCCAGTGCCAGGAGCACCACGCCGCTCACAAACGCCCCGCCGATGCCGAAGATCTGTGAGTCACCATAGGCCGGATCCAACATCTGGACCGCCGAGATGAAAAACGCGGCCGTTAGGAGGAGAGCGCCGATCAGCGGGAGGATGCCGCGGAACCATAGGTTGCGGGCAGATTCGCGGAAGGTGCCGCGGAAATACCAGAAGCACGCGAAGCCCGTCAGCGCATAGTAGAACGCGATGAACAGGCTGATGGCGCTGATGGAATCGGAGAGCAGGTTTTCGCTGAGGAAGCTCATGGCCACGTAGTACACCACGGCCGCTGCGCCCATGACCTGGGTGGAGAATCCGGGGGTTTGGTTGCGGGCGTGGACTTCGCCGAACTTCGGCGGCAGCGCACCGTGCACGCCCATCGAGAGGGTGCCGCGGGCTGTGGGCAGGATGGTGGTCTGCGTGGAGGACAGGACAGAGGCCAGGACGGCCACCACAATCAGCCAGCCCCACGGACCCAGGACCACGTCCTTCATGGCCAGGAAGACGTCGCTCTGGTTCGCTTCGTTGCCCAAACCGATCCCTTCGGTGCCCACCGTGGCGTACATCATCACCAGCAGGGCCACAGAGACGTAAATGGCCACCAGGACAAACGCCGAAATAACAGCGCCGCGGCCCGGGGTGGTTGACGGGTTTTCGGTTTCCTCGTTCACTGCCAGGCAGGTGTCCCAGCCCCAGTAAATGAATAGGGCAAGGAGCATACCGTGCACCACAGCGCCCGGATCAGAAAAGGCCCCGGCCGGGTTGAACCACTCGATGTCGAAGGACTGGTTGGTCGTGGCTCCGCCAGGCGCGCCGACCACGATCCTCACAATGATGGCCAGCGCGAAGATGCCCAGCGAGACGTACTGCACGTACGTCAGGACGCGCTGGACATGCTCGCCCAGCCGGATGCCCCGGTAATTCACCAGGGTCATAAAGACAATGAACAGCACGCCGGTGGCCGTGACCACCAGGCTGTTGCCGGCCAGCGAGCCGTCACCGATCAGCAGCCACAGGTACTGGCCTGCCACCTGTGCAAGGTTGGCCAGGACCACGATGCCGGCCAGGGCAACACCCCAGCCGCCCAGCCAGCCGGCCCAGGGACCGAAGGCCCGCCGGGACCAGGTGAACGTGGTGCCGCAGTCCGGCATGGCGCTGTTCAGCTCGCGGAAGGAGTACGCGATGAACAGGACGGGGATGAACCCGAGAAGCAGGACCAGGGGAGTGTAGTTTCCGTTGACGGCCACGATCAGGCCCAGCGTGGCGGCCAGCGAATACACCGGTGCCGTGGAGGCGAGGCCCAGCATGACCGAGTCCCCGAGGTCCAGGATTCCCGCGCGGAGCCCCTTGGCCGGGACGGCACCGCCGGAGGGCCGGCCGGAACCGCCGCCCGCCGTCGTCGTCTCCTGGCTCATACTGTCACCGGGCTCGGGAATGTCAGGGGGCTCATAGTGCGATACCTGCCTTGCTGGAGTGGGCCTGCGCTGAGAGCGGCGCCGGGGCGTCAATGGTGTTGGGCACAAAACGGCAGAAGTAATCGGTGATGGGGCCGTCCGATTCCCGGATCCCGCAGCCCACGGACTCGCCGTCCACCACCCAGAGGCCAAGGACGGGGTGGTTGCCGTCGAAGTCGGGCAGCGAATGGAACTGCTGGTAGCACCAGCCTTCACGGCCGTACCCGCCGGGCTGCTCCAGACTGATGCCCGGGGCATGGATCCTGATGTTGTCTCCTTCGCGCCCGTGCAGCGGCTTGGCCACCCATTCCTTCAGGGGCCCGGGCTCGTTGAGGTAGGCGGGCAACAGGTTGGGGTGGTCCGGGTACAGGTGCCACAGCGCTGCGAGCAAGGCCTTGTTGGAGAGCAGCATCTTCCACGCAGGCTCCACCCAGCGGGGATTGTGCGCGCGATGAAGGAGCCGGTGCCCGAACGGCTCCTTCATCATCAGCTCCCACGGGTACAGCTTGAACATGGTGCTGATCATGAAGTTGTCCAGGTCCACAAAGCGGTTCAGGTTGGGGTCCCAGCCGATATCGGACATGTTGATGCCAATGGTGGTCCAGCCCGCCTGGCTGGCCACGTCCCGCATATAGGCGGCCGTCATCCAGTCCTCGCCGGACTCCTCGGCCTCGGAGTGGGCTATGTGGAGCGTGCTCATTCCGGTGCGGTACTGCATCTTCTTCCACTGCCGGATGAGGGCCTCGTGGATGCCGTTCCACTGGTCCTTTTCCGGGAACACGTCCTGCAGCCAGAACCATTGCGCGACGGCGGCCTAGATCAGGCCGGTGGGCGTATCGGCGTTGTACTCCAGCATCTTGGCGGGTCCGCCCTGGCCGTCATAGATAAAGTCGAAGCGCCCATAGACATCCATGTCCCCGGCCTGCAAAGATTCAGCCGCCAGCTCCAGTGCCTGCGGGCCGATGCCGATGTTCCCCAGGGCGCCGGTGGCCAGAAACTTGGCCGCTTCCAGGCACATCCTGTGCATGTCCTCGGCCGTGACCTCCAGGGTCTCCACCTCCTCCATGGTGAACTCGTAGTAGGCAGACTCGCTCCAGTATTCGATTTTCTTACCGTCGGGCATGGTGGTGGTGGAGAAGACCAGGCCCTGCTCTTCGACCTTCTGCTTCCAGTCAGGCCTGGGCTCCGATAACAACCGCTTCACGCCTAGCCCCCGTGCTTCCGCCCTTGGAACTGCTGCCAAAGCCGCCCCTGCTGACCGTCCCGCCCTTGGTGCTGTACCCCGTGGATGCCTTGGCGCCGCTGGGGATGGTGCTGGTGTAGTTCGGATACGAGGACCGGTTCTGGCCCACCCCGGGAACACTGGCGCCACGGGAGTAGAAGTACCACGCATAGAGTGCACCGCTGCGTCCGGCCGAGCTGTTGCACTGGGTGTCGTCCACCCGTTCGCCGGTTTCGTCGTTGAAACAGACCTGTGCGTAGTCGGCCTCGTCCTGGTTGCTGGCTACGACGGCGGTAATGGTGCCGGCAAGGAGGGCCGTGACTCCGAGGCCCACCACCACGGTGCGGCGCTGGGACCGCTTCTTGTTCGCTGCCGCATCATGGGCCTGGCGCTCGCGGTCACGGGCGAAGGGATCCACCGTGGGAGTGGGTTCGTTCAGGAGTTCGGGACGCAGTTCCGGCTTGGGCACCTGCCACGGCGGCGGTTTCGGCGCGCCTTTGGCCTGGTCCGGACCGTTGCCCTGGTCCTTGCCCGTGTTCTGGTCTTTGTCCGGACCGGTGCCGTGGTCCTTGTCCGGGTCCATGACGTCCCCCCTTGGTAGTCCATGTTGAATGTGGGCGCAACTGTGCGCCGGAAACTCAATCCTGAAGTCAGCCTAGCCGCTGGCCTTCCCGGCTGCGAGCGGAAACCGGGGGAGAAGTCCCAACCTTGTCGCCCGGGCTCAATGTCCATGTGGGAACCTACACTGGAGCCATGGAAACCGCATCTGTGCTTGCCATCTGCCGCGTCCACCAACTCCTCGCCGATGAGGGGAATGTGGGGGTCACCGCTATTGACAAGCGCCCGGTGGACGGCCCGGTCCGCGTCCACAGGCTGGGCCTGCACGGCGACGTCCAGGCGGACCGGATCAACCATGGCGGGGAGGACCAAGCCATCTACGCGTACTCCCAGGAAGACGCCGACTTCTGGGCCGGGGAGCTCAAGCGAGACCTCCCGCCCGGGATCTTCGGGGAAAACCTTCGGGTGTCCGGCATCGAAACCACCGGTGCCATCATCGGGGAACGCTGGAAAATCGGCCTGGACGTGGAGCTGGAAGTCACCTCCCCGCGAACGCCCTGCGCCACCTTCCAGCGGCGCCTTGGCGAGCCCCGCTTCGTCAAGCGCTTCACGGAGGAAGGGCGCGTGGGCGCCTACCTCAGGGTGATCCGTACCGGCAGCATCCAGGCCGGCGACCACATCCACCGCATCTTCGTGCCCACGCATGGAATTACGGTGGGCAAGTGGTTCAGCGAGCCTGACCTGGAGTCCATGGAACTCCTCCGGGATGCCGACGCCGACGGCGAGATCCGCCTGCAGCAGCCCGAATTCACCCAGAAGTTCGAAGCCCTGCTACGGCAGTCAGGCCGGTAAACGGCCCGCTGGAGTGGCTGGCGGGGAGCCATGTGCGCAAGCTCACCGCCGCCGTCGTGCGTTCAATTAGTCGCAAAGCGGATCCGTACCCTACACTAGAAACATCCCCCACTCCGGAAATCCCTTATTCCTGCCCAATTTTTGAGGCAGGACTGGCAAGTGTTGGGGCCCGCACAAGCGATGCGGGCATTTTCATAGGGAGAGCCGGCTAAAGAAAACGCTGTACAGACTGCTGGGATAGCAGCCAAGAGATGCAGCGGGAAGTCCTGCCACGGGATTGCGAAAGCGCCGGACTTCTATGTGACCGGCCGGTCAATGTATGCCCGGCACCCACGGCACACGTACTGCGGCTCCGCTCACCTCGGGTTGTGCCGCCTGGCCCCCTATGGATGAGGAAATTTCCCTATGCCTGAAAATCAAAACGACGCCACCGCCGAAGCAGTAACTGCCGAAACCGTCGCCGTCGAATTCACCGAGGCCGCTGCCCCCGCAGCAGAGCCCGCCACCGAAGCTGAAACCCCCGCCACGGAGACCGAAGCGCCCGCCGCTCCGGCTGAGGCGCCTGCCGCCAAGGTTGAAGAAGCGCCCGCCGCCAAGTCCGAGGAAGCCCCCGCCAAGGCTGAGGAAGCCGAAGAAGAGGGCGTCAAGTTCACCGATCTCGGGATCGACGGCCGCGTCCTCGCCGCCCTGCAGGACGTCGGCTACGAAAAGCCTTCACCCATCCAGGCAGCAACCATCCCGCTGCTGCTTGAAGGCCGCGACGTCGTGGGCCTCGCCCAGACCGGCACCGGTAAGACTGCAGCATTCGCAGTACCGGCATTGTCCCGCCTGGCCGAGCTCCACGACCTCAACGGCCCGTCCCGCAAGACCCAGGCCCTGGTCCTGGCCCCGACCCGCGAGCTGGCGCTCCAGGTTGCCGAGGCCTTCACTTCCTACGCCAAGCACATCGATGACTTCACCGTCCTGCCCGTCTACGGCGGCTCCGCCTACGGCCCCCAGCTCGCCGGCCTGCGCCGCGGTGCCCAGGTTGTTGTGGGTACTCCCGGCCGTGTGATCGACCACATCTCCAAGGGTTCCCTGGACCTGTCCGAGCTCCAGTACCTGGTGCTGGACGAGGCTGACGAAATGCTGCGCATGGGCTTCGCCGAAGACGTGGAACAGATCTTCCAGCAGACCCCGCCGGACCGCCAGGTGGCACTGTTCTCGGCCACCATGCCGAGCCAGATCCGCCGCATGTCCAAGCAGTACCTGAACAACCCGGCCGAGATCTCGGTCAAGTCCAAGACCACCACCGGCGCCAACACCCGCCAGCGGTACCTGCAGGTCATGGGCCCGCACAAGCTGGACGCCCTGACCCGCATCCTCGAGGTTGAAGAGTTCGACGGCGTTATCGCCTTCGTGCGCACCAAGATGGCTACCGAGGACCTGGCTGACAAGCTGAAGTCCCGCGGCTTCCAGGCTGCCGCCATCAACGGCGACATCCCGCAGCAGCAGCGCGAACGCACGGTCGAGGCGCTGAAGGAAGGCCGCATCGACATCCTGGTGGCCACCGACGTCGCGGCCCGTGGCCTTGACGTTGAGCGCGTCAGCCACGTGGTCAACTACGACATCCCGCACGACACCGAGTCCTACGTCCACCGTATTGGCCGCACCGGCCGTGCAGGCCGTTCCGGTGACGCCATCCTGTTCATGACGCCGCGGGAGAAGTACCTGCTGCGTTCCATCGAGAAGGCCACCCGTCAGCCCGTGGAGCAGATGCACCTGCCCACGGCCGAGACCGTGAACACGCTGCGCCTGGGCAAGTTCGCCGAGCGCATCACCGAGACCCTTGAGTCCGAAGACGTTGCAGCGTTCCGCGACCTCATCTCCTCCTACGAGGAAGAGCACAACGTTCCGGCCTCGGAAATCGCTGCTGCGCTGGCGGTTATGGCCCAGGGCGGACAGCCGCTGCTGGTCAAGGAACTGCCTGCAGCTCCCGAGTTCCAGAAGCGCGAACGCGCCAAGGACGGCTTCGGCTCACGCGGCCCGACCCGTACGCTCACCGAGGGCAACGCCACCTACCGGATCGCCGTCGGACGCCGCCAGCGCGTCATGCCGGGTTCCATCGTTGGCGCCATTGCCAACGAAGGCGGCATCTCCTCGGCCCAGATCGGTGGCATCGACATCCGTGCGGACCACTCCCTCGTGGAGCTCCCGGCGGACCTTAGCGCCGACCAGCTGAAGGCTCTGTCCCGCACCCGGATCGGCGGCGAGCTGATCCACCTCGAGCTGGACAACGGCCGCAAGCCCTCCGGCGACGGCGGCGGCTACCAGGGTAACCGTGGCGGCGACCGCGGCGGCTACCAGGGCAACCGTGGCGGCGACCGTGGCGGTTACTCCGGCGGTGGCGGCAACTTCAAGGGCAACGGCGGGTTCAAGAAGGAATTCCGCAATACCGACGGCGAGCGTAGCTCCGCTGACCGTGGCGGACGCTCCTTCAGCGACCGCAACGAGCGCAGCGTGGGCACCGACGCGGCACGCAAGCCGCGCACCGAAGGCGGCTTCAAGCCCCGCAACAAGTGGTAACCGTCAGCTAGTCTGACAACCTCCCCGAGGGGCCGGCTTTCGAGCCGGCCCCTCGGCATTTAACGCCCGACGGCGGCTGGCCGGGTGGGGGAATCCTGGCCTGCACGGACCTTAGCCCATACGATCGAGGGGCTACCGACGGCGTAGCTGCGGACCATTCTGGCTTCTTCGAGCCAAGGTCGGCCGCAAAGCCTAGTGAAAGGCACCACTGTGGGATTCCTGGACGATCTGAAAAAGAACCTCGGTTTCGGGGACAAGGGCGAACCGCACAATGAACCCCAGGCGGGCGCAGGCGTGGAGGCCAGCGCCGATGTGAACGCCCAAACGGCTCCCGCAGGCGAGTCTGTGCAGGCAGACGTGTCCCGGGACGACGCCGCGGCCCGGGCTGCGGAGCAAACCACGGCGGAGCAGGCGGCAGCCGCCCAGGTGGCCGCCGACCAAGCTGCGGCTGAGCAAGCTGCTGCTGCTCAAGCTGCCGCTGACCACGCCGCGGCCAATCAGGCGGCCAATGATGCCGCAGCCGCTCAGCAGGCGGCCGCACAGGCCGCCACAGCGCCGGCGCCCGCACCGCCTGCCGCAGTTTCCGAGGTGGTGGTTGAGGCCGGCGACACCCTCGGCGGGATCGCGGTGCAGTTCGGCGTGGATCTGGACTCTCTGATCGCTGCCAACGCGGATACGGTACCGAACCCGGACCTGATTTACCCCGGACAGGTGCTCCGCCTGCCCTAGACCCGGGCCCGGCCATCTGGCCCGTCTCGATAACTGGTTCGTGTCTCCCATATCGTATTGCGTGGGTATAGGGTAGGGCGGCATGGCACTGCGACTTGTTCAGGTGAATTTCAAGGCTCGGGATGACTCATTGCTCGGGCGGTTTTGGGCGGAGGCGCTCGGCTGGAGTGTTTCCAGCGAGGGACCCGGTGTGACCAACGTTGAACCCGCGGGCTTCGTCTGGCCGGACCCCGCCGCCGTCTGCGTCGATGTCGTCAGCGTCCCGGACCCCCAAACGGTGAGGTACCGCGCGCACCTGGATCTCGCCACCACCTCTGCGGCCCATCAGGCCGAGTTGGTCGCGCACCTGTTGGAGCTCGGTGCGACCCTCGCCGACGTGGGCCAGGGTGATGTGCCGTGGACGGTCCTGGCCGACCCGGAGGGCAACGTGTTCTGCGTACTGGAGCCTCGATCGATCTACCGGGACACCGGGCCGATCGCCGCAGTGGTGGTCAACTCCGCGGATCCGCGGGCCATGGCCCGGTTCTGGAGCGAGGCGGTGGACTGGACCCTGCATGAGGTGACCGACGATCATGCGAGGCTGCGTTCGGCCAAGGGTGTCGGGCCGTATCTGGAGTTCCTTCGCATGCCCGACGGGAAGACCGTGTGGAACCGTGTTCATCTCGACCTGATGCCGTACCCCGGTGATGATCAAGCGGCAGAGGTGGCTCGGCTGCGGGCTCTGGGCGCCACTGACGCCGATGTCGGCCAGGGCGATGTGCCGTGGGTGTGCCTCGCCGACTCGGAGGGCAACGAGTTCTGCGTCCTCACCCCGGGCTGACGCGGAGTCTCGGCTCCGATGCGGGCGTCCAGGCGATGCAGGCGCAGGATGGAGGCGGCGCGGTAGGTGATGGGGATCTTGTCGTAGCGGGTTGCCAGTCCTCGCCACTGCCTGGCGAGGCTGAAGTGCCGCTTGAGGTTAGCAACACACCCTAGTTTCAATAGCTGGAAACCGGCCACAAAATGGGGCGCCGATGCAACTGTTTCGGAGCCCCCTGACCGGCCACGCGGCCGATTTGTTGGTGGCGAAATCATCCGGTAGAGTATTTACTCGTTGCCCCCCTAGCTCAGTGGTAGAGCGCGTTCTTGGTAAGAACGAGGTCACCGGATCGATTCCGGTGGGGGGCTCTGGATGAGGGCCTGTGTCAAGGCGGTTTTTGACCGGCTTGGCGCAGGTTTTTCTCATTCGTGGCGGTGTAGCTCAGTTGGTTAGAGCGCACGACTCATAATCGTGAGGTCGGGAGATCGAGCCTCCCCACCGCTAC
>DIZT01000346.1:4083-15660 GCA_002427975.1 Micrococcaceae bacterium UBA6021 | reverse complement strand
TTCGCTGCGGCAGTGCGGAGTCTGTAAATTGCAGCGCTAGATGGCGGCTTTTTCGCAGCGCTAAGTGGCGCTCTTGGCAGTAGGTGCCGTGCCGTCTGCACGTCCGAAGTCCTCTGCACTCAAATCAAATACGGGAGCTCCCTTGGTGTAAACCGACCCCTTATCGGGGCGGGAGAATCCGGATCTTAGCCCCTTTGGCGGTCAACGCCATGAGCGAGTTGATGATCATCTCTGCCGTGGCGGTGTAGGGGACGGGGCCGTTCGTAAGTCCCGATGGACAGTATTTAGCGGTATGGCTCCGAGGCCGGATGGTGCGCGGGAACGTTTCCGGAGCAATGAACCGGTGGGCGGTGGGTGTCTTTGATGAGGTTTGTTGCTTGGCGACCGGCAAGAATTATGAGAGAGCCGCTTTTATGATGCTGCGCGAAGATCTAGGTCGAGAGCGTTTTCCTCTACGTGGTCCAGTGCGAGGCGGGCGGCTCCCAGGGAGACAATGATGTCCCCGAGTGGGGAAAAGACAACGTCGGGTGGGGTCGCCGTGAGCTGCGGAAGCTCCTCTTCGATGGCTTTGAGCATCACGCTGGCGGATGTTGCCACAGCTCCGCCGATGACGACAAGCTGGGGATTGAAAATTGTTCCCAGTGTGGCGATCACTCGTGCCATGCGGGCTGAGATTCTGTCCAGAATCTGCACCGCGGTCGTGTCGCCGTCTGAAGCGGCCTGGAAAACCATCTCGGCAGTTATATTCCGGGCCGAACCCTCTGCGCGGTCTTGGAGGGACGTGATGAGTCCTTTGTCCACTGCTTCCGCACCCCATTGGCGGGCGAGGTTCGCGATGCCGTCCGTACTGCCGACTCCGTCAAGCATCTCAAGGTACGCCATTTCTCCAGCGCCGCCGCGGCTTCCGTGCAGCAGCCGCCCGGATTCGATCAGGCCGGCGCCAAGGCGTTCGCCAGCCAGTATGACGGCCAGGTCGTCGATGCCTACGGCCGCTCCGCACCAGCGTTCGGCGAGGGCGGCGAGGTTGGCGTCGTTTTCTAGCAGCACGGGCCAGCCATGCTTCTCCTTGAGGGCCTTGGGCAGCCCGATGTCGAAAGTGCCCCAGGATTCCTGGTCGTGCAGTATGTTCCTGTTTCTGTCAACCGTCGCCGCGATGCCAACGCCGACTGCAAGAACGGAATGCGCGGGCAGGCCTGCCGCTTCCAACGCGCTCAGTGCCGTCTGATTGACGACCTCCGTGCGTTCGGCCGCCGGCATGGGGAAGCGGGCGAAAGCCGTGGCTGACTTGGCCAGGGTGCGTCCCTTCAGGTCCACGACCAGGACGGTAGTTTTCCCTGCCCCCACATCAATGCCGAGCACGCAGCCGGCACCGGCGTTGAACTCGAACCTTCGGGCAGGTCTGCCCTTTTGATAGCTGTGGACCGGCCGCCGGCTCTCCAGTTCCCGGAGCCAGCCGGCCCGGAGGAGGTCATCGCACACCGTAATGACTGTGGCCCTGGCCAGTCCGGTGTTCTCAATTAAATCGGTGGCAGTCATCACGCCGCCGCCCCGGAGGGCCCCCAGAACTGCTGCTGCATTGGTCCGCCGCATCGACTGCAGGTTGTTCGCTGTATTTTCCGTCATCGCCCCTTGACCTCATCGTGATTCATCTTACATAATACTTACAGCCTCTAAATTTAGAGCATAAATATAGATGTCGGGCCTTATTCGTCATGAGGGTCCGGGTGGTCCCATCGCGAGACAAAGGAGTTGTCGTGCCCCGACCTGTCCGAGTTCACGCGCCTGATCACCACCGATGCATGCAAGACATGAGGACAGCGGGGTAACAGCGTGGCAGAGAACGCCGGGGGCGTTCCTGTGGTTACGCCGGGTCACGAACACCAATCAGCTAAGGAAACTTCCTTGTCCAATACCAACACCATTAACTCTCTTGACCGGACTGAACCAGGGGTCGGCTCTGGCTGGTGGCGGCAGGCCGCGGTCTACCAGATTTATCCACGCAGCTTTGCCGACTCCAACGGCGACGGCATCGGGGACCTGCGCGGAATCATCGGCAAGCTGGACTACCTCCACACCCTCGGCGTCGATGTCGTGTGGCTCTCGCCTGTCTACACTTCGCCTCAGGATGACAACGGGTACGACATCAGCAACTACCAGGACATTGACCCGATCTTCGGTTCGCTTCAGGACCTGGACGCCCTGATCGAGGGCCTGCACGCCCGTGGCATGAAACTGGTCATGGACCTCGTGGTGAACCACACCTCGGACGAGCACCCGTGGTTTGTCGAATCCCGCTCATCCAAGGACAACCCGAAAAGGAACTGGTACTGGTGGCGGGCACCCCGGGACGGCGAGAAGCCCGGGACACCGGGCGCGGAACCGAACAACTGGGGCTCGGCGTTCTCGGGGCCGGCCTGGGAGTATGACCCGGCCACCGGAGAGTATTTCCTTCACCTGTTTTCGAAGAAGCAGCCGGACCTGAACTGGGAAAACCCCGAGGTCCGCGCCGCTGTCTACGAGATGATGAACTGGTGGCTGGACCGCGGAGTGGACGGCTTCCGGATGGACGTCATCAACTTCATCTCCAAGAACCCTGCCCTGCCCGATGGCCTCAAGTCCGCGGGGAGTCTGCCGGAATGCCACGTCGAGCGCGATACGCCCGCAAACTCGAGAGCTTGCCGCTGCGAGCCCGTGAGCTTCGTCAGAGCCCGGACGAGACGGTTCTCGGCGTCTATGAACCTTTCGGGTCTTTCGTCGTCGCCGTGGCGGGCTCTGGCACGCTCAACTCGTGCAAGAGCCCGATAGCTTTTCCCAAAGCTGAATTCGTACCTTCAAGCTCACGGATACGGTCCTTGAGCTGTTCTACTTCGGACTGGTGTTCAGCGATTTCCCTAGCGCGCGCTTTCTCAAACGCGGACCACTCGCCATTCGTACGGGTCATTCCCCCATGCTCTCGTGGAATGAGATTCCGGTCGAGATCACCCTCGAACAACGTCTTCCGCCACCGCCGAAACGACCACTCCGTCACCGACTGAGAGGCAAGCCAAGTCTTCTTCGTCCCATACGGCTGCAGATGATACTCATGCACCAATTCCCGAATCTCATCACGGGTAAAACCCTGGGTACCAAATGCCACGGCTGCTCCTTCAATCACAAGAATCGAATGACTCACAACCAGCCTGACGTAGAGGGATTTTCACAGTTGGGAATGGCGGTTCTTGTTGACGCCGAACCTGAGATTGCCCCGCACGGCACAGCAGACTGTCCGCGACATGAGGTCCGGAACCGCCATTCGAGGCTGAAAGAAAACCGCCATTCCCAACCAACAGTCACACCCCCACCGTTGGAATTGTCATTTTCCGAAGTCGTCTGCACAGAATGTCCGAAGTTGTCTGCACTCAGGCCCAGATGGGAGTTCCCTGGGCGTAAGCCGAACAGCATTGGCTCCGGGGCGGCGCCGGTCAGGTCGGTTCCCTGCCGAGGATGAGGGATCGTTTGAGGTATTCGTAGAGTCCGTCCAGGACGGGCCCGCACACGGCGAGTATCTGCCCGTCGTTCAGGGTCATGGACAGTCCGCGGATGATGATGTCCAGGCCCGGGGCCGCCGGGGCGTCGTAGCGTTCGTCGTCGATGTCGGCTTCGTGGATGATTTCGGCGAGTTTCCACAGGACGGGATCCTCGATGTCGTAGCGGCGCAGCATGGTCTCGAAGGTGCAGTCGTGGCCGTGGTGGGTCAGGTCCACGCCGGGCATGTCGAAGGGCACGGCGTCGGCGGGGACCTCGGCGGGGTCTGCGACGAAGATGAACTCGCAGGCCTTGTCGATGTTCCTGCCGATCAGCCAGGCGCAGGCGGCGCGGTCGACGTGGACGCCGGTGCGGGTGGCCCACTTCATGACTGTCCTGCCGCAGTTCTCGTGGCGTTGGCCGGAAGTTCCCCGCGGGCGAGGCCGGTGACGGCGGCATGGGCGGCGTCGCGTTGGCGGGGCGGGAAATAGTCCCGTCGGCCGATCCGACGCAGCTCGGCCCGCAACCGCTTCACGGCCCGGCCGCGTTCCGGTTCGTCCAGTGCCGCGGCCGCGGCAGCCGCGGCCAGCACATCCTCGTATTCCCGGGCACGGTCGGCCGCCATCACGGCGGCCAGCTCATGCTCCTGCCCCAGGGACGCGGGCTGGCTCAGCCACAGCCCGGCAGTGCCGCCGGCCTCTCTGACCTCGGCGGCGATCCAGTCGAAGTGCTCACGGGTGCGGGCGTCGGCCGGGAGGGCGACGAGCCCGTCCGAGAGCTGGGCGACGCCCAGGCGCTGGAGTTTCCGCCAGAGCGTCACGCGGGGGCTGGAGGGTTCGCGGGGCAGCCGGTAACACAGCAGCACCCAGCTCCCCGGGACCGCGGGACCGGCAACGACAGGATCAGCACTCATAGTTCCAGTGTAACCACGGTTGCATGAAGAGCCGATGGTCGTTATCTTCGAATTAGCACCGCGCTGGCGGCCGCATGGCCTGTCCCGCGTGGCCGGAGGGTGCCACGAAGCCCCGTCCGGGCGGTCGATGTCCGGTATTTCGAGGAGATGTTCATGATTTCACCCCTGCTTATCGTTCTTTCGGCCGTCCTGTCCGGAGGGGTTGTCTTCGCAGCGGCGCGCCTGGTCAGGTGGCCGGTCCGGCCGGCACTGCTGGCCGGGGCCGGGACGCTCGCGCTCGTTATTGTCTGGCGTCTTGTGTCCAATGCACTGGGCCTGAACGATGACTTCCTGCCGGCGGTCAGCGTCGGGGATGCCGGATGCCTGATCGCCGGCGGGCTCCCTCCCGCGGCGGTGGCCCTGATGAACCGTGGCCTCCCGCGCCGGGCAGTTCCCGCTATCGCGGGCGCGCTGGCGGCGTTTGTCATCAACGTCGTGATCCTGTGAGTGGCACGGCGGATCCCATGAGAAACACCCTCGATAAAGGCCACAGGATGGTTGCCGCCGCCGTCGCGGTCGCGGTGCTGGCCGGTCTTACGGCATGCACGCCCCTGGCCTCCGAAACGGCAGGCAAGCTCCCGCTCACCCTCGTCCAGGACGTTCCGCTGCCCGGAGGCAGCACGCGCCTGGATTACCAGGTGATCGACCCGGCGGCGAAGCGCCTTTACATCACGCATCTTGGCGACGGCACTGTCCACGTCCTCGACCTACCCGGGCTTTCGGTCCTGGCCACCATCGACGGCGTGTCCTCCGTGCACGGCATCGCCCTGGCCCCGGAGAGTCACCGGGTGCTGGCCTCCGCGTCCGGCACCGACGAGACCGCGATCATCGACAGTGACTCGTTGCGTATTACCGGCCGGGTGCCGACGGGCCACACCCCGGACGGCATCGCCTACGATCCCGCCCACGGGAAGGCGTTCGTCTCCAACGAGCACGACCACGTCGAGACCGTCATCGATGTGACCACCGGCAGCGCGGCAGGCTCCATTGACATCGGCGGGGAGGCCGGCAACACCGTCTTCGATCCCGTGAGCGGCAACATCATGATCAACGTCCAGAGCACCAACCAGCTGATCACCGTCAACCCTGCCACGAACCAGATCACCGGCAGGATCAGCGTGACCGGGTGCGAGAGCAACCACGGACTCTACATCGACGGGCCGGACCGGCTGGCCTTCCTGGCCTGCGAAGGCAACGCAAAACTCCTCGTCGTGGACCTGGACTCACAACAGACCACCGCCCGGATCGACGTCGGCGACGGCCCGGACGTCCTCGCCTACGACACCGGGCTGCACCGCCTCTACGTGGCATCTGAAAGCGGGGTCGTCTCAGTCCTGGACGTGCAGGGCAAAGCCCTGCACGAACTCGCCAAAGGCCGGCTCGCCGACGGCGCCCACACCGTCACGGTAGACCAGGGCACCCACCGGGTCTACTTCCCGCTGGAAAACGTCAACGGCAAACCCGTGCTGCGCGTCATGGAACCCGCCAAATGACCGACCCAATATCCGGGGACGGGGCCGACCGGGACGGATCCGGCACCGGGCCAACGGGGACCGTCAGCCTGTCCCGCCTCGTCCGGTATTTCCTGCGCCTGGGGACCGTCGGTTTCGGCGGCCCGATCGCCACGGTCGGGTACATGCAGCGGGACCTCGTGGAGCGTCGGGGGTGGATCAACCGCAAAGACTTCCTGGACGGTGTGGCCCTGGGCCAGACCATGCCCGGGCCCCTCGCCGCGCAGGTGGCCATGTGGGTCGGCTACCTGAACCGCGGGGCCTGGGGCGCCCTGGCCGTCGCCGCCGCGTTCATCGGCCCGTCCTTCATCATCGTCGTCGCGGTCGGCGCCCTGTATACGCAGTTCTCCGGCCTGCCCCTGGTCCAGTCCCTCTTTTACGGGATCGCCCCGGCAGTCATGGCGATCATCACCATCGCCGGATACAAACTCCTCAAACTCACAGACCGCCGCGACTGGCGGCTCTGGGCCGTGAGCGCCGCGGTCTTCGCCGTCACCGCACTCACCGGATCCGAACCCGTGCCCATGATCCTGGCAGCCGGGATCATGATGCTCCTGCTCGACGCCCGCCCCTCCCTGCACCGGCCCTGGCGGCGCAAACCCAACCGGCCCCCGAAAGCCGGCGGCGGCATGACCCTGCACTCCTGGTCGCCGGCGATCCTCATCCCGGCTTTCCTGGGACCCGCAGCGGCGGGCGGAACCCTGCTGGCCCTGGGCCTGTTCTTCCTGCAGACCGGCGCCCTCGTGTTCGGCTCCGGCCTGGCCATCGTCCCGCTGCTGCGCGACGGCGTCGTCGCCCAGCACCACTGGCTCACCCAGGGACAGTTCCTGGACGCCGTCGCCATGGGCTTGATCACCCCGGGCCCTGTCGTCATCACCGCCGGCTTCATCGGCTACCTCGTCGCCGGGCTCCCCGGCGCCGTCACCGCCACGGTGGCGATCTTCACCCCGATCTACCTCGCCGTGATCATCCCCGGACGGTGGTTCATCCGCCACCGGGACAACAAACAGGTCAAGGCCTTCGTCTCCGGCGCCACCGCCGCGGCCGCCGGCGCCCTCTCCGGCGCCGTGGTCGTCCTGACCCGCGAAGCAGTCACCGACTGGACCACCGCAGCCATCGCCCTGGTATCCCTCGGGCTGCTCTGGCGCTTCAAAATCAACGAACCCTAGCGCTCGTCATCACAGCCGGGATCCTGGGCATCCTCCCGCACTGACGAGCGCTAGCCTCTCGCCTGATCGGACTGGGCTAGCAGATCCGCGTCCGAGACGATC
Source organism: Micrococcaceae bacterium UBA6021 (assembly GCA_002427975.1). Lineage (GTDB taxonomy): Bacteria > Actinomycetota > Actinomycetes > Actinomycetales > Micrococcaceae > Arthrobacter. The sequence continues at coordinate 8,422 of DIZT01000346.1, read as the reverse complement.
CCACACCTGGGCAACTACCGGGACAGGAACTTTTCGTGGCAGCGAGCAGCGCGGCACTGATCAGGGCACCAGCCGCCCGCCAGCACGGCCGACCAGCGTGGACTGCATGCCGAGGGCGATGCCTGCCATCATGATCACCCACGCGAGCGTGACATTGCCCAGGGTCACACGCGGTAGGGCGATGAGCGACTGGAAGAATGCCCGCAGCGGAAAACGGGGACGCAGCCGAAACGGTCTGACGGCGCCGAAGGTGATCACCACAACGGTGGCACAGCCTTCCGCGATGAGCAGGCCGACGAGGCGGATGTCTCCCGGAAAGGCACCGGCCGGAGCTGCCAGCGCCGGCGCCGCAGCGCGACTTCGGAGATCAGCGTCGTTGTGGGCCGGGAGTTAGCGGCGTAGCCGGCAGGGCACGGGCCGTTTCTGGCGGAAGCTTGCGCTAACGTTGGACCCTTCACTTTTTCACAAGCGACCCCTGTTAGCGATGGGCCACTGCGGTGGATTCTGGAAGTCGTGACGCGCGTGAGTGTCGGTGCTGGGTCTGGCGCTCGGGGGTCACTGGTGGTGCGGGGTCGAGACGATGACAGGAGTGGTCAGGGCCGACGGGGCGCTATAGGCGGTAAGGAACTTGTCGCGGAAGGCGTCCATGGGCGAGAGCGGGGCCGAGGGACTGGGCAGCAGGCCGTCCTGCCACTTCCAGGAGGCGATCTGGCTGAACACGGACGGGTCGCGCGCGATGATCGAGACTGGCACCTCGTGGTTGGCGCCGACACCACTGACCGTCGTCGCCGGTTGGTGGTCGCCGAGCATGACGACGACCAGGTTGGGGTCGTTGAGCTCGGTGACCCACGAGGTGAGCGCCTGCAGGGAGTATTGGATGGACTGCCCGTAGAGCTGACGGACAGTGTTGGCGTCGCGCCAGGCGACGGACGGGGATAGTCCCTGTGCCGGCATGGGGTCGAAGATCGACCCGTCTCCGAGCTGGTCCCAGGGCACCATGCTCGGCAACGGTGTCCACGGAGTGTGCGAGGAGACCAGGTCGATCTCGGCCATCACGGGTTTGTGGCCGGGCTGGAGTTCGATGCGTTGGAAGGCGGCCAGGGTGTACTGGTCGGGCATCGAGGCGTAGCTGAAGGTCGGGCCGTGGTAGCCGACGTTGCGGCGGTCGTAGAGCTGGTCGTAGTGGTAGAAGCTGGTGCCGGGCGGCCACGCCTCGTCGTCGGAGGGGGCGTCGCTGACGGTGTGCCAGCCGGCCTTGTCGAAGGCGTCGCTGAGGGTGAACCGGTTGCTCGCGACGAGCTGGTCGTAGCGCTGCTGGTTGTCGACCCAGAGTCCGGATTGCAGGGTGGAGTGGGCCAGCCAGCTGATGCCGCCGAAGGTGGGCGAGGTGAGCCAGGCGCTCTGTGTGGACCACCCGGCCTGGGTCAACGTGGCGGTGCTGTTGCGCAGAACCTGGTCGACGCCGCGGGAGAAGCTGGTGCCCTGGACGGCGACCTCGCCGTAGCTTTCGACGAAGACGATGAGGACGTCCTTGCCACGCAGCCCGGTGAGCAGGTCCGAGGCGGGGACGTCGGCTTCGGGGTCGACGGCGTGGATGGTCGTCTCGAAGCGCAGCTGGTCGCGGACCGCCGTTACCTGCTCGACGGCGATCCCTGCGGCGCTGGTCGAGGCGACCGGGACTCCCGGGATGAGTTGCAGCGACAGGCCCAGGCTCACCGCCCAGACGGCGACGAGAGCGGCGATCCCGCGAAGCGAGCCGCGGCGATGCCGGGCAGCGACGGCGCTGAGGTGGATCGTCGACGCGGCCACCACGCCGACGACCACGACGAGGGCCAGCACGACCACCACGAGCACGACGTTGGTGGCCGTTGCGCCGATCGAGTCGCGCACCACGCCGATGGCCGGGCTCAGGTTGCCCCAGTCGAGCACCGCGTCGAACGGGCGGCCCAGCTCCTCGTAGAAGCCCACGTCCAGGATCTTGACGACGGTGATCATGCCGAACAGCACTCCGGCGACACCGGCCAAGGTATGCCGGGGCCGGGCCGGCAGCACCTGCGCAACGCCGACCAGGACCAGCGCCTCGATCGGGATCCGGACGAACGCGCCCGCGCTGAGGCGCTGGATCTGATCGGGAGCGACGAGGACACCCCAGACGAGCACCGCCGAAACCACCGCGGTCACCCGGCGCAGCACCCTACGGCTGCGCGCGCCGGCCCCGGTGCGGTACAGCCAGATGATGTCGCGGCCGAAGGACTCGGCCAGCAGCATCAGCGCGACGGCGACGGCGATCATCCCGACGAGGCGATCCAGCAGACCGGATACGGCAACCGTGAGCACGATGCCTTGCACCGCGGCCACGACCCTGCGCCAGTACCGGGGTGGCAATGGCGCGGCCAGCCACGGCACCAGCAAGCCGGCCAGCAGCAGCACGTAGCGGACGGCGCCGATGATCAACACCCAGCTGCCGTAGCGCTGAGACACGGCGATGCTGAGCAGCAGGATGAGGAAGGCGTCGACCTCGCCGTCGAAGCGCGCGCCCAGCGGATTGGCGGTGCCGGTCCGTCGCGCCACTTGGCCGTCCACCGCGTCGAGGACCAGCGCGACGGTAGACAGGGCGACGAGCGCGCTGACCGATATCGACCGATCTAAGGAGTCGACGACCAGGCCCGCGACACCGGCGCCCAGCAGCGCCCGGGCAAGGGTGACCCAGTCCGCCGGGAAGATCCTGGGCTTCTCGCTGCGCACCCGACCGAGCGCGAGCAGCCCGGTCGACGCGCAGCCAACGAGTACCCCAACGACCCAGCCGGCCACCCCGAGACCGGCCGTCGCGGTCAACACGCCGAGCACGACGAGGGTGGTCAGCGTCCCCAGCACCGCCTCGAGTCGAACCGTACGCATCGCGCCTCCCTAACCGACCCCACTGCTGTCCTCGATAGAAGATACGGGCCAGCTCGTCGGCAGGTTCAATGCGCGTTCGCGCCACAGCCAACTCATCGCAACCACACGTTGAACCCGGCGGGCGTCCGGTGCGTATAAACAGTGTGCTGCCCGTCAACGCTGAGCCCGTCGCGATCGTCCCGGCCGTCCGCCGGTTCGGCCCGCCGTTGCTGCGCCTGGCCGGCGGCGTGATCGTGCTGGTGCTACTCGGTCGGCAAGTAGGTGCTGGCCCGTTTCACGACGGGCTGCGCGCGGTCAGCTGGCCCGCGATCGTGGCCGCGCTCGTGCTCACGGCTATGACGACGGTGTGCTCGGCATGGCGGTGGCGGGTCGTCGCGCGGGCGCTCGGCGTCGGAATAGCTCTGCTGCCGGCGGTCGGCGCCTACTACCGTTCCCAGTTCCTCAACTCGGTGCTCCCTGGCGGGGTACTTGGCGACGTGCACCGGGCGGTGGCGCATGGCCGGCGCGCCGGTGACCTCGGGCGCGGGCTGCGCGCGGTGGCCTGGGAACGGTTGTGCGGCCAAGTGGTCCAGGCGGTGGTGAGCGCCATCGTGCTGCTGGCTCTGCCCTCGCCGATGCACCCTGCGCTGCTGTACCTGCTAGCCGGCGTCGGGGGTATGGCCGGGTGTGCTGCTCTCGCTGTGTGCGTCGCCGCTCGCCGGGGACGGTCGCGGCCGGCGGTCGTCGCCCGGGCCGTCGTCAAGGACCTGCGCCGCGGCCTGCTGACCCGAAAGATCTGGCCGCAGCTCACGCTGGCCTCTGTGCTGGTCGTCGTCGGACACACGACCACGTTCGTCATCGCCGCCCGCGTCGCCGGATCCACCGCACCGCTGGGCGAGCTGGTTGCATTGCTGATGCTGGTCCAGACTGCCATGGTGATCCCACTGAGCGTCGGCGGGTGGGGGCCGCGCGAGGGTGCCGCCGCCTGGGCCTTCACCGCAGCCGGGTTCAGCGCCGGCCTCGGAGTCACGGTCACCACCCTGTACGGGGTCATCGCTCTGGTGGCGGTTGCCCCCGGCGCTGGCCTGCTGCTGCATGACGCCATTCGCCGCGCCCGCCGTCGCCGGGCGGTTGCGAGCCCGGCGACGGGTTCCAAGGTGTCACAGCCGGCACAGGAGGAGCTGGAGGCGATCCGTGGCTGACCGGCCCTACACGTTGCTCAGCTGCGGCGTCTCACTGGACGGCTACCTCGACAGCCCGACCACCAAGCCTCTGACGCTCTCGAACGAGGCGGACTTCGAGCGGGTCGACGCGCTGCGGGCCAGCAGCGACGCGATCCTGGTCGGCGCCGCGGCGATGCCGTCAGACCACCAGCTTGCGCCGCCCACCGCGAACAGACCGAGCCGGGGCCCCAAGGGTGCGGAGCCCGCGGCTCCGGCGCCGAAGCCGACCCCTCGGCCCG
>DIZT01000346.1:0-3955 GCA_002427975.1 Micrococcaceae bacterium UBA6021 | reverse complement strand
GTGGTGGGCGGGCGAGTTCATCTACGGGCGGTTCGCGGTGATCATCTTCATCGCACTATCGGGCTTCTCGCTCGGTCTCGGGCCCGCGCGCTCGGGGTGGCGGTTCGACTCGATCGCCAGGTTCGCGCACCGGCGGGCGTGGCGCATCTTGCCGCCGTACTGGGCTGCCCTCGCGTTCAGTCTGGTGATGACGTGGTATGTGATAGCGCAGCCGGGTTGGCCAGTGCCCAACGGGAAGTCCGTGGTCGTCTACGGGTTGCTCGCGCAAGACGCCGTCTCCGTCGGAAGCCCGAACCGCGCGTTCTGGTCGATCGCCATCGAAGCGCAGCTCTACATCCTGCTGCCGCTGCTGCTGCTGATCATCCGGCGGATGAGCGCCCTCGCGATGGTTGTACTGGTGGCCGCCATTGTGGTGACGATCGGCCTCTTGGGGCCGCACGTGGCGCTGTTGAACGCCGCGCTGGTCAAGTTCACCCCCGACCTCGCGGTGTTGTTCGCCGTCGGCGTGCTGGCGGCCGGCATCGTCAGCGCTGGCGAGCGCACCCGATCCCGTCCGTGGGCCTGGTACGCACTGCTCGCGACGATCCCGGTTATCGTGCTCATCTGGATCAAGGGCTCGACGTGGTCGAACGTCAACTTATTCTGGGTCGATCTGGCCTGGGCCCCGGCGATCGGATGCTTGCTCGCAGCGATGGGCACCTCTCGGCCTCGGCCCCTCGTCCGTTTCCTGAACACCGGCCCGCTGCGCAGCCTCGGGTCGTTCTCCTACAGCCTCTATCTCACCCACATGCCCATCGTGATCGCCGTGTCGTACGGGCTGGTGCTCGGCCGGATCGCGCCCGGGACGCCCACCTTCCTCGTGCTGTCCGCGATCCTGCTGCCGATGACGGTGTGCTTCGCGCGACTGTTCGCGGCCGTGTTCGAGCTGCCGTTCCAGCGATACCGGGGGTGGGTCCCGCTACGGCAGGCGATGACAGCCCGGCTGCGCCAAGTCGTGTGGCCGAGCCGGCTGCNNGCAGGCCAGTTGGCGTTCGCGCTCGGCCAACCACTCGGCCAGCTCGACGGGCTCTACGCGATCCTCGAGTGCGGCTGCGATCGTGCGCAGGATGCTGCCCAGGAAATAGGCCTCATCGTGCGGGTAGGCGCCGTCCGAGCAAGCGTGAACGACCCAGTCCGACGAACCGGCCGACAGCGCGGGCGCCCCCGCAGCCCGCAGATGCCGAAACAGGTGGCGACCCGTTCGGCTCTCTCCGGCGCGCCTGCCGTAGCGAACACGCTCGTCCATGTCCTGGTGGTAGGCCCGCATGATCTGGCCGTCGCGGGCGTGGCCGGGCGAGAAGACGCTCTCTCCGTCGTAGTTGATCGTGAACCAGTAGACGCCGCCCGGTACCAACAACCGCAACAGTCCGGGCAGGACGGCTGGCACGTCCACCAGATCCAGGAACGCGTTAGCGATCAGCACGTCAGTCCGTTGACCGTGGCCGGCGTCCAGGTAGCTGCCGAGCTCGGCCTGCACCAGGCGCACCCGCAGATCACCCACACGCAGCCCGTCCGGCAACGGCTCACAGCGCCGGTCCCGAGAAGTGGCCCAGTCGCGCAGCCATTCGCGCGAGTCGCTCAGCAGGCGGCGATCGACGTCCAGCAGCGTGTATTCGCCGGCGTGGATGACCCCCCAGTCCAGCAGGCGAGCCACCATCGTCCCCAGCCCGGCGCCAATCTCCAGCACCCGCGGTTCCCCCGGCGGGATCAGTCGGCACAGCTGCGACAGCACCTGCCGGTTGATGGCTCGATCGTCCACGGTCGTCTTCGCGGCCAGATACCGGCTGTAGCCATAGCTCATCGGCTTGCCCTCACCTCGCCCAGCGGTTTCTCGGCCACCAGCGCGAACTTGCGCACCCGACCACTGCCGAGCCAGTCACACCACAGCTCATGGGCGCTGATCAACTCGGTCAACGCCTTGGTCCCGATCTGGCGCGCGATGTGCGCGGAGTCTGTGCGGAACGAGCGCAGCAGCGCTGTCGCAATCGCATGGTGGGATGCGCTGCACTGTTGCTGCCAGGTCACGGTCAACCCGGCCTCGCGCAGCAAGGCGGTCAACTCCGCCAGTTCGATCAACCAGACGGTATCGGCGTCCGGCATCCGGGCCCGCTCGCTCGCCGTGAGCGGCCGACCGTCTTCGATGGTGAAGGCGAAGCGACCGCCCGGCGTCAGCCCGCGAGCCACCTCCTCGATCAGGGACCTCTTGTCGGGGAAGGCCAGCATTGTCTCCAGCAGCAGCACGACCTCGAACTGCTGATTGGGCAGCGGCGGCACGTGGGCCTGCTCGAAGCGACACGGCAGGTCCCCGGCTAGGTCCCGGGCGATCACCAAAGCGCTGGCGGAGTGGTCCAAGCCCAGGTACTGGCAGCCCAGCTCCGCACTGATCATTCGGCCGGGACCAGCCACCCCGCAACACAGGTCAAGCACGTAGACGCCGGGGCCGATGCGGGCGCGACCGACCAGCTGGCGAATCTCACCGGCGCGCATGAAGCTTTCCTGGCCCACGTACTCGCCCGGCGGATAGGCGGCCGTCCTGGCTTGCTGAAGCGCCGCCACAAACGGGGCGCGACGATCTTGCCTCACCACGGCATCCTCACCATCGGTGATGGAACCATATGCACCGCACCTCCGTAATACCTTGTGTCAGATAGGACGGATCGGCGGACCATATGGTTCAGCGCGAGCGCATAGTGGAGGGTGGGCCGGTGCAGCAGGCGCAAGCATTCTGGGTGACCTCGCCGGGGCGCGGCGGGATTCGCCCTGTGACGCTTCCCGCCCCGGAGGTCGATGGCAGGTCCGGCCTGCGCTGCTGGCGGGGGCGGGCACGCTCGTGCTGGTGGTCCTCTGGCGGCGTCCCTCCCGCCGTGGCGGCCGTGATGAACCGTCGGCTCCCGCGCCGGGCAATTCCCGCCATCGCGGGCGCACTGGCTGCGTTTGTCATCAATGTCGTGATCCTGTGAGCGCCGAAGCGGCCCCCGTGCGAAATACCGTCGATAACGGTCTGCGGTTGATTGCCGCCATCGCAGTCGCTCTCATGGCCGGTCTGACCGCGTGCGCGCCACCGGCCTCCGAAACGGCAGGCGAGCTCCCGCTCACCCTGGTCCAGGATGTTCCGCTGCCCGGAGGCAGTACGCGCCTGGACTATCAGGTGATCGATCCAGCGGCCAAACGCCTCTACGTCACCCATCTTGGCGACGGCACCGTCCATGTCCTGGACCTGGCAGGACCCTCTGTCGTGGCGACTGTTGACGGCGTGTCCTCCGTGCACGGCATCGCCCTGGCCCCGGACCGCCACCGGGTGCTTGCCTCCTCGTCGGGCACCGACGAGGCGGTCATCATCGACACTGACTCGCTGCGTATTACCGGCCGTGCGCCGACAGGGCGCCGTTAACGGACGAAAACGCACGGGCGATGCTTGGCCGGCACCCAGCAAACGGGCTCTCAACGCAATTGCGGGCAGAATGTGGTTTATGTCAATTGATGTCGAAGCGGTGCGCAGGCAGACCCGCGGCGTCCTGCGCGTGACCCATTTGAACAATGCGGGAAGTTCACTGGCCCCCGGTCCTGTGGTGGACACTGTTGTGGGTCATTTACGCCGCGAGGAGCAGATCGGTGGCTATGAGGCGGCGGAGGAGGCTGCTGATCGGTTGGAGGGTGTGTACTCCTCGGTGGCACGGCTGATCGGGGCGGTGCCGAACGAGATAGCCCTGGCCGAAAGCGGGTGCCGCGCCTGGGCGATGGCGGTCTACAGCTTCCCCTTCGTCACTCGGACGCGGGTGCTGATCGGACGCACCGAGTATGCCGGCAATGTCATTGCGCTACGGCAGCTTGCGCGTCGCAACGACCTGCAGATTGTGGTGCTCGACGACGATCCGCACGGTCAGGTTGACGTGGAACACCTGCAGCGGGAGCTTGA
>DIZT01000286.1:25809-29319 GCA_002427975.1 Micrococcaceae bacterium UBA6021 | reverse complement strand
GCAGCATTCGAAACAGCCAGGAACTCCGCCCAATCAGGCAAAGTACTCCCCAACTTCCAGCCGGAGTAACGCGATCCACTGACTAGCCGATCAGCAGGCTCAGCGCTTCCGTGAGGTGCTCCACTTCGCGGACGGAGAAGCCGGCCGGGATGGGACCCGGGCCGTTGTGGCTGGCCGGAACCACGGCATGGGTGAAGCCCAGGCGGTGTGCTTCCTGGATGCGCTGGTTGATGCCGGGCACGGGCCGGACCTCTCCGGCGAGGCCCACCTCGCCGAACGCGATCAGCCGGATGGGCAGGGGTTTGCGGGCCTTCGCGGACGCGACGGCCAGGGCAACGGCGAGGTCGGTGGCGGGTTCGCTGAGCTTCACGCCGCCCACCGTGGCCACGTAGGAATCGTCCTTGTGCAGCAGGCAGCCGGCACGCTGCTGCAGCACGGCCAGGAGCATGGACACCCTCGAACTGTCCAGGCCGCTGGTGGCCCGGCGGGGCTGCGAATTGGCGCTCTCGGCAAGCAGTGACTGCACCTCGGCCAGCAACGGCCGCCGCCCTTCCATGGTCACGGTGATACAGGTACCGGACACGGGTTCCTTGGTGCGGCTGACGAACAGCCCGCTGGGGTCCGTGAGTCCTTCGATTCCGTTCTCATTCAGGTCAAAACAGCCGACGTCGTCCGTGGGCCCGTACCGGTTCTTCACCGCGCGCAGCAGCCGGAGCCGGGAATGGCGCTCGCCTTCGAACTGGCACACCACATCCACCAGGTGTTCGAGCAGCCGCGGCCCCGCAATGGACCCGTCCTTGGTCACGTGGCCCACCAGCAGCGTGGTCATGTTGCGCCGCTTGGCCGCCGCGATGATGGACGCCGCAACCTCACGCACCTGCGACACGCCACCTGCGCTGCCGTCCACGTCCGCGCTGCTGAGCGTCTGGACCGAGTCCACGATCAGCAGCCGCGGCTCGATCTTCTCCACCTGTCCCAGTGCCTGCCCCAGGTCCGTTTCCGCCGAGAGGTACAGGGAATCCGCGACGGCGTCGATCCGCTCCGCGCGCAGCTTCACCTGCGCAGCGGACTCCTCACCCGTGACATACAGGACGTCCTGCGCTGTGCGGGCGAACTTGGCCGCGACGTCCAGCAACAGCGTTGACTTGCCCACGCCAGGCTCGCCGGCCAGCAGGATGACCGCGCCCGGGACCAGGCCGCCGCCCAGCACGCGGTCCAGTTCGTCCACGCCGGTGGGCAGGAAAGCTGCGGTGGTGGCATCCACCTCGGCAATCCGGCGGGCCGGCTCGAGAACCGTGGTTGCCGCCGTCGTACGCGCTACAGCGGCGCCGGTTTCCTCCACGGTGCCCCACGCCTGGCACTCGCCGCAGCGCCCCACCCACTTGACCGTGGTCCAGCCGCATTCGGCGCACTTGTAAGCCGGCGCTTTGGACACCCGGGAAGTCTTTGTAGCCATGGGTTCCACCCTAGTGGCGGGCGCCGACAATTGGTTTCGCTCCCCACCCGCCCCCTAACCTCGCAAGCTCGGTCAGGGAACCCTGCGGTCGTGGCCCCGGCTCAACCACCGGGGCCCGGCTAACCACCGTTATAGGGCGGGCAGCACGTCCCGGGCCTCGAGCGGGTCCATTCCGCTGGCCTCCAGTAAGTCCACCATTAGCGGCCGGAACAGCATGACCACCGTCTCGCCCTCCAGCCGCTGTACATTCAGCAGCCTGGGATGGAGCCGCAGCGCTATTTCACTCAGGTCCTGCCGGGCCGTGCGCATGTGGGCGCGCCGCGCGCCGTCGTGCGTTTCGGCCAGGCCCAGCGACAGTTCATCGATCGCGGCAGCGGTTTCCCGCAGGACGTCGGAAATGCTGTCCGTGGCTTCATCGGACAGTGCCGTGTGGTTGATGGCGCTGGTCAGCCGGCGAGCGAAAACGCGGCTGTTCCGCAACGCAAGGTCGATGAAGTCCAGGGAGTGCTCCAGCCGGTCCAGCTCATCCCGGTGCCGGCGGTAGGCGGGCGCGAGCGTGGCCACCTCACCGGAGGCGCGCAGCGACTGGCGCATGCGGTCCACCAGCGGCTGGCAGTTCCGGCCCCGGATCAGCGCGTGCCATGCCTGGGTGGAGTCGCTTTCGGTCAGGGCTGTGGCGCATTCGCGGAGCACCTCGGCGAGCTCGTCCAGCAGTTTGCGGACATCGCTGCGGGGCTCGCGGCGCGGATCTTTGGGAATCAGGACAGTCACCAGCAGGGCGAACAGCCCGCCCACCACGGCGTCCAGGCTTCGCGTGAAGGGCCCCCCGTCCGGCGCCGGCAGCAGCACCACGAGCAGGGACTGCAGCCCCAGCTGCGTGGTGAAGATGGTGCCGCTGTCCAGGAAGCGGGCCAGCAGGATGGAGAACAGGAGGACGACGGCGGCCTGCCAGATTCCGCTGCCCAGCCAGTGCAGCAGCAGATCGCCCACTGCGATGCCGATGGTGCAGCCCAGTCCCACTTCCATCACCCGGCGCAGGCGAGGGTCACGCGAGAAACCCAGGGCGATCAGTGACGATGTTGCCGCGAACAGAGGACCAGAGTGCCCCAGCACGTACTCGGCGAAGGCGTAGGCCCCCACTGCGCATGCTGTCATCTGGACGGCGGGGACCAGTGAGTTCCGGCTCCGGACCAGGCCGGTTCGGATGCGTCCGCGCAGGAAGCGCCTGCTTGCTGAGAGTCCTGCTGCTGCGGCCATGCCCTCCAGTCTATTTGCCGCCCGGGCACCCAAGACCGAAAGTGTGACGTGCGCAATGGTGACGCAGCAGTTGTCAGCCAAAATGCCGCCGTCGTTAATGTTCTGTTCATCTTGGGCCGCCTATCCCGTTACCTGCAGCCCATAACTTCATTGAAGGTACAAAACGTACGCATCGCGCCGCAGGGCCTCTCCAGCCCTGCCCGCTACTAAATAACCCTGGAAGGGGTACATCTAGTGAAGGCACTCCGCTTCGGCCGCCACGCGGCTATCGCTGTTATCGCAGCCGGCGCACTCGCGCTTGCCGCCTGCGGTTCAGACAACGCCACGGGCAACACGCCAGCAGGCAACCAGACTTCTGCCGGCCCCAAGGTCACCGGCACGCTGACCGGCATCGGCTCCTCGGCGCAGGGCGCGGCGATGGACGCCTGGAAGTCCGGCTTCGCCGCCGCGAACTCCGGCGCTACTGTGCAGTATTCCCCGGACGGTTCCGGCGCAGGCCGCAAGGCTATCCTTGACGGCTCGGCCCAGTTCGCCGGCTCTGACGCCTACCTCACGGATGCCGAGTACACCAGCTCCAAGGACAAGTGCGGCCCCGACGGTGCCGTGAATATCCCGGTCTATGTCTCACCGATCGCCGTTGCCTTCAACCTCCCCGGCGTCACGGACCTGAAGCTTGACGCCTCCACCGTGGCCAAGATCTTCCGCGGCCAGGTTGCCACCTGGAACGATCCCTCCATAGCCGCCCTGAACCCCGGCGTCACCCTTCCGGACACCAAGGTCACCCCGGTGAACCGCTC
>DIZT01000286.1:1700-25482 GCA_002427975.1 Micrococcaceae bacterium UBA6021 | reverse complement strand
GACGCTGGTACGCCTGTCGCAGGCCGGTCCGCCAATGACCTTTCCATCAAGCTGGACCGCAAGACCAGCGTTGAGGGCGCCTACCCGATCGTGCTGGTTTCCTTCCACGTTGTCTGCGCCACCTACGACAAGCAGGAAACCGCCGACCTGGTCAAGGCCTTCGAGAACTACGTAGTCTCAGACGCAGGCCAGAAGGCCGCCGCTGACTCCGCGAAGTCCGCACCGCTCTCCAAGTCCCTGGCGGATAAGGCAGCCAAGGCCATCGCATCCATCAAGGTCAAGGCCTAATACCTGTCCTGAACCACGTTCCCCGCCACGCCGAAAGGCGGGGCGGGGAACTTGGCTTTGTAAGCTAGTTTTTGTGCACCACCACAACCGAAGGGTCTGCAAATGACCGCCACCCCCCTGAGCAGTTCCCAGGGCGCAGGCCGCGCCGGGGATAAGATCTTTTCCGGCGCCGCGCTCGCCGCCGGGTGCCTCATCCTCGCTGTCCTGTTCGGCGTGGCCCTGTTCCTTGTTGTCCAGGCCATTCCGGCTCTGACAGCCCCGGCCGCCCAGATCCAGGGTGGAGAAGGCTTCTTCGCCTACATCTGGCCGATCGTCATCGGCACGCTGATCGCCGCCGTCATCGCGCTGGTGATCGCCACACCCATCGCCATCGGCGTGGCGCTGTTCATCTCGCACTTTGCCCCGCGCGGGCTCGCCTCCGCCCTTGGCTACGTAGTGGACCTCCTGGCCGCCATCCCGTCCGTGGTCTATGGCGCCTGGGGTGCTGCGTTCCTGGCCAAGGAAATTTCCCCTGCCTACAACTGGCTGGCCGACAACATGGGCTGGCTGCCCATCTTCCAGGGCCCCGCCTCCGCCACCGGCAAAACCATTCTGACCGCCGGCATTGTGCTCTCGGTGATGGTCCTGCCCATCATCACGTCCCTGAGCCGTGAAATCTTCCTGCAGACGCCCAAGCTCCACGAGGAAGCCGCCCTGGCACTCGGAGCCACGCGCTGGGAAATGATCAAGATGTCGGTTCTGCCGTTCGCCCGCCCGGGCATCATCAGCGCCGTGATGCTGGGCCTGGGCCGTGCACTCGGCGAGACCATGGCCGTGGCCCTGGTCCTCTCCTCCGGCGCCCTGACCGCCAGCCTGATCACGTCCGGCAACCAGACCATTGCCGCGGAAATTGCCCTGAACTTCCCCGAAGCCAGCGGCCTGAAAGTCAGCACGCTGATCGCCGCCGGCCTGGTCCTTTTTGTGATCACCCTGGGAGTCAACATGATCGCCCGCTGGATCATCACCCGGCACAAAGAATTCTCGGGAGCCAACTAAATGTCCTCCACTCTCACCCCGCTGCGCAGCAAGCGCTCATCCCTGACCAGGGGCCAGCTGCCCGCGTTCGCGCCGTACGTTGTTCTGGTCATCGCGCTCATCCTGGGCGCCGCGATCCTGGCACTGATCGGTTTCAACACCTTCGGCTGGGGCGTCGTCTCGGCCATTCTCTTCACCGCAGGCCTCGTGGGCTGGAGCGCCGTCGTCGAAGGCTCCCGCAAAGCCAAGGACAAGCTGGCCACCTGCCTGGTGGTGGGCTCGTTCCTGATCGCGCTGCTCCCGCTGATCTCTGTGATCTGGACGGTGCTGGTCAACGGCATTCCCGGCCTGATCGCCCCGGGCTTCCTCACCAGCTCCATGAACGGCGTCACGGGCGTTTACGACAACAAGGCTGTCGAAGAGGGCGCTCCTGTGATCGGCGGCATCTACCACGCCCTCGTGGGTACAGTGCAGATGACACTGGTGGCCACCGTCATCTCCGTACCTGTTGGCCTGCTGACCGCCATTTACCTGGTGGAGTACGGCAACGATGGCCGGCTGGCCCGCGCCATCACCTTCTTCGTTGACGTCATGACCGGCATCCCGTCCATCGTGGCCGGCCTCTTTGCCGCCGCGTTCTTCTTCGCCGTGGTGGGGCCCGGCACCAAAACCGGTGCCGTCGCCGCCGTCGCGCTTTCCGTCCTGATGATCCCCGTGGTGGTGCGTTCCAGCGAGGAAATGCTGAAGATTGTCCCCAACGAACTGCGCGAAGCGGCGTACGCGCTGGGCGTGCGGAAGTGGCGCACCATCCTCAAGGTGGTTATCCCGACGGCGATCTCCGGCATCGCGTCCGGCGTCACCCTGGCGATCGCCCGCGTGATCGGGGAGACCGCGCCCATCCTGGTCACCGCCGGTTTTGCCACCAGCATCAACAACAACGTGTTCGGCGGCTGGATGGCTTCCCTGCCCACGTACATTTACACGCAGATCCTGAACCCCACGTCTCCGGCGAACCCGGACCCGTCCTCGCAGCGGGCCTGGGGCGCCGCTCTGGTGCTGATCATCCTGGTCATGGTCCTGAACCTCGGTGCCCGGCTGATCGCCAGGATCTTTGCCCCCAAGACCGGCCGTTGAAAACACTTTCGGCAGGGCATTCCGGTCTCCGCGGCCAAACCCTAGACTTCAATCCGTACCCCCAGCAAGTGAAGGAACATCATGTCTAAGCGCATAGACGTCAAAGACCTGAACGTGTACTACGGCGATTTCCTGGCCGTGGAGGACGTCAGCATCAATATCGAGGCCAAGTCCGTGACGGCCTTCATCGGTCCCTCAGGCTGTGGCAAGTCCACGTTCCTGCGCACCCTGAACCGCATGCACGAAGTACTGCCCGGCGCCCGCGTCGAAGGCGAAGTCCTGTTGGACGGCGACAACCTCTACGGACCCGGCGTGGACCCAGTGACGGTGCGCTCGCAGATCGGCATGGTTTTCCAGCGGCCCAACCCGTTCCCCACCATGTCCATCCGCGACAACGTGCTGGCTGGCGTGAAGCTGAACAACAAGAAGATCTCCAAGGGTGAGGCCGACGTCCTGGTGGAAAGGTCCCTCAAGGCCGCCAACCTCTGGAACGAGGTCAAGGACCGCCTGGAGAAGCCGGGGTCCGGCTTGTCCGGCGGTCAGCAGCAACGCCTCTGCATCGCCCGTGCCATTGCCGTGGAGCCGCAGGTGATCCTCATGGACGAGCCGTGCTCGGCCCTGGACCCGATCTCCACGCTCGCCATCGAGGACCTCATCAACGATCTCAAGGACCAGTACACCGTGGTGATCGTGACCCACAACATGCAGCAGGCCGCCCGCGTTTCGGACAAGACCGCGTTCTTCAACATCGCCGGCACCGGGAAGCCGGGCAAGCTGATCGAATACGGGAACACCCAGAACATCTTCAGCAATCCCACCGTGAAAGCCACCGAAGACTACGTCTCCGGCCGCTTCGGGTAATCCCCACCGCCGCCCCAACCTCGCAAGCTCGGCTAGGGAACCCTGGCGGCGTGGGCCCACCCACCGGCTCCGAGCACCGCACCTTGCATCGATTGCTCCAACAGCGCCCTTTTGACAGCTCAGAAGGGCGCTGCCGGAGCAATCGATGCGGCGTTTAAGCTCCGCTCAGGCGGCGAGCGGTGACAGCGCCAGAGCCAGCACGAAGGCCCCGGACGCTGCTGCCACTGGCGTGAGCACCCAAAGCCCCAGGATCTGCATGACCAGCTTCCGGTTGGTGACGGAGAAGTGCTGGTTTTCGCCTGCGCCCAGCACGGACGCGGTCACAGTGTGGGTCGTGGAGAGGGGCCACTGCAGCGCGATCGCCCCGAAAAACAGCATCGCGGCACTGAAGGTCTGGGCCACGGAGCCCCGCAGCGGGTCCACCCGGGTGATCTTGTAGCCCAAGGTGTGGGAGATCCGCCAGCCACCAAAAAGTGTTCCGGCCGAGATCATCACGGCGGAAACCAGCGCCACCCACAGGGGGATGCTCTCGCCGTCGGAATAGCCGGCCGCGAGCAGGGCAAGCAGCAGTACGGCGCCCACGCGCTGGCCGTCCTGCAGGCCGTGACCGAACGCGACGGCACCGGACGCGATGGCCTGGCTGCGGCGGAAGCGCTGGTTGATGACGTTGGGTTGGGCATACCGCGCCGCCCAGGTCACCGGGAATACCAGCAGGTAGGCGCCGATGTAGGCGACGGCGGGCGAGAGCACCAGTGGCAGGACCACCTGGAGCAGCAGGGACTGGTCGACGCCGCCCACACCCACCCCGCCCACGGCCACGCTGGCGAGCCCGGCCCCGGCCAGCCCGCCCACCAGGGCGTGCGTGGATGAGGCCGGGATGCCGCGCCACCACATCAGCAGGCCCCATATGCAGGCGCTGGCCAGTGCTGCCGCCAGGATGCTGAGGCCGCTTTCGCCGTCCGGCAAGCTGATCCAGGTATGGCTGATGGCAACCGCCGCCGTGGCGCTGAGCAAGGCGCCCAGGAAGTTGAAGAAGGCGGCCAGCAGCACAGCCACGCTGGGAGTGAGTGCCCGGGTGCGGACGGCCAGCGCGACAGACGTGGAGACGTCCCTGAAGCCGTTGAGAAAGGCAAACGCCGCGGTCAGCAGGACCACAGCGCCGAAAATAACTGCTGTCACGTCAGGATTCCTTGACGATGATGCTGCCTACCTGGGTGGCGATGCGCCGCATGTCCTTGGTGACCTCCACCAGCTGGTTGGCGACGTCGCGGTTACGGGAATACTGGGCCCATTTCATGTCCCGGATCATGTCCGCCACCCAGATCCGATGCGTCCGTTCCGCGCGTTTTGCCAGCCGCAGGATCTCGATCCAGTAGTCTTCGAGGTCGTCCAGGTTGTTGAGCCTGCGCATGGCCTCCACGGTGAGTTCGGCCTGCCGGCTGATGATCTCGAGCTGGTCCGCGGCGCGCTTGGGCAGGCGGTCCAGCTGGTACAGGGACACGAGTTCGGCGGCGCCATCCAGCTTTTCGAGGGCCTCGTTGAGGTAGCGGGACAGGGCGTACATGTCTTCGCGGGGGAGCGGGTTCACGAAGCTGGTGCGCATATGGGTCAGCAGGGCAAAGTGCAGCTCGCCGGATTTTGCCTCGTGGTTGTGCATGTCGTCCACCAGCTTGGCGTGGTCGGAGGCGGGGACGCCAAGAATCTCGGCCATGGTGGCACTTGCCAGCACAATTTGCTGGGCCATACGGGAAAGCAGGGTCAGCCCCGCGGGCTCCTGGGGAAAAAGGCGCAGCTTCACGTTGGGTTACCGGTCTCCGGGCGATGTACTGGGTCGGGGGCCGCCCACTGTGACTTGACGCAGGTCAGCAACTGGTGTTGATTCTACCGGCCCGTGCCTGCGGCCTGTATACAGGCATAAAAATGGTGCCGAACCGGATACGCCTCTCGGCGGTAGGCCGCTCTAGGCGGCTATTTGTTGAAGCCCGGGGGTTTCGCGGCTCGACACCAGTTTCAGTGTTCTACGTTGCCTGGCCCAAGTCAACATTGACAGATGGGCGCCGGTGGGTCAGTCCAGCTCGCCCAGCCGCCACGCATTTGCCGCGTGCTCAAGGTCCTCCGCGGTCTTCACAAGCTGGTGCGAGTTGCGTGTGAGCTTGCTCGCGTGGGCCTCGTTGCCGAGCTCGGCGCCGTCGGCGATGGTCGCCTGGCCGAGCGCCACCACCCGGCAGAACGCGGCGGAGCGTTCCAGCGCGACGTCGAAGTCGCCGTCGAACGCCCCGGAGAGAATGGCGTCAGCCATGGTCCGCATTTCCTCGGCGCCGGGCGGTTCGGCGGCACCGGCCACCACGTGGGAGACCTGTGCGGTGTCCTTGCCCGCCCGGAAATAGACCGAGATCCGTTCCGGGTCACGGACGGTGGCGGCGCGCAGGGCGTACAGCCGCCAGAGGGCGCCGGGCAGCGAGCGGGCCGGGCTCTCGGCCCACATCTCGGCGATGGCCTCCAGTCCCTGTTCGTCCGTGAGCTTGACCAGCCGCTCGGTGATGACGGGGTCGTCGCTGTCGCGGCCATGGCGCACCAGCGCCTGGGCAGCGAGGTGCGCGGCCTCGGACACGCGCGCAGGATCCGGACCGCCCGCGAACGGCTCAAAGTCGATGGGGGCGAACGGCTTGGGCTTGTGATGCCGGTTGGCTCCGCCGTAGTGACTGGGTCCTGGTTGCTCGCTCATGTCCTCCACGCTACTCCTGTGCCGCGCGGGAAATCGAGCATTCCTTGGAGGAGAACGCAGGTGGCTGGGGCCCGCGGTGGAATCGGAACGTACGACGGCGGCGCGCGCCTCCGTGCCAAAGCGCACCCGTGCGTGGGGTAGAGTATTTATCGTCCAGAAATGGACTGGGCTGATCGGTCGTTTGACCGTCAGTTGGGGCCTTTAGCTCAGTTGGTAGAGCATCGGACTTTTAATCCGTGGGTCGTGGGTTCGATCCCCACAGGGCCCACCCGCGCAAGAAGACCAGAGACGCATCGTCTCTGGTCTTCTTGCTTTAACAGCCCCGGCTGTCTTTAAGGGCCCCGTCGTGAATTTACGCTCCCGCGCCGCGTCTGTCATCTACTGGAAACAACAAAACTATGTACTTATGGACATATAGTGCTGTACAAATGAAACACATCGGCATTAGATATCCATAAAGTCCATCTTATCGACACCCCGGTTCTCGAGGTGTTGGTCACTTTGCAAGGGAGCAACCGTGGTTCTCGCAGCCGTCGATCCCAGTTCCACAGATATAACCCCCCTCATCCAGCACCCGGTCCTCTGGGCGTTAGCCGCGGGCGTCTTCGCGGTAGTCATCCTCCAGTCGGTGATCTACTTCAAGGCCATCCGGAAGGCGGCGCCCGCCGTCGGCCTGACGCCTGCGCAGGTCACCAGCTCGGTCCGCTCGGGAGCTGTGGCGGCCGTCGGACCGTCGCTCGCCGTGGCGCTGGTTGCGATTTCCCTCCTGCCGCTGTTCGGCACGCCGGCAGTACTCACCCGCATCGGCCTGGTCGGATCGGCCGCGTTCGACGTCGCCGCTGCCGGTATCTCGGCCGGTACGCAGGGCGCCCAGCTGGGCGGGCCAACGTACACGCAGAAGATCTTCGCTCTCGCCTTCGCCGCCATGACCATCGGCGGCCTGGCCTGGATGCTCTCCGCCCTGATCCTCACGCCCATCCTGAGCAAGGGCGATGCGAAACTCCGCAAGGTCAATCCGGCGGTTATGGCCATCGTCCCGACGGCGGCGCTGCTGGGTGCCTTCTTCACGCTCGCCTTCTCAGAGGTGGTCAAGTCGCCCGTCCACCTGGTCACCATGATCGCGTCAGCGGCGGCGATGGGCGTCTGCATTTTACTGGCCCACAGGCTGCGGCGTCCCTGGCTGCGCGAGTGGGGCCTGGGCATCGCCATCCTCGTGGCTCTCGCGGCCGCCTACTTCATGACCGCGGCCTGAAAAGCCCTGAAAGGAGCCAATCTGATGTCCACAACGACTTCCACCAACACATCCGCAGGACTTGCAGCATTTGACCGCACTACCTCCATCTGGGGGCCCATCACCCTGGCGCTCGGGCTGCTGATATCCCTGGCTGCCGCACTTTACGCCGCCTTCGGCTCGGGGGTGGGCATCACGCCCGTGGAACTGGTCACCGCCGTCGTGGCCGTACTCGCCACGTTCGGCATCATCGCCATCATTGAGCCCATCTCCTACTTCCCCATCCTGGGCCGCTCGGCCATGTACCAGGCGTTTTTGATCGGCAACATTGCCAACAAACTCCTCCCTGCGGCGGTCGTTGCCCAGGCCAACCTCGGCGAGCGCCCGGGTACCCGCAGGGCAGAACTCATCGCCGGCAGCGCCATTATCGGCGCGGTGCTGATCCACATCACCACGCTCATTCTTCTCGTGGGTGTCCTGGGAACCTGGCTTGTGGGGACGCTTCCCGCGCCACTTATTGCCACGGCCCGCGCGTATATCCTGCCTGCAGTTTTCGGCGCCGTGGTTCTGCAGAGCGTGATGGCCATGAGGAACCGCCGCGTCACTATCGTGGCCGTCATTGTTGCAGCCGTCATCGTGTTCGTGGTGGTTCCGCTCGCACCGGCACTGACCTTCTACGCCACCGCACTGGCCGTCATCATCACCATCGCCGCCTCCTGGTTTACTCGGTCCAAAACCCCGCCCGCCAGTGCCGCCGTGGCGCCCGACGAAGCGGCGACCGGCGATGCGGCCCCGGCCGCCCAGATCACCGAACCCACCCGCTGAAAGGGAACCAAAAATGACCACCACCACCGCCACCACGGGCGTACGGCTGACCACCGCCGTCGACGTTCCTGAAACTTTTGTGGACGAGTACGTCGACGTCTACAAGTACCTGCACGCCCACCCCGAGCTCTCAGCCCAGGAATTCGAAACCGCAGCGTACATCGAATCCCGGCTGGCCGGGTTGGGGATCGAATCCTTCCGGTGCGGTGTCACCGGCGTAGTGGGCATCCTGAAGAACGGCGACGGACCGGTCATCGGTTTCCGGGCCGACACCGACGGCCTGCCTATCGCCGAGCAGACCGGCCTGGACTACTCCAGCGAAGCCACGGGCACACTGCCCGACGGCGGCACCGCCCCCGTGATGCACGGCTGCGGTCACGACACCCACATCACCGCCGCCCTGGCACTCGCCTCGCTCCTCACGGAGCGTCGGGACCTATGGCAGGGGACCCTGGTCCTGATCTTCCAGCCCGGCGAGGAGACGGCGTACGGCGCCAGGGCAATGATCGACGACGGCCTGTGGGACCGGGCCCCCAAACCCGAGGTAGTGCTGGCCCAGCATGTTATGCCGGTCGGACAGGGCAAACTCGTCGTCCGGGACGGGCACATGGCCAGCCTGGCTGACTCCTGGAAGATCACGGTCCATGGCCAGCAGGCACACGGTTCGCAGCCGGAGAAATCCATCGACCCGATCGTTGCCGCCTCTGCCATGGTCCTTCGGCTCCAGACCATCGTCTCCCGCGAACTGGCACCGTCGACCCCCGCAGTAGTCACCGTGGGCACCTTCCACGCGGGCCTGAAGGAAAACATCATCCCCGACTCTGCGGAGTTCTCGGTCAACGTCCGGACCCCGGATGAAGACACCCGCGCAACGGTGCTCGCAGCAATCCGGCGGATCATCTCCGCCGAAGCCGCTGCCTCGGCGGCGCCCGAACCCACCATCACGGAGCTGAACAACTTCCCCCGCTGCTACAACGATCCAGCCGCCACCCGCCGGGTGGTTGAAGCGTTCACGGCGGACTTCGGCGCGGATGCGCTGACTGAAGCTCCGCTCGGGATGGGTTCCGAGGACGCGGGCTGGCTCAGCGACGCCATTGGTGTTCCCGGTGTCTTCTGGGCTTTTGGCGCCTTCGACCCGGAACTCTTTGCGGACGGAGCATCACCGGCCGGAAACCACTCACCGTACTTCGCGCCGGACGCACGCGCCGCCGTCGTCGGAGGAACAGGGGCCGCACTTTCCGCAGTGCTAGCCTATCTGGGCCGGAACTGAAATTGCCGGGGCGGCAGGCACGCCTGCCGCCCCGGTTCGTTCCGGGCGCGACGCCGGCCGGCGTCAAGGTGGGCAGCTGAGCTGAAAGGACCCGGAGATGGAGCAGCTTGACACGCTTGACCGGCAGATCATGGCCGCGCTCGTGCGCAACGGCCGCGCCCCGTGGAGGCTGATCGCCGAGGTCCTGGGCCAGCAGGAACGGACCGTGGCACGCCGCGGCAACAAACTGCTCGAATCGGGTGCCGCGCGCATCAACGCCTTCATCAACCCGGCCGCTGTGAGCTCTCGCGCCGCCTTCCTCCTACGCGTGCAGGCGGCTCCCAGGGAGCTGCGCCAGGTCTGTTCGTGGCTCGCCGACCAGGACGAGTCCTCGTGGGTCAGCGCCCTGTCCGGATCGAGTGAGGCAGTGGCGGAAATGTTCCTCGCTCCCGAAGAACTCGCGGAGTTGTTGTATCACCGTCTCGCGAAGGTGGAGGGCGTGCAGTCGTTCACCATGATGCCGCTGTTCGAGTACTTCCGGACCCCCTCCGGCTGGAAGCCGGACGTCCTGGATAAGCAACAATATGCCGCGCTGCACCCCGACGAGGATGGGCGCCTGGCCGGGGCGGCGACCGGCCACACACCGCTCGATGACACCGGCCGCATGCTGGCCGGGCTCCTGCACCGCAACGGCCGGGCAACGATGGACGAGCTCGCGGCAGAGCTGTCAGTTTCCAAAGCAACGGTCAGCCGCCGGCTGGAGGCGCTGACCAGCTCCGGCACCCTGTTCATCAGGGCCGTTGTCGACCTGGCGTCGTTGGGATTCCCGGTCGAATCGCTGATCAGCCTCACCTGTGCGGACGGCGGGACGGCGGGGCCGGCGGAGTACCTGGCCGGTCTGCCGGTCACGAGGTGGGTCGCGGCGTCCGGCGAGCAGCTGGTGGCGCAGGTGGCGGTGGCAGCACTGGATGATCTGCGGCCGCTGCTGGCCGATCTTCGGGGCCAGGACGGCGTGGCGTCAGTCCGGTCCTCCATCTACGCCGAGGTCTTTAAACGAAGCACAGTGAAGTACGTCGACGGGATCCCGGAGGGGCCCGCAGTCACCTGAGTCGGGCCAGCAGTTGAAAGTCAGTGCTCGAAATGGGTGCGGGGTGTACCGCCGGGGAGGCTCGCCAAGATGCCTTCCGCCACCGTGCGGAGCTTGATATTCCGGTGGCTGGAAGCAGTGGCGATGATGGTGATCGCGTCGTTGTAGGAGCACCTGTTCTGGGCCATGATCACACCACAGGCGATGTCGATGGACGTCCGGCTTTCCAGCGCGGATTGCAGATCCGTTGCCCTGGCACTCGCCGCGTGCAGCTCAAGGACCAGTCTGAGGCCGCGCGAAGCGACGTCAGCGAAACTGCGCGCAGCGGCGACTACGTGAGGCGGGAAGGCCTGCGCGCCGGTTGCGAAGAAGGCGAGAGCGGCCTCGGTGCCCTCGCCAAGGCTGAGCCGCAGGCCCAGGACGCTGTCGATCCCGGCGTCCTGCAGGTGCGGCCTGTACCGCGCCCAGCGGAAGTCGGCGGCCACGCGGTTCATGGCTACGGTGCCGCTGCCGGTGAGGGCTTCGCTCAGGGGGCCTTCGCCGACCTCACGCTCCAGCCGGGCAAACCTTGCGGTCTGGCTGTCCGTACCAGCCGTTGCACTGACACGTTTGACGCGGTTCAGGATCACGGCGCACTCGATCCGTTCGCCCGTGAGCCGGCTCACGGTGGCCGAGGCCAACCGGACCAGGATCTCGAGGGAATCAGTGAGGGTTTTAGCGCCGGTGGCCAGGTCGGGCATAAATCCGTCGGCGCTGGCCGGGCCACTGGCGGAGGGTTTCGCTGCGGACGCCGCGTCCAAGGGCTCTCCGGACCTTGGGGTCGGGTCCTGCGTGGGCGCCGGGCCCGGATGGGGGACGGAATGCTGGATTGAATACTGGGTTGGATGAGCCGGCGCTGGCCGCCTGCCCGCCGACGTGTGCGCCTGAGAAACCTGGGAACCGGAAAGCTTCATGCCAGGCTCCGAAGGGACCGGAATGGCGGCCTTCGACGCACGCTGGCTGTGGAGGAAAAAGGGCCGGCGACGGCTGGGGGAGAGGCCTTGGTCTCGAAGACCTCCTCGTCGCCGGCCCCGCTCGCTTCCCGGAGCCGCTGGCCCGGGAAAAAGCGGCTGCTAAGTCCTGTATTCATCCTTCTCACAACCCCCTCGTGAGACATCCAGTCCCGCGAGATATGCGGGTCTTAGCTCTTAGTAGAAGGTAGTTCCGGCGAGGTGCCCGGCGAACGCGTAATCGGTACTCGTTTTTCGGATTAGGTAGTACTTGGATCCATGTTTAAGTACTCGGTAGGGGCTGCTGTGCCGGTGCGGCCCATACCACTATGGATTTGAGCTTGTCATAGAGGAATTGCTGCCCCTCGATGCTGGGATGTTCGCCGTCCGGGCCCAGTAATGGCGAGTCGGGGCTGGAGACCCACTGTTCAAGGATCGGATCCACGAACATCACGCCGGCGTCCAGCGCCGCGCCCTGCTCCTGGTCGCGGATAACCTGGAGATCATCTTCGTCCGGATCGAAAGCCGCGAGCGGGCCGACCACAATCCTGGCCGCATGCGGGGCCAGGATCTTGCTGGCCACAAGTGTGTCGGAAATGGCTGTTCGGAGGTCTGCCGGGTCCGCTCCGAAGTCGTTGTCGGAACCAAAGAGTATGACGATGTCCGCCGATTCATCGACCGAGCCCTCGATCTCTGACATGAACGTTTCGCCGCCATCCCCGGCAGCCAGGTAACCTGCGCCGTTTGCGGCTGCGGTGATGACCTGAATGGGGGGCTGCCCTGACTGCAGGTCTTCCCCGAGCAGCCCGGGCCATGCCTGAGCCGGTGACGTACCGTAGCCCGTACTCAGGGAATCACCGATGACAACCACGCGTAGGGGCCGTGAGGTCGCAGGCTGTGCTGTGCCGCTCGGGGTCGGAGCGGCTGCTTGGGCGGGCGCGGCGGTCCGTTGATTCTGCGCCACAGATTCAACGCCCGGGCTGCAGGCTGCCAGGGTGCAGAGCGCGGCCGATGCGCAGGCGACCGCACCCGCCCAGCCCTTGAGCCGGCTTTTCACTGGGTCCCCGGAGAGGCTGCCCCCGCATGAAGCATTGCCATGCGCTCCAGCATGCCCGCCCAAGCTGACTGCATCCTGAGAGTCAGCTGCAAGCCCCCCGGCCCCTCCCGAGTTTTTGTCCGGATATCGGCTTCGAAACCGCTTTCCGGGCGATTATCTGGACAGAAACTCAGGACGGGGAGGCCGCCTGGTGCAAGGATAAGGGCCATGGAACTGCATATAACCGGTGACCCGGCTGCTGACCAACTGCTGACCAATGACGCGTTTGCGCTGCTGACAGGCATGCTGCTGGACCAACAGGTAACGATGGAATCGGCCTTTGCAGGGCCGGAGAAGATCCGGGCGCGGATCGGATCGATCGACCCGGCATCGGTTGCAACGTATGAACCACAGGCGTTCGTCGAGGTGTTCAAGGAGCGGCCCGCGGTGCACCGGTTTCCGGGGTCGATGGCCGGGCGGGTCCAGGCGCTCGCCGAGACTGTGCAGCACGACTGGGACGGCGACGCCACACTGATCTGGACCAAGGGTGCCCCTGACGGCAACGAGGTGCTGCGCAGGTTGCAGCAGCTCCCCGGGTTCGGAGAGCAGAAGGCAAAAATCTTCCTTGCCCTTCTGGGCAAGCAGCGCGGACTCCAGGCGCCGGGGTGGCGGGAGGCTGCCGGCCACTATGGCCAGGCAGACGCCTTCCTCTCCGTGGCTGACATTGTGAATCCCGAATCGCTGGCCAAGGTGCGGACGAACAAGCAGGCGGCAAAGGCGGCTGCCAAGGCGGCCAAAACCTGATGTGACCGCCTCCTGGGGATCCACGAATTGGAAATGTCAGACGTTTGGGGTTATAACCAACTAGAGCTGCCCCTGACGTCCTCGGCTGTTCCAAGCCTCGAGTGACCTGATGTCCGGCCCCGCGGCACTGAACTCTATATACAAGGAGAAATGATGCATCTTTTGCCCCGTGAGCAGGAAAAACTCATGATTGTGATCGCCGCTGACCTTGCCCGGCGACGACAGGCCCGGGGGCTCAAACTGAACTTCCCTGAGGCTGTGGCCATTATCAGCTACGAGCTGATCGAGGGCGCCCGGGACGGCCGCACCGTGGCAGATCTGATGAGCTATGGCACCACGCTGCTGCGGCGTGAGGACGTCATGGAGGGCGTCCCCGAAATGATCCACGATGTCCAGATCGAAGCCACCTTCCTGGACGGCACCAAGCTGGTCACCGTTCACGATCCGATCCGTTAGGAGCAGGCCAATGATTCCAGGAGAGTACGTCCTCAGGTCCGAGCCAGTGACACTGAATGCGGGGCGCGAGGCGATCGACGTCGTCGTCACCAACACCGGCGACCGCCCCGTCCAGGTGGGCTCGCACTTCCACTTTGCCGAGGCGAACTCAGCACTGGACTTCGACAGGACTGCCGCGTACGGCCGACGGCTGGACATCCCTGCCGGGACCGCCGCGCGCTTCGAGCCAGGTGACAGCAGGCCTGTCCGGCTTGTCGAATTGGCAGGAAACCGCGAGGTCTTTGGGCTGAGCAACGCCGTGAACGGCCCGCTGGCAGCGACTGAAGGAGTAAATAAATGAGCTTGGAGATTCCCCGCCGGCAGTACGCGGACCTGTACGGCCCGACGACGGGCGACGCCATCCGCCTGGCCGACACCGAACTGTTCCTCGAGATTGAAAAGGACCTCACCGTATACGGCGAAGAGGTGGTGTTCGGCGGCGGCAAGGTGATCCGCGACGGCATGGGCCAGAACGGCCAGGTGACCCGGGATGAGGACATCCCGGACACTGTCATCACCAATGCGGTCATCCTCGACTACACCGGCATCTACAAAGCCGATGTCGCGCTGAGAGACGGCCACATCTTCAAGATCGGCAAGGCCGGCAACCCGCAGATCAGTGACGGTGTGGACATTGTGATCGGCGCGAGCACCGAGATCATTGCCGGGGAAGGCAAGATTCTCACGGCCGGCGGCATTGATACCCACATCCACTTCATCTCCCCGGACCAGGTCCCCACTGCCTTGTGCAGCGGGATCACGACGATGGTTGGCGGCGGTACGGGCCCCGCCGATGGCACCAAAGCCACCACCATCACGCCCGGAAAATGGCATATCCACCGCATGCTACAGGCCGTTGAAGGCCTGCCCATCAACATTGGCCTGTTCGGCAAAGGCCACGCATCCGCCGTCGAGCCTTTGGCTGAGCAGATCCGTGCCGGCGCCATCGGCCTCAAGGTGCACGAGGACTGGGGCGCCACCACGTCCTCGATCGACACTTCCCTGAAGGTGGCCGACGAGTACGACGTGCAGGTGGCCATCCACACCGACACCCTGAACGAGTGCGGCTTCGTGGAGGACACCATCCGGGCCATCGACGGCCGCGTCATCCACACCTTCCACACCGAAGGCGCCGGCGGCGGCCACGCCCCGGACATCATCAAGATCGCCGGGCTCTCCAACGTCCTGCCGGCGTCCACCAACCCCACGCTGCCTTACACGCGAAACACCATTGAAGAGCACCTGGACATGCTCATGGTCTGCCATCACCTCAGCCCCGCTATTCCCGAGGACGTAGCATTCGCCGATTCCCGTATCCGGGCCGAGACGATTGCCGCCGAAGACGTCCTGCAGGACCTGGGCATCTTCGCCATCACCTCCTCCGATTCGCAGGCCATGGGCAGGGTGGGCGAAGTGGTGACGCGCACCTGGCAGGTGGCGGACAAAATGAAGCAGCAGCGCGGAGTTCTGAAGGATCCCGACGGCGGCACGCACGGCGCCGCCAACGGCGCCGGGGCGGAGAGCGACAACTTCCGGCTCAAGCGCTACGTCGCGAAGTACACCATCAACCCGGCCATCGCACAGGGCATGGCGGACTCCATTGGATCGGTGGAGGAAGGCAAGTTCGCAGACCTGGTCTTGTGGAATCCCGCGTTTTTTGGGGTCAAGCCGGAACTGGTGCTCAAAGGCGGCCAGATCGCCTACGCGCTGATGGGTGACTCCAACGGGTCCATCCCGACGCCGCAGCCGCGCACCATGCGCCCGATGTTCGCCACATTCGGCAAAGCCATGCAGCAGTCCTCCATTACGTTCCTCTCAAAGGCGGCAATCGAGGCCGGCGTCCCGGCGGAACTGGGCTTGGAGAAGGTCATCCGTCCCGTGTCCGGGATACGGTCCCTGACCAAGGCGGACCTCAAGTACAACGGCGCCACCCCGGATATCCAGGTGGACCCGGAAACGTACAAGGTGACGGTCGACGGCGAGGACGTCACGTGTGAACCGTCGGACGTGCTGCCCATGGCCCAGCGCTACTTCCTCTTCTAGGAGCCTCAAGTGATAATCGAAAAAATCCTGGGCAACCTGCATGAGCTGCCGCCTGAATCAGCGGACTACGCCGGGTTGCACCGTGAAAAGGTCATTTTGCCCAGCGCGCAGCTGGTCAAGCGCATCCAGCGGGTCACCACCGACCACGGCAAGGAGCTTGGCATCCGGCTGCCGGCCGGATCCGGAGACCTGCGCGACGGCGACATCCTGCAGGTGACCGAATCCAACATGATCGTGGTGTCCGTGCTGCCCACCGACGTACTGGTGATCGCACCACGGTCCGTCCACGAGATGGGCGTGGTGGCGCACTCGCTGGGCAACCGGCACCTGCAGGCCCAATTCTTTGACGCCACGTCCGAGTACGGCGCCGAGGTCATGGTGTGCCAGTACGACCACACCGTGGAGGACTATCTCAAACACGTGGGTGTTGCGTATGCCCGTCAGGAACGCGTGATGCCCGTCCCCTTCCGCCATGCTGAACACAGCCACTGACTCGGCTCCGGCGGGTGCGTCCGGTTACCCGCTCGCGCTCCAGCAGCTCACGGACTCTGCGCTTCCCACCGGGGCGTTTGCGCACTCGCTGGGGTTTGAGACCTATATTGAGCGCGGGCTGGTCCACGACGAGGCGAGCTTTGGGGTGTGGCTGGGGGCGTTCATCTCCCAGCAGCTGACCTACTCCGACGGGCTGGCTATTCGGTTCCTTTATGAGGGCTGGGACGTCGGCGAGCTTGATGCCATGCTGTCGGCGCAACTGCTGCCTCGGCAGGTCCGGGAGGCAAGCATCAAATTGGGGAACCGGCTGTTGGAGATCGGCTCCGAGGCTTTTCCGTCGCCGGCGCTGGAACGTTACCGGGACTTGGTGACCACGGGAAGGGCTGCCGGGCACCAGCCGCTGGGGTTCGCCGTCGTCGTCCGTTCGTTGGGGGTGCCGCTGGCGGAGGCGCTCGCCGCGTACCTTTTCGCGGCCGTCACTTCACTGACCCAGAACGCGGTCCGGGCCATTCCGCTGGGCCAGAACGCCGGCCAGCGGCTGTTGCGTAAGGCGGCCGACGGCGTCGCTGCCGCCGCAGGGCGGATCGGGCATCTGGGGCCGGACGACTTCGGGGCCGTCAGCCCGGGACTGGAAATTTCACAGATGCGGCACGAGCGTCAGCGTGCGCGCATGTTTATGAGCTAGCAGGAGGACACAATGACTGAACCCATCAAGATCGGCATCGGCGGACCGGTGGGCGCCGGTAAAACCCAACTCGTTGAACGGCTGACCCGGTACATGAGCCGTGAAATCTCCATGGCCGCCATCACCAATGACATCTACACGATCGAGGACGCCAAGATCCTGGCCGCCAACGGCATCCTGCCCGAAGACCGGATCATCGGCGTGGAGACCGGCGGCTGCCCGCATACCGCCATCCGCGAGGACACCTCCATGAACACCGCGGCCATTGAGGAGCTCAAGGCCAGGCACCCCGACCTCCAGGTCATCTTCGTGGAATCCGGCGGCGACAACCTCTCTGCCACCTTCAGCCCCGAACTGGTGGACTTCTCCATCTACATCATCGACGTGGCCCAAGGCGAGAAGATCCCGCGCAAAGCCGGCCAGGGCATGATCAAGTCTGATCTGTTCATCATCAACAAAACCGACCTCGCCCCCCACGTCGGTGCCGACCTGTCCGTCATGGAACGCGACTCCAAGGAATTCCGTGGCGACAAGCCGTTCTGTTTCACCAACCTGAAGACGGACGAGGGGCTGGATAAGGTCATCGAGTGGATGCGGCGCGACGTCCTGATGCTCGACCTCGCCAAGTGAGCCTGACCCCGGTGGTCGAGCTTGCCGAGACCCAGGCTCAGGCAGTCATCTCACCCGCGGCCGCTGATCGGCCCGAGAGAGGCCGTCTCGAACTTCTCATCACCGAACGCAACGGGAAATCCATCGCCTCGCGCCAGTTTCATCAGGGCGCTTTAAGAGTCTTGCGGCCGCACTACCTCGATGAGTCCGGGCAGGTTTGTTATGTCATGGTCAATCCTGGCGGGGCTTATCTTGGGGCTGACCTTTTCACCGTTGAGGTTGAGGTGGGTGCGGGGGCGAAGCTGCTGCTGACCACCCAGTCGGCCACAAAGATCTACCGGACACCGGGATCGTTTGCGGAGCAGCGGATGACCCTCCGGCTCGGGGAGCAGGCACAGTTGGAGCTGTCTCCGGATCAGCTGATCGCCTACCGCGAGGCCTGCTACCGGCAGAACACCCACATCATGCTGCGGCCGTCGTCGAGCCTGGTTATGGCCGAGGTCATTACCCCTGGCTGGTCGCCGGATGGTGCGTCGTTCCGCTATGAAGAGCTGCGGCTGCGGAACGAAATTTGGGTGGAGGGGCAGGACGGTGCGCAGTTACTCGTGCTTGACAACCTCCTCATCCGGCCGCCGCTGGGCGACGTGACCGGGATGGGGTTCATGGAGGGGTTCAGCCATCTGGGCTCGCTGATGGTGGTGGACGCGCGCGTGGACCAGTCGCTCGCCGACGAACTTCATGCTCTCACCGCCGGCTATGACGCTTACACGGGGGTGTCCCTGACCGCGAAGACTTCCGGGACGATGGGGCTGATCCTCCGGTCCCTGTCCAACAGCACAGGGGAGCTGAATCAGTTGCTGGGCGCCTGCACCGGGCTCCTGCGGAATCGTTGGTACGGCCAGGCGCCCTTGAATCTGAGGAAGTACTGATGACCACTCTCGACGAGTTCGCGGTGATGTACCGTCAGCGCGAACAACTGCCGCTGAAAACCCGGCTGTTGTTCACCTTCGGTGCCAACATGCTGCTCCACTGCGCCGCCGTCGTCCTGCTCGTGATCGGCACTGCCGGTGCCGGACAGCCGTTGGCTCTGGGGCTGGTGCTCACCGCCTACCTGGCGGGCATCAAGCACAGCTACGACTGGGACCATATTGCCGCGATAGATAACTCCACCCGCAAATTTGTGGCGCAGCACAAGGACCCGGTCAGCGTGGGGTTCGCGTTCAGTCTGGGCCACAGCTCGGTAGTGGTTCTGGCGGGCGTGCTGGTGGTGGCAGGGGCCACCGTGTTGGGGGACCTCATGCAGGAGGGATCGGCCGGAAACGTGGTGCTGGGGCTGGTGGGCAGCGGCGTGTCCGGGCTGTTCCTGCTGGCCATGGGCATTTTTAATGGCTCGGCGTTTTTGCGTGCCGTCCAGGCGTACCGAAATGTGCTGGACGGCGGGGACGTCCGCGACGAGGACCTCGAAGCCAAAGGCTTCATCGCGCGTCTCCTCGCCAAGCCTTTGGCCAAGGTGGAGCGGCCGCGAAACATTTACGTGATCGGCTTCCTCTTCGGACTCGGTTTCGATACCGCCACGACCATTGGGCTCCTGATCATGACGACGGCGGCAACATTGGCCGGCGTTTCACCCTTTGCCCTGCTGGCCCTCCCGCTCGCGTTCACGGCCGCGATGACGCTCTGTGACTCTGCCAACGGAATTGCCATGATGCGCATGTACAAATCTGCCATCGACAACCCCCAGCGCAAACTTGGCTTCAACGCCGCCATCACGGGCATTTCGGCGGTGTCAGCCCTGTTGATTTCCTTCATTACCCTCGGCGGATTCATCAACAGTGCGTTCGGACTGGATGACCCGATTACCAAATGGCTGACGGGGATCGACTTCGGCGACGCCGGGCTGGCTTTGATTGCCCTTTTTGCCGTGGTGTGGAGCGCTGCCCTTCTGCAGGGGCGGCGGAAGCACGCCAAGTGACGGCCACGAGCAACCTGTGGCAGTGTATGTTGGGGCACATCACAGCAGACAAGGCAGGCATCCATGGCGGCTTCAGGCCAGCAGCACCCTGACTATCCGGACACACACCTCCTCCAGCGCCTCGCCGACGCCCACGGCGTGGGCACTTCCTTCCACGGCTGGGACGGACTTCCGCACAGCGTGGCCCCCGAGACGATCATCAAGGTCCTGGCGGCGCTGGGCGTTCCGGCCCACACGAACCAACTGATCGAAGCTGCCTTGGCCGAGGTGGAACTGGCGCCGTGGCGGCGGATGCTGCCGCCCGTCGTCGTGGTTCAACAGGGCGGGACGGCGCTGGTTCCCGTCCACGTCCGCGACGGCGCCACGGCCCGCCTGACCGCTGTGCTGGAGGCCCGCGCGGGCGAGCCCGTCGAGGCGGTCCAGCAGGACATCTGGGTCCCGCCCCAGGACGTGGATGGCCTGGCCACCGGCCGGGCCACCTTCGCCGTGCCGCCGGGGCTGCCGCTGGGCTGGCATACGCTGCATGCCGAGTCCGACGGCGTCACGGCCCAGGGTGCGCTGGTGGTGGTTCCGGCGCGGCTCACCACCGCCGATTCCTTGGCTAAGCGGCGCGGGTGGGGCCTGGCGACCCAACTGTACTCGGTGCGGTCCAAGCGGTCCTGGGGGATCGGCGACTTCGCCGACCTCGCGGACCTGGCCGCACTCAGCGGCGCCCGCGGCGCGGACTATGTCCTGGTCAACCCCCTGCACGCCGCGGAGCCCGTCCCGCCGGTGCAACCCTCGCCGTACTCGCCGTCCACGCGGCGCTTTTTCAGCCCGCTCTACATCCGGGTGGAGGCCATCCCCGAAATCGCCTACCTGAAACCGCGCAAGCGGGCCACGGTGGAAAGGCTGCAGGAACAGGTCCAGGCCCTGAACCACGACGGGGAACGGCTGGACCGGAACACCGTGTACGCAGCCAAACTCCAGGCCCTTGAACTGCTGTACCACGCCCGGCGCTCGCCGGCGCGGCAGGCAGCGTTCGATGAATTCTGCGAGATCTCCGGCTCCGGGCTGGACGACTTCGCCCTGTGGTCCGCCATCCGGGAGGACCTCGCACCGGAGGATCCCCTATGGAACGACCCGGACTGCGCGCTGGGTACCCCGGAAGGTGAGACGCTGAGGGAAAAGCTGGCCGACCGGATCGGGTTCCACCGCTGGCTGCAGTGGATCTGTGACGAGCAGCTTGCGAACGCGCAGGAGGCGGCACGCCGGGCCGGGATGCGGCTGGGCGTGGTACACGATCTCGCCGTGGGTGTTGACCTGAGCAGCGCCGATGCCTGGACCCTGCGCGGTGTCCTGGCGCCTGGAGTCAGCGTGGGGGCTCCGCCGGACATGTACAACCAGCTGGGCCAGGACTGGAACCAGCCGCCGTGGCATCCTGCCCGCCTGGCCGAGGCCGGCTACGCACCGTTCCGCAACATGCTGTCCACCGTGCTCCGGCACGCCGGCGGCATCCGGGTGGACCACGTGCTTGGCCTGTTCCGCCTCTGGTGGGTACCGGCCGGCAACTCCCCGCGCGACGGAGCCTACGTCAAATACGACCATGAGGCGCTGATCGGCATCCTGGCACTGGAGGCCCAGCGCGCCGGCGCCGTGGTGATCGGCGAGGACCTGGGTACGTTCGAGCCGTGGGTGCGTGACTACCTTGCCGCCCGCGGCATCCTGGGAACGTCCATCCTATGGTTCGAGAACGACGGCGACTCCCCGCTGCCGCCGGAACGGTACCGCACGAAGGCCCTCGCCAGCGTCAACACCCATGACCTGCCGCCCACCGCAGGGTACCTCGCGGGCGACCATGTGGCCCTCCGCAGCAGGCTGGGCCTCCTGGAACGGTCCGAGGCGGAAGAGCGGGCGGAACACATGGCCACGCTGGAAAAGATGATGGGACTGCTGCGGGAGCGCGGGCTGCTGCCCGAAGATGCTGGCGAAGCTGCACCAGACGGTCCCGGCGGCGACGCTGCTGCCGGCTCAGGCAGTGAGGAGCGCATCATCGAGGCGCTGCACCGCCTGCTGGCCCAGACGCCGTCGGTCCTTCTTGGCGTGGCACTGGTGGATGCCGTGGGGGAGCGGCGCGTACAGAACCAGCCGGGCACCACCGAAGCGCTGTATCCGAACTGGCAGGTCCCGCTCGGTGACCCGGCTGGCAAACCGGTGTTCATCGACGACCTTCCGGGCAGCCCGCGGTTCAATGCGCTGCTTGCCGCAGTGTCGGAGGCGCTGCGCGGGTAGGTCTGGTGCGAGGGCTTGCGCCGGGCGACAATGTGAATGGTAGCCGGACAACCCTTCGCCGGGCGTTCACAGGAGGAACCTTATGACCGAAGGACCAGTACTCGTAGTGGGCGGCACCGGCATGCTGGGCGGCCAGGTTGCCACGGAGCTGCTCAAGCGCGGCAAGCAGGTGCGCGCCCTGGTGCGGCCCGGTTCCGATGCGTCCCGGCTCGAAGCCGCTGGAGTGGAGATCGCGCGGGGCGACATGATGGACGCCTGGTCGCTGTTGCGGGCGATGGAGGGTGCCGACGCCGTGATCACCTCGGCAGCCGGTTACACCAGGCACCGCAAGGGTGACACCCCCAAAACCGACATAGTGGGGAACTCCAACCTCGTGGAGGCTGCCAGCCGCAGTGGCGTCCGGCGGTTTGTCCTCACCAGCATCCTCACCTGCGACCAGACCCCGCAGGTTCCCCATTTCTGGCACAAGAAGCTGACGGAAGACCGGCTGGAGGCACTCGGTGTCCCGTTTGTGTCCCTGCGTTCGGGCGCGTTCCTGGACCAGGTCACCCGGTTCGGCGGCGATCCGGTCAGCAAAGGCCGGCTTTCCTGGTTCGGGTCACCCAGGATCCCGCTGACGTTTGTGCTCACCGCCGACCTCGCACGCTATCTTGCCGACGCGGTGGATGCTCCGGGCGTGGAGGGCCGCCGTATCGACATCGGCTGGGACCGGCCTGTGGGCATACAGGAGGTCGCGGACATCGCGGGGCGGCTCACCGGCCGGACCATCCGTGTCCGGTCCGTCCCCGCCGGTGTCATCCGCGCGGCCGGCAGCCTGTTGGCGCCGGTCAACCCCATGGCCAAGGACCTGGGAGCCATGATCGGGTGGTTCCAGTCCGGCCGCTACGTCGCGGACACCACCGTGCAGCAACAGGTTTTCGGCGAGCCCCCTACCGCTGAGGACGCCATCGGGCGGTTTGTCGCGGGACTCGGGTATGCGGTCGGCAGCGCTGACCCCTCGAAATAGCTAACCCGCCGTGAGCACGTGGGTGACGTGGTAGTACCGGAACGTGACCGGGCCGCCGTCGTGCGCGTAGGCGATGTTGGCTCCGTTAGGCACCCCGTCAGCTCCGTAGTTGGCGTCCCAGCCGCCGTTGAGCGCGGCCTTGTATTCGTACTGTCCGGCCGGCAGGTCCACCGTTAGCCGCCAGATGTTGTCCGCCGGGTCCAGGGTCATGGACGCCGCTGGGCAGGCCGGGTCCCAATCCGCGGGGCAGCCCAGCTCGGAGTTCAGCGACCCCGCCACGGTCACCGAATCAGGCTGCGGAGCCTCCCCGACCGTTACTGTCCGCGGTTCACTGACCACGCTGAAGCCAGGACCGCTCATGGCCGCGCGGTACTGAACCGGGGTGCCGTCCGCGAGGCCCAGGGTTCCCAGGTCATCGATCACGAAGTACACGGGTGAGGAATCATCGGAGCCAACAGTTGTCCATCCGCCGCCTGCTACGCTGCGTTCGGTATTCAACGGCGGTCCCGGCAGCCAAGGCGGCCACGTCGTGGAATACCTGGTACGGCGCGGTGTCATCGGTGCCGATCGGCGCCCAGCCACCGCCGGCCGTCTTCGCCTCGAAGGTGACCTCGTAGAACGAAGCACCGCCGACGTCGGCCGTTACCTTCATCCGGCCGTTGTCCGCGGGTGCCGCGGCAGGTTCCCCAAGCTCGACGGCGGGGGCTGCCTTGGAGTGTGGAATGCGGGCCCGAGGACTGGTAGACCACCGCGGCGACGGCCACGGCTGCCGCCAAGAGGCCGGCAGGGGCATTGTTATGGCGTGGGGTGGACGCTTTGCGGGTGCATGAGTTCACGTCAGGAGACCTTCCTGGTAGCGGCGATGCTGTACAGGGCGCTGTGGACATGGGAGTGTGGTGGCGTCAGTTGGCGGTCAGACCTGCGGTCCGGACGTGAATCAGGGATGATCGCCAAGTTAACCACGGC
>DIZT01000286.1:0-1560 GCA_002427975.1 Micrococcaceae bacterium UBA6021 | reverse complement strand
ACTGGGCGTTAATTCCCTTTTGGGGATCGCCGAGCGGCTTCGGTCGGCCGGGTGTGTCTTTGCGGAGGAGGAGGCGCAGCTTCTTCTGAACGCCGCGTCCAGCCCGGACCACATCGCTTCGGCAGTGGAGCGGCGTGTTGCCGGGTATCCGCTGGAACACATACTCGGCTGGGCCGAGTTCTGCGGACTGCGGATTGAGCTGGATGCAGGCGTCTTTGTCCCGCGCCGCCGCACAGGGCTCCTGGTCAACGAGGCCGTAAATCTGCTCTCGGAGGGCGCTGCGCGGGAGTGCCGCGATGGCGCGGGGGCCGCCGTCGTCGTCGACCTGTGTTGTGGGTCCGGTGCGGTAGGTGTTGCCATCGCCTCCCGGATTGCAGGCCTTGAACTGCATGCTGCGGACATTGACCCGGCAGCGGTGGACTGCGCACGCCGGAACGTTGCCCGCGTGGGTGGTGAAGTTCACCAGGGTGACCTTTTTGGTGCTCTGCCCCCAGCCATCAAGGGAAGGGTCCGCGTGCTGGCCGTCAACGCCCCGTATGTCCCGACGGGCGCGATAGACACGATGCCCCACGAAGCACGCGAGCACGAACCGCTGTGGTCGCTCGACGGCGGCGCCGACGGCCTGGAGTTCCATCGCCGCGTGGCCGCTGAGGCCCGGGAATGGCTGCGATCAGACGGGAATCTCATCATCGAAACCAGCAAGCGGCAGGCCGCAGGGACGGCGTTGATCCTGGCGCGTGCGGGCTTCGCTGTCCGGACCGTCCGCTCGGAAGAACTGGACGGCACCGTTGTAGTCGGACGCGCCCCCTAGAGCGGCGCGCTGGAAGGCACCTATTCCTGCAGCGGCAGCGCCTATTCGCGTTGCGGTGGTGGGGGCGGTGGTTTGAAGTAGTGGTTTTGCTGGGGTTTTTGGGTGGGGTCGATGTGGCGTGGTGGTGTGAACCAGGGGATGCCGTTGCGGGTGTGGATGGTCCATTGTTCTTTGTGGATGAGGTGGTGGTGATGGGAGCAGAGCAGGGTTCCGTTGCCGGCGTTGGTGGGGCCGTTTTGTGACCAGTAGGTGATGTGGTGGGCTTCGCACCAGGGTGCGGGGATGGTGCAGTTGGGGAAGGTGCAGCCTTGGTCGCGGGCGGTCAGGGCGAGGCGTTGGGCGGGGGTGAAGAGCCGGGTTTTGCGGCCGAGGTCCAGGATTTCGCCGTGGGTGCCGAGCAGGACGGGGATGATGTCGGCGTCGCAGGCGAGTTTGCGCAGGGTGGTTGCGGCGACGGGCCCGGTGAACGTGAAGCTGCCCGCGCCCATGCCCGTACCTAGCCCTGTACCGGCGCCGGCGCCTGTAGTAAAGCCGGTGCTGGAGTCCGCGTCCGTGTATGTGCCGTGGGCTGTGGCTGGGTGGTGGGGGAGGAGGTCGTGGTAGTTGATGGTGGCGAGGATTTGGGGGCGGTTCCCGCCGGTGGTGGGCAGGGCGTTGGTGGTGAGGGCGGCTTTGAGGGCGCCGATGATGCCGTCGAGTTGTTTTTGGGAGCGGGTGCGCCGGTCCAGGTCGACGTCGTTGTCCTGCCA
>DIZT01000274.1:21497-22639 GCA_002427975.1 Micrococcaceae bacterium UBA6021 | reverse complement strand
ACCATGGCGTCGGTGAGGCCCTCGGCGAGGATGTTCAGGGACAGCACGGTGAGCAGGATGGTCACACCGGCGAAGGTGGTGGCCCACCAGCCGCCGGACAGGACCAGGTTGCGGCCGTAGGAGATCACGTTGCCCCACGACGGTGCGGGGTCCTGCACGCCGGCGCCGAGGAAGGACAGCGAGGCTTCGAGGATGATGGCGTCGGCCACCATGACCGTGGCGAACACCAGCACGGGGGCGGCGGTGTTGCGGACGATGTGCTTGAGCAGGATGTAGAACCGGCCTGCGCCGATCACGCGCTCGGCACGGACGTAGTCTTCGCCGTACTGGGAGAGCACGTTGGCGCGGACCACGCGGGCCAGTTGCGGGGTGTAGATGATGGCGATCGCGATGATGATGGTGGGCACTGAGTTGCCGAACGCGGCCAGCAGTACAGCGGCCAGGGCGATGCCCGGGAACGCCATCAGGATGTCCATGAGGCGCATGATCAGTTCGTTCACGGCCTTGCTGGACGTCGCGGCGAAGGAGCCCAGCAGGGAGCCCGCCAGGATGGCCAGGATCACGGCGCCGAGGCCGATCATGAGCGAGGACTGGGCGCCGAACAGCAGGCGGGAGAAGATGTCGCGGCCCAGCCGGTCGGTGCCGAAGAAGTGCTCGGCACCGGGCGGGGTGGCGGGGACGAAGGTCTCCAGCGGATCGTGCGGCGCGATGACCGGCGCGAAGACGGCTGAGAGGACGATCATGATGAGGAAAAGGAGGGCGATGCGGGAGCCCCACGGCAGGGCCTTGAAACGGATGCCCGGGGCACTCAGCCGTTCAGCGAGCTTGCTACGCATGAGCTATACCGTCCTGATTCGGGGGTTGATGAGCAGGTACAGGAGGTCCACCACGATGTTCACCAGAACGAAGGTGACCGAGATGGTGAGCACCACGCCCTGGACCAGGTTGACGTCCAGGTTGGTGATGCCGTTGAGGATCAGCTGGCCCATGCCGGGCAGGGCGAAGATCATTTCAATCACGACGGCGCCGCCGAGCAGGTAGCCCACGCGCAGTCCCAGCACGGTCACCGGAGTGACGAGGGCGTTGCGCAGGACGTTCTTGGAGACCACCTCGCGGTAGGGGACACCGTTGCCGATGGCGGT
>DIZT01000274.1:18541-21453 GCA_002427975.1 Micrococcaceae bacterium UBA6021 | reverse complement strand
GGGAGGGCCATCGAGTTGAGCCAGCCGCCGAAGCCGGATTCCGGCGTCGCGATGCCGCCCGAGGGGAACAGGGGGCTGGCGCCGAGGGCGAACCACTGGATCAGCAGGATGCCCAGCCAGAACGACGGCGTGGCGATCGCGGCGATCGAGAAGACGCGGACCAGCTGGTCCTGCCATTTGTCGCGGTAGAGGGCGCCGAGGATGCCGAACCCGAGGGACAGGACGATGGCGATCAGTACGCCCAGGAAGGTCAGCTGCAGCGTGAGGGGGAACGCGGAGCCGATCATGGAGGCCACCGACTTTGCCGGCGGGGTGGTGACGCCGAGGTCGAGCTGCAGCAGCCTGCCGAGGAAGCGGAAGTACTGCAGGACCAGGGGATCGTTCAAGCCGGTTTCCTGGCGGTACTGCTGCTTCGCTTCTTCGCTGGCGCCGTCGCCCAGGGCGGAGCTTGCCTGGTCGCCGGGGGCGGCCTGCAGGACGAGGAAGACGAGCAGGGTGATGCCCAGGATCATCAATGGCAGTGCTGCGAGTCTGCGGCCGAGCAGACGCAATATCGTGACCAATTTGTTCTCCGGTTTGTTGGGTGTGCCGCTGGGCCCGCTCTAGGTCCTTCGAGTGGATCTCAGGACGTGAGGCGGGCCCGGCAGCGCAGGTACTTCTTAGGCGGTGCGTCCGACGTCGATGAACGACAGGCCGGTGGTGGGCAGCGGCTTGAAGCCGTTGAGCTTCTTGTCGTCCCAGGCGCTGGGCAGCTGGCGGTGGAAGATCGGGTAGAGCGGGAGTTCCTCGGAGATGAGGTCCACAATCTGGCCGGTGATCTTCCTGGCATCGTCCGTGGACGCCTGTGAACCCTTGTTCATCAGGTCCTGCAGCGTGGCACGCTCCGGGGCCGTCCAGTAGGCGCGCTTTTCCATCCAGGTGGCGCCCGAGTAGAACCAGCTCAGGAGCAGGTCCGCGTCGTTGCCGAAGACCGACGGATCGCCCGGGGCCGCGACGACGGAGTAGTCGCCGGTGCCCACCCGGTCGGTGTACAGGGCGCCCGACTGAATGCTCTTGACGGAGACCTTCACCCCCGGAATCTTGTTCCAGGATTCAAGGATCAGCGGGGCGACGTCCTTGACCCAGGCGGTGTCCGTGGTCAGCAGCTCGAATTCGAGGCTTGTGACGCCGGCCTGCTTCAGCAGGTCAGCAGCCTTGGTGGTGTCGTAGCCGTAGACGTTCCTGGCCTTGACGTAGTCCGGGTGGCCTTCCTGGAAATAGGAGCTGGCGGGCTTGGCGTTGCCGAACAGCGCCTTCTTGATGATGGCGTCTTTGTCCAGGC
Source organism: Micrococcaceae bacterium UBA6021 (assembly GCA_002427975.1). GTDB lineage: Bacteria > Actinomycetota > Actinomycetes > Actinomycetales > Micrococcaceae > Arthrobacter. Next base: position 20,132 of record DIZT01000274.1, on the reverse strand, counting down.
CGTAGTGCAGGGCCTGGCGGACAAGCTTGTTGTTGAACGGGGCCTTGTTGCAGTTGAACAGCAGGAACATCAGGCCGAACGACTGTACTGACTCGACCTTTACCTTGGACTTCAGGCCGTCGATGTCCAGGTAGGGGACGTCCTCGATGGCCTGGACGCGGCCGGACTGGACGGCGGTGACGCGCGCTGCTGCGTCGGAGAGCAGGAGCCAGGTCATGCTCTTGGCCAGTGCCGGCTTGGGGCCGTTGTAGCCGGCGAACGCTTCGAAGACGATCTTGTCGTCCTTGGCGGCGGAGATGAGCTTGTAGGGGCCGGTGCCGACGGGCTTGGCGTCGAAAGCCTTCAGGTCGGTGGCGAGGGCCTTGGGGACCACCTTCACCACGGAGATGCGCGGTCCGAAGCCCGGGAAGGCGTACTTGAGCGTGAACTCGACCGTCTTGGCGTCAACCGGCTTGACGTCCTGGATGAACGGGATGAACTGCGAGAACAGGGACTTGTTCGCCGGGTCCATCACGCGGGTGAAGGAGAAGGCGACGTCTTCGGTGGTGACCGGGGTGCCGTCGTGGAACTTGGCGCCGTCGCGGATGGTCACCTGGTAGGTGGTGTCGTTGACCTTCTTGGGGTCCGATGCCGCCAGCGCGTTGTAGGGCTCGCGGGTGGCCGGGTGGAGTTCGATAAGGCCTTCGAAGATGTGCAGGTTGGCGGCCATCGGGGTGGCGCCCGAAGAGCTCAGCGGGTCGAAGCCGGTGGAGAGGGCGTAGGAGATGCCCGCTTCGATGGTGAGGTCCTTGTTGACTGCCGCGGCGCCCGCTGAGCTGCCGGTGGTGGTGGCTGCCGGGCTGCCGCACGCGGCGACAGAGGCGGTGAATGCTGCAGCGGCGCCCATGGCACCGGTCAGCTTGAGGAAGTTCCGGCGGCTGGCGTCATTGACCAGCGGCAGGTTCTTGGTGATGTTGTTCATGAGGGCCTCGCCATTCCAGAAGGTTTATCGGATGTAGGACGTCCGAGCTCGTATGTCGACTGTAAGCGTCATCACAGCCTCCCGTCAAGCGCCAATTCCCCCGGACGCTCTCTCACTCCGGCCCGCTGATGTCGCCGGTGCGGGTGTCAAACCTGAAAGCACGACGGCGGCGCGCGGCAGTGCCGCCGCGCTCGGCTGTCGCTTCAGCCGTCACCTTATAGGTCACCTCGGCGTAGCCGCGGGCCCGGTCGGCCTCCGTGACGGTGTAGCAGGGGGTGAAATACAGAACCTCTTCCCCCGCGCCAAGATCCGCCGCGGGGAAGGCGCCCGAGCCGGGACCGGACAGTCGGACTCCAGTGATCGGCAGCGATCCGTCATTGCGTGCCCTGCCGGTGAAGGCGAGGATGTCCCCAGCCTTTTAGCCGGGAATGACCGGTCCGTAGTTCAGGTCCTGTGCCTCGCGGGTGCCGATGACCTGCGCCGCTTCCGCCGAGTAGCCCTGGCCGATTTCCTTCCAGGTGTGCACGCCCCAGCCCTCGACGCCTGACGGCATCACGTGGAACTCGCCGGCATTCTGCCAGACCGGCGGACGGCCGGGCGTGATGGAGCGCAGTTCCATGTCGAACACGA
>DIZT01000274.1:0-18436 GCA_002427975.1 Micrococcaceae bacterium UBA6021 | reverse complement strand
GACGGCGGCGAGGCAGGCGGTGAGCTGTTCAGTGAGTTGCCCCGCGGGCACGGAGGCAAACACGATTTCCCGGTAGCCCCGGCGTTCATAGAGGACGCCGATGTTGCCGTCGCGGAGCCGGGCGGCCGTCGAATACGCCGAGCTGCCCGGGCACAGGACCAGCTTCGCGGGCCAGCTGCTCCCGTTGTCGGTGGACAGGCTGAGCACCGTGTTCCGACGCAATGCGGTGTCGTGGTTGTTGGTGGCCAGAAGCCACGAGCCGGTGGCGTCGTCGGCGAGGGAGGGCAGGGACGGCAGGCCGTCGAAACGGACCAGCGAGCCGTTATCGCCCGGGTCCGGGAGGTCCTCGACGGGGCGCAGGGCACTCCAGGTGGCCCCGCCGTCGTCGGACGTAGCGGCAAGGCGGCGCGGCGTACCGCGGCTGTGCAGCAGGATCCGGCCGTCCTGGAGGGCGGCAACCTTGTTTTCGTTGGGGGCGTGGCCGTGCGTCCGGGCGCCAATGAGCTCCCCGAGGGTCCAGCTGTCGCCGTGGTCGTCACTGTACGCGGAGGCGGCCATGATCCCGCCGCCGGCCAGGACCACAAACTGCTGTACCAGCCGGCCGCGAAAAGGGCCGGCGTGGATCTGGATACCTTGCCCCGCCGCGGCGAAGATTCCGGTAATGTCCGGCTCGCCGGGGTGAGTCGGAGGGCGGAGTTTGAGCTGGGCGGTGATCCGGCGGTGCTGCCAGGTCAGTCCGTCGTCGTCCGAGAAGCTGAGGTCGCAGTGCTGGACGTCGTCATCGGGCGCAACCCCGGCCACTGCTTCGAAGTACCCGGCGTGCGTTCCGGCGGCGTGGAACATGAAGATCCGGCCGGTCTCCACGTCCACCAGGAGGCTCGGATCGCCGAACCCGTTGAGGCCTCCGCCTGTCCTCACTACCTGTTGCCCGCCCCAGGTCCGGCCATGGTCCGTACTGCGGCGGAGCAGGAGGTCGATCGGGTTCGGCAGGTCGTCGAGGTTGGGGCGGCCGTCGTAGGCGGCCAGCAGGGTGCCCTGCCGCGAGACGGCGAGGGCGGGGATCCTGTATTGGCGGTAGCCGCCGGTGCCACGCACCGCCAGTACGTGTTCGACGTCGGGCTCGGCGGCCGTCACTGGCTGGAAGACATGGGATGTCATATCTCCATGGTGGGGGACGCGTAATACGCCTGTGGGTCGGCCGCATCTCTGGCAGAGTATGACCATGCTCACAGTTATCGGCGAGGGCCTTGTTGACGTAGTCCAGCGCGCCTCCGGAATCGAAGCCCATGTGGGCGGCAGCCCCCTGAATGTCGCCGTGGGGCTGGCCCGCCTTGACCACCCTGTCCAGTTCATCGGCCGGTACGGCCGCGACGCCTACGGGGATTCGGTGGCGGCGCACCTGCGCTCCAGCTCCGTCATGCTGCCGCTGGGCCCCGATGAGCTGCCTACCAGCGTGGCCACTGCCGTGATTGACGACGACGGCGCCGCCACCTACACGTTCGACCTCGCTTGGGAGCTTCCCGGCCTGGCGGACCGTCTCGCCTTTATGCTGCAGGGCACCACGCTTCTGCACACCGGCTCCATCGCCACGATGCTGGCGCCGGGCGCCGAGGCGGTGCTCGCCGCCGTCGAGCACGCCCACCCCGCCGCGACGATCAGTTTCGATCCCAACTGCCGGCCCAGCATCATCACCGATGTGGACTATGCGCGGCGGCAGGCGGAGAAATTTGTCATCCTCGCGGACGTGGTCAAGGCCTCGGACGAGGACCTGGAGTGGCTGTATCCGGGTGTCGATGTGCTGGAATCAGCGCGCCGGTGGCTGTCCCTGGGCGGTTCGGAAGGGCCGGGAATGGTGGTGGTCACACGCGGCGGCGCAGGTCCGTGGGGGATTACGGCCGCGGGTGAAGCTGCGTTTGAGGCGCCTCGCGTCGAAGTGGCCGACACCGTGGGCGCCGGTGATTCCTTTATGGCCGCGCTGCTTTCGGGGATCGTGGACCGCGGCCTGGACGGCGCGCAGAACCGGCAAGACCTGCGCGGGCTTCCGGCCGAGGGCCTGGCTGAACTCCTGGCCCACGCCTCCCGGGCAGCGGCCATCACGGTTTCCCGGCCTGGCGCCAACCCGCCCACGCGTGCCGAGCTGAACGCCCTCCCGGGGGAGTAAGCGGGCGGGTTCTGCCTCGTCGACTGCTCCCCACCGGCCCCCTCGCCTCGCAAGCTCGGCCAGGGAACCCTGCCGGCGTGGGCCCAGGCGCCGTTTTGAGGGGTCAAAAGGGCGGGTGGGGAGCAACCGATGAAGTCCTGGCCTACTCCTTGCCGAGCCCGGCCGCTGACGTCTTCTGGCCGGTGACCTCGTTGAGGGCTGTCAGGTCGAAGATGCCGTTGATGTCTGCCTGCTTGGTGGTGCCGGCTTCCACCCCGTCCTTGAGCAGCTTGGGGTAGGTCCCTGCCAGCGGATCCACGGTGAACACGATGTTCTTCAGGGACCGCTCGATCACGTCGGCCTTGAGTTCGGCGCCCGCCGCGTCCTTGAGGGCGGCGTTGATGACGCTGGCCTTTTCGCTGGCGGCCGCGCTGTTCAGCCACTCGACGGACTTAACGTGACCGCGCAGCAGTGCCTTCACGGTGTCCGGGTGCTCGGCGGCGAACTTCTTGTTCACGATCAGGATGGTGGTGGGGAACTCGCCAGCCTTGCCGGAGAGCGAGCCGTCCCACAGGTCCTTTTCATCGACCAGGACCTTGGCTCCGGCGGTCAGCACCAGGCGGGACGCCCACGGCTCCGGCAACCAAGCGCCGTCGAGCTTTCCATCCTGGAACAGCTTCAGGGTCTGGGCGTTCTCGGTGGGGTTGATCGCGACATCGCCGCTGCCGTCCACGTTGGTTTTGTAGCCCTGGGTGGCGAGCCAGGCACGGAGCGCCACGTCCTGCGTGCCGCCGAGCTGCGGCGAGGCGAGCGTCTTGCCCAACAGGTCCGCCGCGGAGTTGATTTCCGGCTTGACCACCAGCTGCGCGCCACCTGCGGCCGCTCCGGCGATGATGCTGACCGATTCGCCGTTGCTCTTGACGAACGAGTTGATGGCCGGGTTGGGGCCGATGTAGGTCGCGTCGATGGCGCCGGCGTTCAGCGCCTCGATCGCGGCGGGCCCGGCGTTGAAGACCTGCGTGCTGAGTTTGGTATCGCCCAGTTCCTTGGCGATGTAGCCCTGGCTGACGCCTACCAAGGCGGGTGCGTGCGTCACGTTGCCGAAATAGCCGAGCCTGAGCTCTGCTGCCGGGTTGCCGGCCGGGGCGGCGGAGGGCGCTGCGGAGGTGCCGGCGTTGTTGCCGGAGACGGCCGATGCCACGGCCACGCCGCCGCCGACCAAGGCCAGAATGCCGGCCACGATGCCGATTTTCAGGCCCAGCGGACGCTTCGGAGCGGAAGCCTGGCCGGCCACGATGCGGGTGGCCGCCGATTGCTTCTGCGGAGTGACATCCGGGGGTGTTGTCACGGGATTTCCTTTACTTGCGGAGATGTTGAAGATGAGACTACGGACGGCCCCCACGCCCCACAACGGCGCCGGACACGGACGTTCACGCAACGACGCGCAGGCTCAACAGAACGTAGTGTGGCGTCATAAAACGTCGCCGGGCGACTCCGATGGACCGGCCGCCAGGGACGAAGGGGCACGGCCCGGGCAGCGCCCTGCCCCACGTAGACTGGCAGGATGCGGCTGGTAGCAAGTGACATTGACGGAACCATTCTTGGGCACGACGGAAAGATCAGCGTCCGCACCATCCGCGCTTTCCACGCCTGCCGGGATGCCGGCATCGAGCTGGTTTTTGTCACGGGCCGTCCGCCGCGCTGGCTCCACCCGCTGGAGGAACAGCTCGGCCACAATGGCACGGTCATCTGCTCCAACGGCGCCGTGGTCTGGGACCTCGAGGCGGACCGGCTGGTTTCCGCCCGGACCCTGGGCCTCGATGCGGTGCTGGAACTGCGGCGGATCATCAAGGAAATTCGCCCGGCCGCGCTCTTCGCCGCGGAAACGCTGACCGGATTCCATCTTGAGCCCGGTTTCATTGAGAACGGTTCCAGCGAGCTGCTGGCCGAATTCAACCCCGCCCCGCTGGCCGAAACGCTGACTGCGGACGACGCCGTCGTGAAGTTCCTGGCGATCGTCAGGGATGGCACCGCGGACGACTTCCTGGCAGCCGTGCGGCCCGCCGTCGCCCATCTCGCCTCCGCGACGCACTCTGCGCCGAGCGTGGCGATGCTGGAACTGTCCCTCCCCGGCGTCAACAAGGCCGTCACCCTGGCCGAATACGCCAAGTCCCTATCGATCGATGCGGCCGACGTCGTGGCGTTCGGTGACATGCCCAACGATGTCGAGATGCTGCGGTGGGCAGGCCACGGGTACGCCATGGCCAGCGGCCATCCGGACGCCATCCGCGCCGCCGGGCAGCAGGCGCCCCACTTTGACGACGACGGCGTGGCCCAGGTCCTCGAGGCAAGGCTCGCGGCGCTGGGCGTAGAGCTGTCCTGACCCCGGCCCCGCCGAAATTCACAGCTTCCCCTCACCTTGCGTTCACGTTTGGCCCCTACATTGGGCAGTGGATACCCATCCACAGCTTGAGGGGGAGTCATGGCAAGGAACGGCAATCAGCGGACGGCCGACGCGCCGTTGCGCCCGGCAGAGCCGGCCGCGCACTGGAAGGCATTAAAGGAAGGCGACCGCGTGCGCGTCCGCCTCATCCCGGGGTATGAAACCGGCGGCCTGGTGGACGCCATCACCTGGGACCACACCGCCGTTTGGGTGGATCTCGACGCGGGCCTCGGCCGCACGCTGCTGCACTGCAGTGACGGCGTGGAGATTGTGCCGCAGGACGCATAGCTCCCCGGCTCCGGTACGCTCACAAACGTGACCGAGCCGTATTTCGATGCTTCCGGCGGTAACTCCGCCGATGCCTCCGGCGATGCCCCGCGTCCCATCGCCATGGCCCACCGCGGGTTCTCCCGTGAGGGGCTGGAAAACTCGATGGCCGCCTTCCGCGCCGCCGTCGACCTTGGCTACGGGTACCTCGAAACGGATGTGCACACCACCGCCGACGGCGTGCTGCTGCTCTTCCACGACGACACCCTGGACCGGGTCACCGACGGCCGTGGCCGGATTTCCGAACTGACCGCCGTCGAGGTGGCGTCCGCACGGATCGGCGGGGGCGGGGCGGGGCCCTTGTTNNGGGAGCGGGGGGCGGGAGCCGGTGCCTTTGTTCGACGAGCTGCTCACTGCCTTCCCGGACGTCCGGGTGAACCTGGACGTCAAAGACTGGGATTCCGTGCAAAGCCTGGCCGCCGGCATTGAACGGCACGGCGCGCACAGCCGGGTCCTGGTGGCCAGTTTTTCAGACCGCCGACGCCGGGCGGTGCTGAAGCTGCTGAACCGTCCGGTGGCGTCGTCGGCAGGGATGGTGACGAACGCCCTGTTTGTCCTGCTGGGACCTGTGCTTCCGGCGCCCTGGCTNNGTGGTCCATGTGTGGACCATCAACGACCCCGCCGAAATGCACCGGCTGCTGGACCTCGGCGTGGACGGGATCGTGACGGACCGTGCGGACCTGCTCAAGCGGGTACTGCTGGAACGGGGTGAGTGGCCCGGGACCTGAGCGGGGTCCGTTTTCGTGGTCCGGTCAGTTGCGCCCGCGGCCCTCGCGGCGTCAGCGCCGCTTAGTCCCCGCTCAGGACCGCTCAGTGCCGCCCGGGCTGTGCGTGGCGTGGTCGGTTTTGGCCGCGAGGTGCCGGAGCCCGTCCGGATCCAGGCGGGTGTTCCAGGCGGCCCAGTCCTTGGGCCGGACCGAGGGCCGGCCCAGAACGTAGCCCTGGCCGGCGCTGAAGCCCAACTCGGTGAGGGCTTTGAGTTCCTCGGCGGTTTCAACCCCTTCCGCCACGAGAACGGTGCCGATCTGCTCCGCAAAGTCCACCATGCAGGCGGCCAGCGCCTGCTGGGAGGTATCCGTATCCACGCCGCTGATCACATTCCTGCCCAGCTTGATGAAGTCCGGCCGCAAATGAAGCATACGGCTCAGGGCTCCGGCGCTGGTGTGTGAATCGTCGATGGCAATGCGCAGTCCGCGTTCCCGGAACGGCGTAATTGCGGAAATGAAATGCGAGTATTCTTCGTCGGGAATTGCGTCCGTCAATTCGAGCACAATGCGGTCTACCGGCAGATCGATGTGATCAAACAATTCCGGCAGCCGCGGATCCAGGCAGGACGTGGGGGAGATGTTGAGGGAAACATATAGGTGCGGCGGGAGCTTCGCGGCGGCGGCTGCAGCGGATCCCAGCGCCGAGAATTCCAGATTGGCGCCCAGACCAACGGCTTCCGCTTCCGCGAACCAGAGCTCAGCGCTGGCGCCGTCGTCGCTCACAAAACGCGACAAAGCCTCAACGCCCACAACGCTCTTGGCCTCGAGCCCATAGATCGGTTGGAACGCGGTCATCAGCATCTGGTTCTCCAGCAGCGTGCTGATCCGGGACAGGCTCCGCAGTGAATCCAGCTGCTCGGCCAGGTGCGGCGGCATGGCGTTGAGGGGTTGCGGGACGCGGGCAGCGTCCGAAGTGTCCCCGTCTGCGGTGTCCTGTTGCCGGCGATCCAGCAGGTATTCCAGCAGTGCGCGTTCCGGCATGCCCGGATTCTCGCCCAAGCGGTCGCTGAGTCGCTGTCGTATGGCTGCCCCGGCAGGATCTGAATCCGCCAGCACTGCAGCAATAATTCCCCAAGCTTGCACCCGAACAGTCATTAGCAACGCCCCCCGTTGACGAAGTAATGGCCCGTTGGCCCCTTTATGTTCAAATTTTCAGACGCCTTCGGAATTCGCTACTTCTGATTTATGCCGATCTTCTTGGCCGCGAAGAATCGGATACTGCAACTTGATCGTATATCGGGATCGGCCAAAAGCGCAGCCCCTAAACGATCAACTGCTATTACTTTCAGCAGACGACCTGGCCAGCAGCTCAGGAATCTGTTCCGGCGGGAGGGGTTTGCTGAAGAAATACCCTTGCGCGCTGAGGCATCCGAGGTTCCTCAACTGCTCGGCCTGCTCCGCCGTCTCCACGCCTTCCCATACAGCTTCCAGCCCGCAAGCGCGTACAAGTTGCAGGACTGCGGCCACCAGGGCCGGCTGGCTGGGGTCCGTTCCCAGGCCCTCGATCAAGGACCGGTCAACCTTGACCCGGTCCACGGGGAGCCGGCGCAGGTAGCTGATGGAGGAGTAGCCGGTGCCGAAGTCGTCGATCTCGATTCCGACCCCCAGTCCCCGGAGCCCGCCGAGGGAATACCGGTCCAACTCGTTGCCCCTGACGATGGCAGCTTCGGTCAGCTCCAGGACAACCTGCTCCGGACGGACACCTGTCTCCTTCAGCACGCCGCGGACATCCTCGATGAACTGCAGGCTCTGCAGATCCGTGGCGGAGATGTTGATCCGGACCGAGAACCGGCTGTCCACCAGTGCCGCGTCAATCCAGCGGCGGAGCTGGGCCACGGCGGTGGTGAGCACCCACAGGCCCAGCTCCGAGATCAGCCCGGCGTCTTCCGCCAGCGGAATGAACTCGTCGGGCATGATGCGCCCGCGTGTGGGGTGGTCCCACCGGATCAGGGCCTCCACGCCTTCAATGCGCCCGGTGCCCAGTTCAATCACCGGCTGGTAGTGCAGGACCAGGCCCTTGCCCTTGATGGCGGCCCGGAGATCGTCCAGCAGTTGGCTGCGGAGCCTGCGGACCAGCAGGAGCCCGGGTTCGAAGATGTGGAGCCGGTTACGCCCTTCCGCTTTGGAGGCATACATGGCCACATCAGCCTCCATGAGCAGATCCTCCGGCGGCCGCCCGGCTTCCCCGACGCTGAGCCCTACGCTCGCCCCGCAGCGGATGGTCCGGTCGGGCAGCTCGATCGGTTCCTTAAGGGCTGCCAGGATGCGCTGGCCCACGACGGCGGCCTCGTCGGCGCCGGTGGCCGGCATCACGATGGCAAACTCGTCCCCGCCCAGCCGGGCGACAACGTCGGTGGCCCGGACGGCGGTGCGGATACGTTGCGCGACGGCGATCAGGACCTGGTCGCCGGCGGTGTGGCCCAAGGTGTCGTTGATGGATTTAAAGGCGTCCAGGTCCAAAAGCAGGATGACCGGCTGGCTGGGAGTCCGGCCGTCGTCGTCCTGGGCGGATTTCAGCGCCGTTAGCAGCGCCGAGCGGTTGGCGAGTCCCGTGAGGGGATCCTGCATGGCCATCTTCTGCATCTCGCGGTGGGCTTCGTGCAGCAATTGCGTGCGGACCTCAACGCGCTGCTCAAGCTCCTCGTAAATGATCTGCAGGTCCTCGGCCAGGAGGTTGGTGCCCATGATGATGGCGTCGAGCTCGTCCCGGGCCGGCGATACCTCGATCCGCGACTGGAGGTCTCCGGAGGCAAGCCGGACGATGCCATCGAGCAGCTGGGACAGCCTGGGGTCATCGTTAGCGAACATCTGGTTCCTAGTTTCCGGGTTCAGGTTATGTGCGACGCGAGGGCTCCAAGCGGGAGCTTGACGGTGACCGTGGTGCCAACACCCAGCTCCGAGGTTACGTCAATGCGGCCGCCGTGCCGCTGGACGATGTCCTGCGTGATCGCGAGGCCAAGCCCGGTGCCCGGAACCGCCCCGGACATCGCGTTCGAGGCGCGGTAGAAGCGGGTAAAGATGTGGGCTATTTCGTCACTGGAGATCCCCATCCCGGTGTCCGAAACGCTGATCGTTGCCCAGCGGGTGCCGTCGGCATCGGCCTGAGTCCCGCTGACGACGTCGATCTGCCCGCCGCCGGGGGTGAACTTGATGGCATTGGAGACCAGATTCGTAAAGACCTGCTGCAGCTGCACTTCATCTGCCATAACTTCCGGATCCTCGGAGGCCGGTGCCACCACAATGGCGACGTTTTGCACCTTCGCGAGCGGCCTGAGTGCAGCGGTGACGATCTCAAGCGTCCGCGCCAGCCGGACCGGAGTAAGGTTCAGCGGGCTTTGCTCATCTCCATTGCGGGAAACGCTGAGCATGTCTTCGATCAGCAGCCGCAGCCGTTCGGTATTCCTGACCACGATGTCCAGCATCTGGTGGACCTCGGTGGATACCGGATCGGAGGTATTCTCCTGGATCATGTCCAGATAGGCCATGATCGACGTCAGCGGGGTGCGGAGCTCGTGGTTGACGGTGGCCAGGAAATCTGTCTTGGCCTTGTCCAGCTCCTGGAGCTGCTTGACCACTTGCTGCTGGCTGGTGATCAGATGGCTTTGGATAAGGCCGTGGGCCGCATTGCCCGCGACGTGCTGGATCAGTCCGAGCTCCGCGCGTGACCAGTCCCTAGGGGAGTCCAGCAGCGCTATCCAGATCACGCCGAGTGACGAGCTGCCCTCCCCCATCGGGACGACCACGGACGCCGCGGCACGCAGCGCCGCGAATTCGGCCGGCAGCCGCACGACACCCGGGGGCGCGGGGGTTCCGTCTGCTGTCAGGGCCTCGGCCCGCGCCCACAGGACGTCAGCGGTCCTGCGTACCGGTTCCTCGTCTGTGAAGAGTCCATCAGGCAGCGGAGCCAGCCGGGACCGGTGCCACTGGGCAGTGATGGGCGGCACCCTCTCGTCGTCGAACGTGGTCAGCCAGACCCGGTCTGCGCCGAACGTCTCACCGAACCCCCTCACCACAATGTCGGCAATCTCTTGCGGGTCGTTTGTTCCGCGGACCGCTGCGGAGACCTGCCGCAGCCTTTCGCGTAGCGCCTCGGCTTCCTGGCGGGCCTCATTGCGGCGGGAGACCAGATTTATCAGGGCGGTGGCGCGGTGGACGAGCTCCTGGGCAGCAGGCGGTTTGGCAATGCAGTCCCTCACTCCGGCGTGTTCCACTGCCTTGACCTCGGCCGGACTGTCCAGGTCCACAAGGACCAGCACGGGGGTCCCCGCGTCGATGTCCGAAAGTGAACTGTCCAGGACCAGGACGGAGGGCTCGCGGCGGTCAAGAACTGCCGAGAGGCTGGTGGCGTTCCCGGCAGTGCTGACTGTGAAGCCCGCCGCCTCCAGGGCCGCCGCCGTGAATTCCCGGCGCCCGGCGTCGGGGTCCGCAACGACAGCCAGGTATGGCACGGTTGCTACATGTGGTGTGTCCGCTGGCAACCTGTCCCCTTCGCTCCTGAGTGAGCACCCGTTCGCTCCCAACTGAGTACATTGTAGGGTGACGGAGCACACCAGTTCCTCATAAGAATTCGCGGAGGGTAATCGTGACTAGTCAGCCTGCAGAAGAGGCCAAGGCGGACCTGACCCTGGACGGGCAAGGCGTCGTCCAGCTGAAGTGGCCGCGCGGGGTGTCCATCTCGGAATCCGATGCCGAAGCCGCCATGCGCAACGTCAACGAACTGTGCGGGGACCGCCGCCATCCCATGCTGGTGGACATGGCCACCACCGCCCAGGTCAGCCGGGGAGCCCGCGCCGTTTTCGGCCGTCCCTGCCAGGCGTCCCGCATTGCACTGCTGGGGGCGTCGCCCGTTGACAAGGTGCTGGCCAACTTTATCCTCGGCATCAACAAGCTGCCCTGCCCCACCCGCTTCTTCACGTCGCGTAACGAAGCCATGGCCTGGCTGCTGAAGGATCAGGCGGCCTCGGCTTGACCGAACAGCCCGACCGGGCCAGCCTCACCGCACGGCCGCGAGGCGTTCGGGGACCTATATTTGTACGATGCCCTACCCAGCGAAATCAGTGCGCGCCGCCCTGGCGAAGTACTTGATCCTGCCCAAACTGATCAGACTGTCCTGGGCCGCGCCAAAGAACAGGACCGTGGCCTGGGACAGGTATTGGGCCGGAATCACCCGGACGGGCGCCGGGAGCGAAGTGCTGTGGGACTCCGGCACTGACCACGAACTGCTGGGCTACCGGGATGTCCTGCAGCGGCACTTCGACCCAGGGCTGCCCGTTGTGGACGTGGGCTGCGGACACGGCGGTTTCAGCCGTGCGCTGGCGGCGTTTTCCCCCGAGGTCCTGGGAGTTGACGTGTCTGCACATGCGGTGGCCCGCGCGCGTGACGAGTCGGCAGGCGTTGAAAATGTCGGCTACCTGGCGCGTGACATGACTCAGCCCGGGGCCGGCTCCGGGCTGGTGGGAGACACGGATGCCAACGTCTTTGTCCGCGGCGTGCTCCATGTCCTGGACGCGGCTGATCAGGCCGCGCTGATGGAAAACCTCCGGCAGGTGGTGGGCCTGCGCGGCAGGGTTTTCCTGGCGGAGACGAACTTCCAAGGGAACCCGGTGGAGTACGTCGCACACCTGGGCGCTTCCCTCCGGAACATCCCGGCGCCGTTGGAGCTGGCCATCCGGAAACTGCCCATGCCGGGCCACTTCGGACCGGAGGAGCTTGCCCGGGTAATGCCGACGGACCGGTGGACGCTGGTGGAAGACGGTGCCGCAACCATCGAGACCAACCCGCAGATGGACGCCGCAGGGAACAGCCGGGTGCCGGGCTACTTTGCGGTACTTCAGGCCAGCGAGCTCGACGCACCACAGTAGGGACGGTCCCGGGCTGTCCGCATGCCGGATCGGGCAAACGCTTTCCAGATCCGGGCTGGCATGATGGACGGCATGCGCATTCTCATCGCTCCGGACAAATTCAAGGGCTCGCTCACCGCGGCGGAGGCCGCCGCCGCCATCGCCGAAGGTGCGCTGCGCGTCTACCCGGATGCCGTGGCCAACCAGTTTCCGATCGCCGACGGCGGTGAGGGAACCCTGGAGGCCGCCGTTTCGGCCGGCTACGAGGAGCGGCTCAACGCCGTCGTGGGTCCCATTCTTGCCCCGGTGGGCGCCGCCTGGGCTATCCGGAAGAATTCCGACGGCGGCGCTGTCGCCGTTATCGAGACGGCGCAGGCCTCTGGCCTGGCTGAGATGGAGCCCACCCCCGCCAACGCCCTGCGGGCACACAGTTACGGCTGCGGGCAGCTCATCGCCGCAGCCCTCGACGCCGGCGCCACCGAGATTGTGCTGGGCCTGGGTGGATCGGCCATGACCGACGGCGGCAGCGGCGCCCTGCGTGCGTTGGGCCTGAAGCCGTTGGACACCGCCGGAAACGTGGTCCCGTTGGGCGGCGGATCGCTGGCCGATGTTGTGTCCCTTGATACGTCGGGGCTGGACCCGCGCCTGTCCGCCGTCTCGTTCAGGATCGCGGTGGACGTCCAGAACCCGCTGTATGGCGCCACAGGTGCGGCCCACGTCTTCAGCGCCCAGAAGGGCGCCGATGAGGAGGCAGCAGAACAGCTCGACGCCGGTCTCCGCAACTGGGCGTCCGTGCTCCGCCAGGCCACCGGCCGGGACGTCAACATCCCGGGCGCAGGGGCGGCGGGTGGCTTCCCGGCGTCGTTCCTTGCCTTCACCAGCGCCCGGCTGGAAGGCGGGTTCGCGCTGGTCGCCGGGCTCACCGGCCTCGCCGGCCAGCTGGATAACGCAGACCTGGTGATCACCGGGGAAGGGTCCATGGACTCCCAGTCATTGACCGGAAAAGCCCCCATCGCGCTCGCCGACGCTGCCCGGGAACGGGGGGTTCCGGTGATCGTCGTGGCCGGCCGGATCCTGGTCACGCCCGAGGACCTGGCCCGGCACGGCGTGGTAGCCGCCGCGCAGCTGCTGGATGTGGCGTCCAGTCCGGAAGACGCCGTCGCCAATGCGGCAAAATACCTGGCCTGGGCCACCAGTCAGGTCCTGGAAGGCGCCTGAATCCGGAGCGTCAGGCTCCGGTCTCGCAGTGCGCTTCGGCCCACTTGCGCACGTCACTCCTTCGTTTGAGCCGCAACCTCCCTGTTGGGGGTTGAAGGCTAGTTGGTGCCCCGCGGCGCGCGCTTATTGAGCCGCAGCGGGACGTAAATCAGCAGCACCAGCAGGACGGCCAGCAGGATCCCGCCGGCGGTCAGACCTGCAGGGCGGCCGGCCGTCACGTCGAAGACCAGGGCTGCTGTTCCGACACTGAGCATGGCCACCCCGGCCAGGGCGATCTTGGTGATGGTGTCCGCGCTTGAGACCAGCGTTTCCTTGAGCCGTTGGCGGAACAGGCGGCGGTGGACGCTGACCGGAAGGAGGATAAAGGCGGTGGTGAGCGTCGCGGTCACCACGTTGACGAGGTAGAGGCCCACCTGGAATTGGTCCAGGTCCTCGAACCGCTGCTGGAACGGGAGCGTCAAGAGGAAGCCGGCAAGGATCTGCACCCCGGTCTGCAGCACCCTGAGTTCCTGCAGCAGCTCGGCCCAGTTCCGGTCAAGCTGCTCCTCCCGGGTTTCGTTTCGTCCCGTGCTGCCCGTGAAGTCCTCCACATCCGCCATTGGATCCCGTCCCTCGCTTGTGCCCCGCCAGTGCTATGACCGTGCCCCGCCGCTGCCCCGTGTGCTCCAAAACTAGGGCGAACTCACGCCCAGGGCAACGTTTGGTAAGTATACTGATTACCAAGTTTGCACGTCAGATTCATCCACATCCACAACAGGAGGAACCATGAGTCAGGACAACCAGCGCACGGAACCGGAAGAGGAAGTGGGCGGCTACGGCACGCCGACCGTGGAACAGGAGATAGGCGGCGCGGACAGCCAGCAGTTTGCCCAGCCCCGCGAGGAAGAGGATTTTGACGCCGCCGGCCTGAACCAGGAAAGCCCGGACGGTGAAACATTCGCCACGGGCACTCCCAATCCCAGCCACTTCGACGAGGAGGACAAGGACAGCGCCGGCGAGCCTGGCGCCGGGCGCTTCGGCGGCACCGATGACCAGCGCCACGCAGAAGCGGACAGCAATGATCCGGCCTTTGAGCCGGGGGAGCCGCCGGTTCCGCGCAACGCCGACGTGCCGTCCGCCGAGGCTGAGATCGACGGGTCCAATGCCGATTCGCAGGCCTCGCGACCTTTCTCGTCGGAATCCGGACAGGACGCCGCCGGTCTGCCGGACGGCAGCGGCAACGACCTTCCAAAGGAGAAGTCACCGAACGACGACGGCGGCGAAAGTTTCGACGCCGGCTGACGTTGGGTGCCCCGGGCCCGGGCACCCTCGCTGGCAGTGAAACAGTGCCGTCCGGCTGCGCGCCCGACGGCATTGTGCTGTGCCATTGACTGCGGTTTTTGTGTGGCTGCCCGCCGCCCGTGGAGCCACTGACGGACGTATCCTAGAAACAGGTTTTGCAGTGAGCCACGCGTTTCGAGCCTAGGCGTGGATCATGGCCCCGGAGACCCCAGGGGCGTCGGGATGGGAACCGTTTCCCGGGCCCCAGGATTTGGTGTTCGACAGCAAGGATGTCGAGGACTTCCTGGCTGAGGTCACGCGCGAGTTCATGCACCGCATCGACGGTGACCGCCGCGGAATCAGCTGGGCGGCCACGATCTTCCGCCGCGGGGCCGCCCACACCATCGCGGCAGGCAGCGACGCAGCACGGGCCGCGGACAAGGAGCAGTGCTCGTTCGAAGACGGGCCGGTGCTGGAGGCCTTGCGCTCGGGTGACTTTGTCCATCTGGCCGATGTGGCCCACGACCGGCGATGGCCGGGATATGCCAGTGCCGCAGCGGGCCACGGGGTCAGGTCATTGCTGTCCATGCCCGTCGTGGCCACTGCCGGATCCAGTGCGGCGGTCAGCCTCTACGCTGCCACCGAACATGCCTTCAGCAGCGAGGACATCATCAGGACGCGGGCATACGCCCGGGAAGTGGCCAGGGCGTTGCGGATGGTGTTAAAGGTGGCCGGACGGGCCGATGCCAGCGCAGAACTGGTGCTGGCGCACAGCTCCGGGGTGCTGATGGACCTGCCACTCAGCAAGATCATGGCAGATTATGGGCCGGGCCGCGACGTGGCGCTGGAGCACCTCCGGACCGCGAGTCAGGACAATCAGGGAGCCTACAAAACAGGGAGAACGGCATGAACGTCTGGAAGCAGGATATTCCAGCCCGAAACGCCCTTGCGGAGCCTGAGCCCCACCCTTGGCACCGGATGGTGGCGCTCGGCGACTCCTTCACCGAAGGCATCGGGGACCCGGAACCGCGCAGCGAGGGTGGCCTGCGCGGCTGGGCGGACCGGGTGGCCGAGGAACTCAGCGTGAACCAGCCGGATTTCGCCTACGCCAACCTCGCCGTCAGGGGCCTGATGCTGCAGCAGATCTTCGATCAACAGCTTGCCCCCGCGCTGGCGCTCAAGCCGGACCTGGTCACGCTCTCCGCCGGCGGCAACGATATGGTGTTCCGTCGCAGCGATCCGGACCGGCTGGCGGAAAGGATCGACGTCGGGGTGGACCAGCTGGCCAGGTCCGGTGCCACGGTGCTCCTGTTCGCCGGGCCGGACTGGGGTGCCACGCCGGTCTTCAGCCAGATCCGGGGGAAGGTGGCCATCTTCAACGAGAACCTCCACGCAGTGGCCGCCCGGCACGACGCAGTGATGGTTGACCTGTGGTTTCTGCGTGAACTTTCGGGCCCGGGCATGTGGGACCCGGACCGGCTGCATTTTTCACCGCTGGGGCACCACACCATCGCGGCGGCCGTGCTCAAAGAGCTGGGAGTCCAGCACACCCTGGTGCCGCTGGAACCCAAACCGCCGCTGGCGCGCAGCTGGAAGGATGCCAGGGCGGAGGACCTCATCTGGGCACGTGAATACCTGGTTCCGTGGGTGATCCGCCAGTTGAGGCACCCGGCAGAAGCGGCGCTGGCCCCCAAGCGCCCGGAAGCCGGGCCCGTTTTCGGCATCGGCACGCCGCCCGGACCGTTCATCGGCGGCGGCCACGCAGCCTGAGGCAGCGACCTGAGGCAGGAGCCTGACCCGGTGCCGGAAAAGGTCAGCGCTTCTTCGGTGCGCGTTTCGCTGCCGCGTTGACGGCGGCCTTCACGGCGGGAGGCAGGCCCGCCTGATCGGTTTCCGGTTCGGCCACCGAGCCCCGGGCCTTCGCGATGGCCTTCATGCCGTGGTAAATCACCATGGCGGCCGCCGAGCCGAGCGCGATCCCGGTGAATTTCAGGTCACCGACGGTCCAGGTGTAGTCGGCGATGCCGATGATCAGGGCGACGGCGGCGGTGGTCAGGTTTACCGGATTGGAGAAGTTCACCTTGTTCTGGACCCAGATCTTGACACCCAGGATGCCGATCATGCCGTAGAGCATGGTGGCGGCGCCGCCCAGCACGCCTTGCGGCACCGTGGCAATCAGTTCGCCGAACTTCGGCGAGAAGCTCAGCACAATGGCGAAGATGCCGGCAACCCAGTAGGCCGCCGTCGAATACACCTTGGTGGCAGCCATAACGCCGATGTTCTCCGCGTAGGTGGTGGTGCCGGAACCGCCGCCGAAGCCGGCCAAGACCGTGGCGGCACCGTCGGCCATCAGCGCGCGGCCGGAGACGCCGTCGAGGTTCTGGCCTGTCATGGCCGCCACGGACTTAACGTGCCCGATGTTCTCGGCCACGAGGACCAGCACCACGGGCACAAAGAGACCAAGCACGCCCACATGGAATTCCGGCGTCTGGAAGTGCGGGAGGCCGATCCAGGAGGCGGCTTCCATCTTGTCGTAGCTCACTTCGCCGCGCAGCATGGCCACCACGTAGCCCACCACCACGCCCACGAGGATGCTGAGGCGGCCGATGATTCCCCGGAACAGGACACTGACCAGGATGATGGTGGCCAGCGTGATGACAGCGGTGAGCGGGGCGGCGTCGAAATTCATTTTGGCGGCGGGGGCAAGGTTCAGCCCGATCAGCGCAACGATGGCGCCCGTGACGATCGGCGGCATCAGCCGGTTGATCCAGCCGGCGCCGAACTTCTGCACGATCGCACCGATCAGGGCCAGTGCGACGCCGGCGAGCACCACTCCGCCCAGCGCGCCGGGCACGCCGAACTGCTGCTGGGACGCCATGATGGGCGCGATGAACGCGAAGCTGGAGCCGAGGTAGCTGGGCACGCGCCCCTTGGTGATGACCAGGAACAGCAGCGTGCCGATGCCCGAGAAGAACAGGGTGGTGGCCGGCGGCATCCCGGTAATGATGGGCACCAGGAACGTGGCTCCGAACATGGCCACCACGTGCTGCATGCCCACGCCGATGGTTAGGGGCCAGGCCAGGCGCTCATCCGGAGCAACCACGTGGCCGGGCTTGATCGATTTGCCGGTGCCGTGGAGCTTCCATTTCATTCCGAGCATGCTCATGGTCGGGGCCTTTCAAGGGGGTTGCCGCTGGGGCTGGGATCTTCCGGTGCAACAGTACCGCGCCGCTCCAGTGTGGTGAACGTCACGCGCGTGGAGGGAAGAGGGCGGGTGTGCTTGAAGTTTCAACTAGGGAAAGCAGACCGCCGGCCATCATTTGCGATGAGCGGGCCCAGCGAAAGGTACGCCCATGACTATTGCCCACGAAGAAGCGGTTATCGATTCGGCCGCCGTCGACGCTATTTTTGCCGAGGCACGCACCGCCAACTCCTTCACCGGCGAGGTGACCGAGGACCAGGCCCGCGCCATCTACGAGCTCACCAAGTTCGGCCCGACGGCATTCAACTCCCAGCCCCTCCGCGTGACCTACGTCCGCTCGGACGAGGCCCGCGCCCTGCTCGTTGACACCCTGGCCAACGGCAACAAGGCCAAGACCGCCGCCGCGCCGCTGGTCGCCGTCCTCAGCTACGACACCGCCTGGGCCGAGCAGTGGGACAACTTCCTCCCCGAGTACAACGCTCCCAAGGCCATGTACGACGCCGCCCCGGACCTTGCCGCGTCCACCGGCAACAACAACGCCCACCTGCAGGCCGGCTACTTCATCCTGGCCGTCCGGTCCCTCGGCCTCGCCGCAGGCCCGATGACCGGAGCCGACTTCAGCGCCATCGACGCCGCGTTCTTCCCGGGCGGCGACCAGAAGAGCTTCCTGGTGGTCAACATCGGCCAGCCCGGTGAAGACGCCTGGGGCGCAGCGAAGCCCAAGTTCACCTACGAGGACGTTGTCCGCACCGTCTAGTCACACCCGCTTCAGACTGACGACACGCAAATGCGCTGGCGCCTCTGGAATTTCCGGAGCGCCAGCGCATTTCTGTGTCGCGGGGTATTTAGCGTGTCGCCAGGTGCCTCGGCAGGTTAGGCGATCACGCCGTCCACCAGCGCCTTGGCTTCGGCCTGCACCTGCTTGAGGTGCTCCTCGCCCTTGAAGGACTCGGCGTAGATCTTGTAGACGTCCTCGGTCCCGGACGGGCGCGCGGCGAACCAGGCGTTTTCGGTAACCACCTTGAGCCCGCCGATCGATGCGCCGTTGCCGGGCGCCTCGGTCAGCTTGGCGGTGATCGTTTCGCCTGCCAGTTCAGTTGCCGTGACGTCCGACGGCGAGAGCTTGCCGAGTGCCGCCTTCTGCTCCCGCGTGGCTGCGGCATCAATGCGCGCATAGACGGGGGCGCCGAACTGGTCGGTCAGGCCCTTGTACAGCTGGGACGGTGACTTGCCGGTGAC
>DIZT01000232.1:2179-2919 GCA_002427975.1 Micrococcaceae bacterium UBA6021 | reverse complement strand
GATGTGTATAAGAGACAGCAGGGGATGTTCCAGTGATAAACCGCTGCCCGATCAGTTCACGGCTTTCTTCCATTACTCACCACCAACGCTCAGGAGGCTCCGGGCGGAAAGTCCTGTTAAACCGCCGATAGAGCCCGAATTAGACGCGACTGCAGTACTAAACGGCGCCTTTTGGCCGGAGCACACCCAGCAGCTGCCCGATCACGTCCGGATCCTCAATCGTGGAGGGCACCACGTACTCTTCGCCGTCGGCGATTTGCCGCATGGTCTTGCGCAGGATCTTTCCGGACCTCGTCTTGGGGAGTGCCTCGACCACGGTGGCGTGCTTGAAATCCGCCACCGGTCCGATGTTTTTCCTGACAAGGGCGATCAGCTCGCGGACCAGCTCGTCTTCCCCGGCGGTGACGCCTGCTTTGAGCACCACGTAGCCGCTGGCCCGTTGGCCTTTAAGGGGATCCGCCACGCCGATCACGGCACATTCGGCCACGGCGGGGTGGCTTGCGATGACCTGCTCAATCGCGCCGGTGGACAGCCGGTGACCGGCAACGTTGATGATGTCGTCAGTCCGGCCCATCACGAAGACGTAGCCATCGGCATCCCGGTAGCCACTGTCGCCGGTGGCGTAGCTGCCTTCGAATGCCGCCAGGTACGAGGACACATAGCGGTCATCGTTCTGCCACAGGGTGGTAAGGGTACCGGGAGGCAGCGGAAGCCCCAGGACAATGTTGCCCTCCTCCCCC
>DIZT01000232.1:0-2048 GCA_002427975.1 Micrococcaceae bacterium UBA6021 | reverse complement strand
GTCTGCCACCAGTGGTCCACCACCGGAACACGCAGGACCTCACCCGCCCAGCGGTACGTATCCGTGTCCAGCCGCTCGCCGGCCGCAAAGAGGGTGCGCAGGGTGGAGGTGTCGTACCGGGCCAGCTCTGCCGCCTGGGGATCAGCCTTGCGGATCGCGCGCAGGGCCGTGGGCGCCGTGAACAGGACGTTGACCTTGTGGTCCTGCACCACGCGCCAGAATGCCCCCGCATCAGGGGTCCCCACCGGCTTGCCCTCGTAGAGGACCGTGGTGGCACCGGCCAGCAACGGGCCATAAACAATGTAGGAATGGCCCACCACCCAGCCGACGTCGGACGCCGTCCACATCACGTCACCCGGACCGACGTCGTAGATGTTCGCCATGGTCCAGCTGAGCGCGACCGCATGGCCGCCGTTGTCCCGCACCACGCCCTTGGGCGTGCCGGTGGTGCCCGAGGTGTAGAGGATGTAGAGGGGGTCGGTTGCTGCGACGTCCACGGCTGCCGCGGGGGTGGCCTCATCCATACACCGGTCCCAGTCGAGCCAGCCCGGGTGCCCGGAAGCTGCCTGCACAAAGCCTTCCCGGTCCTTGACAATGACAGGCGTCTGCCCTGCGCCGGCGAGTTCGAGCGCTTCGGCAACCGCGGGCAGATACTCCACCCGGCGCGAGGGCTCAATCCCGCCGGACGCCGTGACGATCGCGGACGGGCCGGCATCCTTGATGCGGGCAGCAAGCTCCTTGGGCGCGAATCCGCCGAAGACCACCGAATGCACCGCCCCGAGCCGCGCCGTCGCCAGCATCGCGATGGCGGCCTCGGGAATCATGGGCATGTAGATGACCACCCTGTCCCCTTTGCGGACTCCCTGCGAGCGCAGCACACCCGCGAACCGCGCCACAAGGCCGGTCAGTTCGGTGTAACTGTACGTGCGCTTAACCCCCAGCATCGCGGAGTCGTAGACGAGTGCAGCCTGGTCCCCGCGGCCGGCCTCAACGTGGCGGTCCAGGGCGTTGTAGCTGGTGTTGAGCACGCCGTCCGGAAACCAGCGGAACAGCGGGGCGGCTGATCCATCCAGCGCGGTTTCCGGAGTCCTTGACCAGGTCACGCCGCCTGCTGCCTCGAGCCAGAAGGCGTCCTTCTGTTTGATGCTGCGCGAATATGCTTGCCGGTAATTTCCGCTGACCATCATGGGCTCCCGTCCACGTCACTGTGTTGCCACCATGCTATGCGGGCAACACGCTCCCGACAAGGGTTCTGTATACATGAGCGAGACTATTCCGCCGATTACCGAGCTTTTGCTGGGCAATACGGCAATTAATGTATACACTGATGCTCATCAGCACTTTGAAGGGAGGGACCATGCGGGCCAGCGACAAAGCCTATGCAACGCTTCGCGAAGACATTATCGAATGGCGCCTGACGCCCGGAACGGTCCTCGCCGAAGTGGAGCAGTCGGAGCGCCTGGGCGTCTCACGTACTCCCGTCCGGGAGGCGCTGAGCCGGCTCAGCGCAGAAGGACTGACGACGGCGGCAGGCGGCCGCGGCGTCGTCGTCACCGATATCTCGCTGGAGGACATCGACGAGATGTTCGAGCTCCGCGAAACCCTGGAGGGCAAGGCAGCAGCGCTCGCTGCCGAACGCGGCGAGCACGCGGTCTTTGAGAAACTCCACGCCGATCTCCTGCGGGCGCCGGAGCTGATCAGCGACACCGATCCCGCCCGGCATGAGTACTACGCGCTGGTGGGCCGGCTTGATGAGGCGATCGACGCCGCCATCTCCAACTCATACCTCGCGCAGGCGATGCGCAGCCTGCGTGTCCATCTGGTCCGCGTCCGCCGTCTTGCTGCCGATGACGCTCCGCGTCTGCACGCGGCCGCCGTCGAGCATGCGGCGATCGCCGAAGCCATCGCCGCAGGCAACGCCAGGCTCGCCGAGGCAGCCACCACCATGCATCTGAACCGCAGCCTTTCCCACGTCAAAGCCACCCACTCACAGCATTAACAAGGAGCACCATGGTTAAGCTCAACCACGTCCGCGTCTACAAGAGCGA
>DIZT01000123.1 GCA_002427975.1 Micrococcaceae bacterium UBA6021 | reverse complement strand
ATAAGAGACAGGTGTAGTGCAGCGGCTGCCCGTCGGCCGGATCGATCAGGCCGCTGTGCGCAAGAGCACCGGACAGAAGTTTCCCGACGGCGCCCACGGCGATCCCCCGATGCTCGGTGCCGATGCGACGCTGGAACAGCAGCGGCGCCGGAGGTGACCAGAGTCGTTCGCGTCCGTCGTAGGCCGCCACCAGGGGGACGGCTCCGGTGCTGTCCCGCAGTCGGGCGATGATCGCGGCGAGGACCTCTGCGAGCTCGGGACTGACCACGAGCAGTCTTTCCGTGTCGGTTTTGGACGGCAGGATCTGAAGCAGTGGCACGAGCTCACCGCTGGTGGGGAGCCGGTACTGCACCAGGGCGTGATGGCTGAGTTCGAGCAGCTCCTCAATACGGATTCCGGTGGCGCGCAACACTTCGACGATGGCCCAAACCCAGAACGCGTGGTCCTCTTCGCGGGACAGATCTCGGCGTTTGCCGGTGGCAGGATCCTGGGCCCAGACCTTGTCGACCGCACCGCGGGTGATGATCGGACGGGTCAGGGTGGTTCCCTCAACCGTGAACGACTGCCCGGGTTGGGTGCCACGGGCCGCCTCGAGCAGGCTCATTGCGGTCCTTCGCCGTTGGTCGGTGCTGCGCACCAGGATCGGCAGAGCGGGCAGTCGTTCCCGGGTGCGGGAGTCCATCCGGGATTTCCGCTGCCGTTTGGCCTTGCGGCGGTTGATCTCCTCTTCCCCGATGGGGCAGGGCGCCACCCAAGGACCCCACCGACTTGGCTGGTCAACAGCCCAGTGAGCGAGGTCCAGGTAGAACGCTCGCACCGGGGTCAGGCACTCCCGGTAGTTGATCCGCGGCACGGCGACTCGGACCTTCTCACCGACCTCGTTGGTGGTCATCTTGGTGATCGTGCGCAACCGGCGCTTCCAGTCATCGGCGACCTCGCGCGGAAGCCGCAAGCTGTCGATGCCCGGATGATGTTCCTCAATGTCGGCCCAAAACCGCATCCCCAGCATGCAGGACAACGAGTCCAAGCTGGTGTAGTCCAGCGCCGGCTGCCGTTCGCGCAGGTAGTCCACCAGCAGGTCGCGGACCGGACGGCAGGCGAGACCGTATCGGTCGATCAACTCCTCGGGGGTCCGCTGGCCAACGGTTTGTAGTCCTCGCAGCATCGCCGGTGTCCCCGCACCAAAGACCCCCAAGTCACGCAAGATCCGGTAGTACGCGGTGCGGCCAATGGAAGGGTTGACCAGAACTTGATCCTCAGCGGCAAATAGTTCCACCATGTCGCCGACCATGACCTGTCCCAGGGTGCCACCCTTGGCTGCGAGGATGAGCGCGCTTCGGTAGGCCACCTGCTTGGTGACCGTGATCGAGACGCCATCATCGGCCTCACACAACTCCCGCAACCGGGCGAAGCCCTGCGGATCGCGCGACTCGGAAAGGTTGCGGACCAACAGGCCACCTCGAGCCAGACCGCCACCCACCAGCCAGGTCATCGAGGGCCGCACCAGGTCCGCGCTGATCACCACGGGTAGCGCCTCGATCAGGGCCTCGCGACGCCACGGACCATGGCCTCGCTCGTCCAGCCATGACGACGGGATCGCCCGCCACGCGCGGCCGGCCGCATCGGCTCCGCTGGATTGCCAACGTTCCTGCCAACTTCGCCCGGGCTGATCGGCCAACCAGTCGAGCAGCAATCGCAGGCCGACGCCACCCTTGCCGCGCCGCTTCCCCTCGGACTCGAGGAACGCCGACACGCTCAATCCCTCGGCCAAGACCTCCTGACGCGATCGTCGGGTCGCAGCCCACGAACCCGGGACAAGACGCGGTGGGTAGTCGGCTCGGGTCGACTCGGCCCGGCTGGATTGCACGCTCAGCGCGGTTGTCTCGTCGTCGACGAGCAGGCTCATGAGGGGCTACCGCCGAATAGAACCTGGAGGGTCTCGGGCCGGTAACCCGGAGCGGGAACCGGAACCACACGCTCGGCTGCACGCCTGGTTTGCTCGGCATGATGGGCCAGCACCCGGCGGATCACATCTTCTTTGCGCGGTGTCAGGTAGAGCTGAGTAGTCGTCAGCTGGGCATGACCCAGCACGAGCTGGACATCGGTCAGCGGCAGGGCCGGATCCTCAGCCATCCGGTAGGCGGCTGTGTGCCGCAAAGAGTGCAACGTCGCCGCCGTCCCGGCCCGCACATTCACCCGCTCGAACATGCGGTGCACCGCGTGGTAAGTCAGCGGGCGAGCAGGAGATCGCAACGTCCACCACAGCGGCTCACGGCGTCCGGTCGGGACGACCCCGTCACGTTCCAGCTGGTAAAGCCGCAACCACACGAACGCGTCCGTGGAGGCCGGGAGCTGTTGCGAAGCGCCAGTTCCCTTACGCACCACCGTGATCAGCTGGCGACCAGGATCGACACCGCCCTGAGTGACCGAGAGCAACTCCGAGGCGCGGGCCCCGGTGGAGACGTAGAAAGCCACCAGTGCCCGGTCCCGATGCGAGGGCAGCCGAGCGAAGATCTCGTTGAACTCCGCGTC
>DIZT01000121.1 GCA_002427975.1 Micrococcaceae bacterium UBA6021 | reverse complement strand
ACAGATATAGAAGATTCACCCCAGGAGGAACGGGCGGTCAGCGTCCCTCCGTCTAGCGTTCCGGCGTTCCGGGCTCCCGACGCTCTGGCGTCCCGGCACCGGGACCCAGCCGCGGCCGAGCCGTGCCCGGCGCTCGGGGCCGCATGCCCGGGCGCACGAGTGTGGCCCACAGGTGCAAGAGCATCCCGGCAAAGGTGGCGAGGAACGCTGCGACAGCCACCCACAGCTCGGTGCGGCCGATAAAAGCGACAATGGGCAGACGGTCCGTGCGCCCCAGATAAATGCTGGCTACGGCGTACATGCCAAGGGGGAAGATGACGCTCCAGAGCCCGGGCTCGAAGGCCAGCGGCACGCGGTGGATCACGTGCCTCCACCACCCGGCCGCGAGGAGCGCGGGGAAGAGCCATGAGGCGAAGGACCAGAACACTACGGACGAGCCGGCCACGAGCCCCCGCGTCGCGTCCACCATGGGCGCGTCGGCCATCTCGACGATCCGCGCTCCGGCGAGGACGCTAATCGCCATGGCGCCCATGGCCACGAAGTACTGCGGGCGGAAGTCCTCCGGCCGGATGGGGTAGGTCATGAGCCGCAGCGAGACGAAGATCCCCACCGCGGCATACAGGATGAGCCCCACCGACCAGGCCACGACGGCGACGATCGCCAAGGCAGCGCGCCAGTCCGGCCCGGCGAGGGGCTCGACGGACGCCGCCGCGACCGCCACGGACTGGCTCGCCACGCACCAGATGAACCACGTGCCGTTAGCGTCCTTGACCACGGGCCGCTCGTCCCGGCCCAGCACAGCCGTCCACGGCACGATGTAGCCGAGCACCACCCAGGCGAGCACCGCGACACCGAGGAGCAGCGCTGTCGCACCCGGCCACCCCGCCATCCCGAGCCGCACGCCGAGCACATCCGTCCCGGCGATGAAGGTGAAGAAGCCGAACGCCCGGCCGGGGTCCATGAAGTCGCGGCGCATATCCTCGCGGAACCTGACCAGACGCACGAGGCTGAGCGCGAGGATCACTGTGTAGGAGGCCGAGCAGACCACGAGGAGTGCCGCCGAGAGCACGTGGAAGCCTTCGAGCTCGAGCCCCACCGAAATGATCCCGCTGGCCATAGTGAGGGCGAAATACCCCGGGGTGAGGGTCTGCACCGCCTCGGCGACGCGGGAGCCGAAGGAATTCGCGTGAACGGCCGTGGTCATGGCACCAAGCTTAAGTGGCATCCTGCCTGCGTGACGAGGGCTAGAGTCCCGCCGGAACCAGCATCCAACACTCCGCCCCTATCGGCTACATCAGCTGGTGGGAAGGCAGAGGCAGCAAAGCCCACCAATTCTTCCAACTCGTCCTCGAAACCAACCCTAGCGTTCCTTGGTGGTCAGAACTTTGATGTTTGTCTTGAGTTTTAGGCAGCGTTTTTCATCCGGGCTTCGTCGATGTAGCCGTTGATGTGGCGGTCGATGGTTGCCAGCGCTTGGCGTAGTGGTGCCGGTGCCGGCGGTTTGTCGGCTGCCAGGAGGGGGCGCAGGAACCGGTTGTGGACCTTGGTGTAGAACAGGGCGACGCGCTGGCCTTCGGTGGTGAGAATGTAGGTGTTGCTGTGTGGCCGGCGTTCGATGAGGCCGTTGCGGCGCAGCCTGGCGAGGTCGTAGCTCATCTGGTTGGCGTTGTAGCCGGTGCCCAGCAGATGGTTTACCCGGTCAGCGACCAATGGTCGGCTGCGGAATAGTCGCCGGCTGGAGCGTCGACAGACACAAAGCCCACCCATCGCCCCTGGGCGACACCTGCCGCCGGCGGCGGCTTCGGCAACCAGGGCACGGCCACCCAGACAGGCCAGGAACCACCGAAGGATGACCCCTGGGCGACACCTGCAGCCGGCGGCGGCTCCGGCGGCTGGGGCAGCGCCCCCGACTCCGAACCGCCTTTCTAATAGTTGCTAAGTTCAGTAGTAGTTTCATTACTACTACTCCTACTACTATTCCTATTTCTTGGAGAGACTCCGCCATGACGTTGAGTGTGAAAGACCGTGTGTACGCTGCCGCCGAGCAGATCAGTGCCGAGCGCCGCCCCACGGTCTCGACGGTGCGCGCCGCAGCCGGCGTCAGCAACGCCGACTCCACCCGCTACCTCAAAGAATGGTCAGAGGAAAAGCACGCAGCCGGCGGGCAGGTCGCCGCAACGCCCGCGGCCCTCCTGGAGCAGGCTGCCCGCCTGGCAGGAACATGCTGGGCAGAAGCCTCCACCATGGCGGCCGAACGCCACGCCGCCGTGGAAGCAGCCTGGGCGCAGGAGCGTAAGGACAAGGACGTTGAGATCGCCGAGTTGGTGTCAGACCTCGACCGCGTGACCGCGGAGAAGGACGCGGCCGGCGTCGAATTCACGGACAGGATGGCCGAGCTCGAATCCCGGCTCACCGACATGGGCAGTCAGCTGGCCGACATGGGCGACCAGCTGGAAGCGGCACGCGCAGCAGAGCGGACAGCCGTCCAAGACGCGTCAGAGGCGGCGACCAGGCTGGCCACAGCAGAGGCCCGCAGCAGCACGTTGCAGGAGGTACACAACGCACTGCTGCAACGCGTCACACCGGAAACGAAGCCGTCCCGGTGACCAGGAAAGCCAAATCGTTCTCCACCTAGGGGGTGAGGACCAATGCTCGGGAAAGTCACGTTAGTGATTGGTCTTCCCTGATCTGGCGGGCAATTTTGTTCTTGAGCACGTCGATCCTGTTGTCACTAGGGTTTTCGTCGTTGTTTCCCAACACGGCTTATCGGCAGGGATTTACCGCGTTTCGTTCCTCGCGGCCGGGTATCGGTAGACGATCCTTTCCCGACACCCGGTCTAAGCGTGACTTTTCCGAGCATTGGTCCTCAAGCCCCGATTCCGTAGCGGTCAGTGAAGTCCGTCAGCGTAACTTTGTCCGGCTTGCCCTCGAATCCGGGCTTGAAGTTCACCCGGCTCTGATGAATGTAAACGTCAGATCCGAGCAACTGTCGACCTCGGTCCACCTTGCAGTTTTCCTACCGGAGTCAGCTGGTCGGCGCTGCTTCGACGAGTGGGTATACCCCGTTTTCGTCGTGGACCTCACGTCCAGTGACCGGCGGATTGAACACGCATGCCATCCGCAGCTCAGATTCGGCTTGAACAGTGTGCTTTTCATTGCCGTCCAGAAGGTACATGGTGCCGTCCCGAAGATCGTGGACGTCCCCGGTGACCTCGTTGGTCAATGTCCCCTCGCCCTGCACGCAGTACACGGCCTCCACGTGGTTGGCATAGTGGAAAGTGGAGCTTGTGCCGGCGTAGATGACAGTGTCGTGGAAGGAAAACCCCACGCCCTCTCCCGCCAGGATCATACGGCGGCTGCGCCAGGTCTCGGACTTCACGTCGCGTTCGGTCTCATTCAGATCGGTCAGGTTGGTGACAATCATGGGTGATCCTCAATCTGCTCGGTTTGTTTACTGCTATCCGGGGCGGTTCAGAGCGCTCCGGCGAGTTCAGGGACACCAGCGACTGCGCGGGTCGCTTCCATCAGGATGTCGAGGCCACGGTCCAGGTCCTCAGCACTGATGGTCAGGGCGGGCATCAGTTTGACTACTTCGCTCTCCGGGCCGGAAGTCTCCACCAGGAGACCGCGCTCGTAGGCTTCGGCGGCAATCTTCCCGGCCGTTTCCAGGTCCGCGAAGATGACCCCGGACAACAGCCCGCGGCCGCGGACGCTGGCGCCCTCGACCGATGCGGCGATGCGCTCCAGTCCTTCGTGCAGCTGGACGATCCGCGCACCTACCTGCTTCTGGAAGGCGCCATCGCTCCAGTAGGTCTCCAGTGCGGCTGTGCCGGTGACGAACGCAGGGTTGTGGCCGCGGAAAGTACCGTTGTGCTCGCCCGGGCTCCAGATGTCCAATTCCGGACGGAACAGGGTCAGTGCCAGCGGGAGTCCGAAGCCGGAAATGGACTTGGACAGGCAGACGATGTCCGGAGTGATGCCGGCCTCTTCGAAGCTGAAGAAGGTTCCGGTGCGGCCGCAGCCCGCCTGCACGTCGTCGACGATCAGCAGGATCCCGTACCTCTCGCACAGTTCGGACAGTCCGCGCAGCCACTCCGCCCGGGCTGCGTTCAGGCCGCCCTCGCCCTGGACGGTCTCCACGATCACAGCGGCCGGCTTGTCAACGCCGGAACCGCTGTCCTCAAGCACGCGCTCAAGCCAGAGGAAGTCGGCCGTCTCGCCGTCGAAGTAATCGTCATAGGGGATCTTGGAGCTGTTGGTCAGCGGGATGCCGGCGCCCTTGCGCTTCATCGAATTACCGGTGACCGACAGTGACCCCAGGGTCATTCCGTGAAACGCATTGGTGAAGCTGAGGATGTGCTGGCGGCCGGTGACCTTGCGGGCAAGTTTCAGCGCCGCTTCCACGGAGTTAGTGCCGGTCGGTCCGGGGAACATGACTTTGTAGTCGAGATTCCGCGGTTTGAGGATGACATCCTGGAACGTCCGCAGGAACTTCCGTTTGGCCGGAGTCTTCATATCCAGCGAATGCACCACGGCGCCGCTGACCAGGTATTCGAGGAGCGGCTGCAGGAGGGCAGGGTTGTTGTGGCCGTAGTTCAGTGCGCCAGCGCCGGAGAAGAAGTCCAGATAGGTTCGCCCGTCCTCGCTGGTCAGTGAGCTGCCGTTGGCGCGCTCGAAAACGGCAGGCCAGCTGCGGCTGTAACTTCGGACCTCTGATTCAAGTGTTTCGAAAATGTCTGTCATGGAAAGGCTTCCTTCATCTATTGCGTCGGATCAGTCCAGCGGACCGATCCGGTAGAGAAACTCGGTGTCATGCCCGTCCGGGTACAGGTCCCGGGTGAAGAGTGGCCGGCGTTCCAACGCCGCTCTACGCCGTGTGGCGAATCCGGCGAACAGCCGGATCGAGGCTTCGTTATCGGCGGTAATTGTCGTTTCAACACGGCTGGCGTCCACCTGTATCGCCAGCCGGTCAAGCATCGAGGCCGCCAGTTTCCTGCCGCGGAACGCCTCGTCCACGGCCACCTGCCACACCATCAAGGTGCCGGGCTCACCGGGGCGCATGTAACCGGTGATGAAACCGGCCGGTTCGCCGTCCACCGTGGCCATGATCGAGGCCGCGGCGAAGTCACGGCACCACAGCAGGTAGGAGTAGGACGAGTTCAGGTCGAGGACCTTCGAATCCCTGGCCATGCGCCACAGGGACTGCCCGTCATTCGGGGTTGGTTGGTGGAATTCTGCTTCGAGCCTCGGACTTGTCTGGGTTTCTGCAAGTTGTTCAACCATCTATTCCAAAGTAACGGGAATCGGGGCCATATCAACTCCGCTCCCCCCGATTTGACAGCTATCCGCCCCGGCGCGCCGGGCGAACCGGCAAGCGTCATCCAGCTCCAGCCCTAGTGCCTACTACGGTGTAGAGCA